>NZ_CP145809.1:0-321828 GCF_038049925.1 Georgenia sp. M64
TGGATGCAGCCAGCGTCCGCAGGGGGTGGTGAACCGGTCGGTCTTGGGGTGAAACGTCGTGTCTGCGCCTTGAGGTTCTACCCACACTCTGTGGATAAGTGTGTGGACGACGTGCGGACGTGCCACACTCGTCGTCTGCCCGACCACTGCGCCAAGGGGACCCTCGTTGCCTGAGACACAACCGATCACGGAGAGCTGGACCCAGGCCGTCGAGCTCCTCAGCTCCCGGGGCGAGATCGGGGGCGCCCAGCTGGCGTTCGTCCGGATGACCCGCCCCCTGGGCGTCATCGACGGGACGATCCTGCTCGCGGTCCCCTCCGACTTCGCCAAGGACTTCCTCGAGACGCGCGCCCGGGAGCCGATCACCGACGCCCTCGCCGAGGTCATCGGCGGGACGGTGCGGTTCGCCGTCACCGTCGACCCCACGCTCGAGGAGACCCCGCTGGAGCCGACGGGCCCGGTCCTGCCCACCGCGGAGGCTCCCCGGACGGCGCCCTCGGCACGCACCCCCGCCCGGGTGCCGTTCGACGACCGGCCCCTGCCGCCGCCGGTGCGTTCGGTGGCCGATCGGGGCAGCTCGACGGAGGACCACTCCGTCGACTCCTCCCGGCTCAACCCCAAGTACACCTTCGAGACCTTCGTGACCGGGTCGTCCAACCGTTTCGCGCACGCCGCGGCGACCGCCGTGGCCGAGGCGCCGGCCAAGGCCTACAACCCGCTGTTCATCTACGGCGGGTCGGGCCTGGGCAAGACGCACCTCCTCCACGCGATCGGGCACTACGCCCGCAACCTCTACCCGGGCATCCGGGTGCGGTACGTGAACTCCGAGGAGTTCACCAACGACTTCATCAACTCCATCCGGGACGACAAGGCGGAGAACTTCCAGCGCCGGTACCGCAACGTCGACGTCCTCCTCATCGACGACATCCAGTTCCTCGGCGGCAAGGAGCAGACGGTCGAGGAGTTCTTCCACACGTTCAACACCCTGCACAACGACAACCGCCAGGTGGTCATCACCTCCGACGTGCCGCCCAAGCAGCTCAACGGCTTCGAGGACCGTCTCCGGTCCCGGTTCGAGTGGGGGCTGCTCACCGACGTCCAGCCGCCGGACCTCGAGACCCGCATCGCCATCCTGCGCAAGAAGGCGGTCGCCGAGCACCTCCAGGCGAGCGACGAGGTCCTGGAGTACATCGCCTCACGGATCTCGACCAACATCCGCGAGCTCGAGGGGGCCCTCATCCGGGTCACCGCCTTCGCCAACCTCAACCGCCAGCCGGTCGACCTGTCCCTCGCCGAGATGGTCCTCAAGGACCTCATCACCGACCCCGAGGGCGAGGACATCACGCCGGCCCTCATCATGGGCCAGACGGCGAACTACTTCTCGGTCTCCATCGAGGCGCTGTGCTCGGCCGACCGCTCCCGGGTGCTCGTCAACGCCCGTCAGATCGCCATGTACCTGTGCCGCGAGCTCACCGACCTCTCGCTGCCGAAGATCGGCCAGCTCTTCGGCGGCCGCGACCACACCACGGTGATGCACGCCAACCGCAAGATCCGTGAGCAGATGGCGGAGAAGCGCTCCACCTTCAACCAGGTCACCGAGCTCACGAACCGGATCAAACAGAAGGCCCGCGGGAACTGACCCCCGCCTCTTGGCCCTTGCCCGGACTCCTCGTCACCTGTATAGGAGATTCACAGATGTGTACAACGCTGTGGACAACGGTGGAGAACCCCCCTCCGCGCGGTGGACGACGACACCCCGACCGGTGGACGCGTGCTGGGGACGTTCCGACGATCCACCGCCACCGGCCGTGACGCACAGACCGGCACACCACCCCGCTCACAGCCCGATCCACTCCCTGACCTGCGACAACGCCACCTTTCCACAGTCTCCACAGGTGCTACGACGATGATGACACCTAGATACCGGGATGGCTGTTGACAACCAACGAGGCACGGACGGGGACCCGCCCACCGAGTACTACACGCCGGTTGTTCGCCTCGCGTAGGGTTGCCCTGCGCCGCGTGCACCCTGCGGCTCGGTCATCGAGAGAAGGTCATCCATCGTGAAGTTCCGGGTCGAACGTGACGTCCTGACCGAGGCTGTGACCTGGACGGCGCGCTCACTGCCGACGCGCCCCCCGGTGCCGGTCCTCGCCGGCGTCCGCCTCGAGGCCACCGCCGACGGCACGCTGACCCTGTCGAGCTTCGACTACGAGGTCTCCGCCCGCTCCGAGGTGCCTGCGGAGGTCGACAGCGCGGGCGTGGTCCTCGTCTCCGGTCGGCTCCTCGCGGACATCTGCAAGTCGCTGCCCGCCAAGCCGGTCGACGTCGACCTCGACGGCACGAAGGTGATCCTCACCTGCGGCGCGTCCCGGTTCACGCTCCTGACGATGCCCGTCGACGACTACCCGGCGCTGCCGGCGATGCCCGAGACCACCGGCAGCATCGACGCCGGCGTCCTCACCGAGGCCGTCGCCCAGGTGACCACGGCCGCCAGCCGCGACGAGACCCTGCCGCTGCTCACCGGCGTCCGGGTGGAGATCGAGGGCGAGAAGCTGACGCTGCTCGCCACCGACCGCTACCGGCTCGCGATGCGTGAGCTCTCCTGGCACCCGAAGTCACCCGCGATCTCCTCGGTGGCGCTCGTGCGGGCCCGCACGCTCTCCGACGTCGCGAAGTCCATGACCAGCGCCGGCTCGGTCGACGTGGCGCTCGCCGACGACGGACCGGCCGCCCTCATCGGGTTCGAGGCAGGCGGCCGCCGCACCACGTCCCTGCTGGTGGAGGGTGACTACCCCCCGGTGCGCCGGCTCTTCCCCGACACGACGACGACGCATGCCGTGGTGAGCACCCACGCGCTCATCGAGGCCGCCCGCCGCGTCAGCCTCGTGGCCGAGCGCAACACCCCCATCCGGCTGAGCTTCTCCGAGGGCCAGGTCGTGCTCGAGGCGGGGCAGGGCGACGACGCGCAGGCGTCGGAGGCCCTCGAGGCCGCCCTCACCGGTGAGCCCATCACCACGGCCTTCAACCCCCACTACCTGCTCGACGGGCTCGGGGCGCTCACCACACCGTTCGTGCGGATGTCGTTCACCCACCCGAGCAAGCCGGCCGTGATGACCGGCCAGGGCTCGCTCGAGGGCGACGACGACCCCGCCTTCCGGTACCTGCTCATGCCGATCCGGTTCGCCGGCTGATGGGGGACGCGATGCACATCGGGATGGTGGGCCTGGGCCGGATGGGCGGCAACATGGCCGAGCGGCTGCGTTCGGCCGGCATCGACGTCACCGGCTACGACGTCAACCCGGCGACCTCCGAGGTCGCCTCGCTCGCCGAGCTGGTCGCGGCGCTCCCGGCGCCGCGCCGGGTGGTGTGGGTGATGGTCCCGGCCGGAGCTCCCACCGAGGACGCGCTGCACGAGCTCGCGGGGCTCCTGGACGAGGGCGACGTCGTCGTCGAGGGCGGCAACTCCCACTTCGAGGCCGACCGCACCAACGCTGCCGCCTTCGCCGAGCGCGGCGTCGGGTACGTCGACGTCGGTGTCTCCGGTGGCATCTGGGGCCGCGACAACGGCTACGGCCTCATGGCCGGCGGAGCGGCGGAGGACATCGCGCTGCTCATGCCCGTCTTCGACGCCCTGCGCCCGGACGGTCCCCGTGAGGAGGGCTTCGTCCACGCCGGGCCGGTCGGCGCCGGGCACTACGCCAAGATGGTCCACAACGGCATCGAGTACGGCCTCATGCAGGCCTACGCCGAGGGCTACCAGCTCCTCGAGGCCCGCGACGACCTCATCACCGACGTCGGAGCCGTGTTCGGGGCCTGGCAGCGCGGCACCGTGGTGCGCTCCTGGCTGCTCGACCTCATGGTCAACGCCGTCAAGGACGACCCGGGCCTGGACGACATCTCCGGCTGGGTGGACGACTCCGGTGAGGGCCGGTGGACCATCCTCGAGGCCATCGAGAACGCCGTGCCGGTCCCCGTGATCTCCGCGGCGCTGTTCGCCCGGTTCTCCTCCCGGCAGCCCAACTCGCCCGCGATGCGCGCCGTCGCGGCGCTGCGCCAGCAGTTCGGCGGGCACGCCACCCGTCCCGCCGCCGGGGACTCCGCGGCCGACGAGTAGCACCGGCCCGACCGCGAGGAGCGGGGCCCGGTTCCCGGGCCGGGCCCGGCACGCGTGATACTGGGACGCGCCGGCCGCTGGGGCCGGCGGCGGTGACGCGAGGAGGGCACGGGTGTACGTCTCCGACCTGGCCCTCAACGACTTCCGGTCCTACCGCGAGGTCGTCCTCGCCCTCGAGCCCGGCGTGAGCGCGTTCGTCGGCCGCAACGGCCAGGGCAAGACGAACCTCGTCGAGGCGGTGGCCTACCTCTCGACCTTCTCCAGCCACCGGGTCGCCGCGGACGCCGCCCTCGTGCGCCAGGGCGCCCCGGGGGCGGTCGTGCGGGCCAAGGTGGTCCACGGCGACCGGCCCACCCTCGTCGAGCTCGAGATCGTGGCCGGCAAGGCCAACCGCGCCCGGCTCAACCGCTCGCCCGCACGCACCCGGGACGTCCTGGGGGTGGTGCGCACCGTCCTCTTCGCGCCCGAGGACCTCGAGCTCGTCAAGGGCGACCCGGCCCAGCGCCGCCGGTTCCTCGACGAGCTCATGGTGCTCCTGACCCCCCGCCTGGCCGGGGTCCGCGCGGAGTACGAGAAGGTCCTGCGCCAGCGCGGCGCCCTGCTCAAGTCGGCCGGTGCCGCCCGGCGCCGGGGGGTGCGACCGGACCTGAGCACCCTCGACGTCTGGGACGGCCAGCTCGCCGCCGCCGGGGCCCGGATCGTCGCCGCGCGCGCGGCTCTCGTGGCCACGCTGCGCGGGCCCGTGGCGGCCGCCTACGACGAGGTGAGCGCCGGTCAGGGCACCGCCCGGATCGACTACCGCGCCAGCATCGACGTCGCGGACGACCTGCCCGGGCCGGACGCGTCCGCGCTGGCCGGGGAGACGACCGAGGCAGCGGCCGCGCGCGCCGCCGCGGAGGAGCAGGAGCTGCGGCTCACCGACGTCCCCGCGGTGACCGAACGGCTCCTCGAGGCGATGGGCCGGCTGCGCGAGCGCGAGCTCGAGCGGGGCGTGTGCCTGGTCGGGCCCCACCGCGACGACCTCGTCCTGTCCCTGGGCACCCTGCCGGCCAAGGGTTTCGCCAGCCACGGCGAGTCGTGGTCCTACGCCCTCGCCCTGCGCCTGGCCTCCTACGCGGTGCTGCGCGACGACGACGGCGCGCCCTGGGACGGCGACGGCGAGCCCGTGCTCATCCTCGACGACGTCTTCGCCGAGCTGGACTCGCGCCGTCGTGAGCGCCTGGCCGGGATGGTGGCCGGCGCCCGTCAGGTCCTCATCACCGCCGCCGTGCCCGAGGACGTCCCCGCGGTCCTCGAGGGCGCGCGCTACGAGGTCGCCGAGGGGAGGGTCGAGCGTGGTTGAGCGGCCGGCGGGCACCGCCGCGGACGGTGCCGGGGACGACGCGGGACTCGGCGAGGACCCCGACGCCGCCGCTCGTGTCGCCCTCAACCGGGCCCGCGACGTCGCCCGTGGGAAGGGTCTGTACCGCGCCCCGCGACGCCGGCGCGACGGCCGCGCCGAGGAGCCGGCGCCCGCCGAGGCCGACGGCGGGAGCGCCGGGGCAGGCACCGGGTGGCGCCGGGGGCCGGGGCTCGGCGACGGCATCTCCGGCCCGGGACCGTCCCGGCGCGACCCGCAGCCGCTCGGCGGCCTGACGGAGCTGGTGGTGACCCAGCACGGGTGGCGCCGGTCGATGAGCGTGGGCGGCGTCGTGGGGCGGTGGCGCGAGGTGGTCGGCGACCAGCTCGCCGACCACTGCCAGGTGGAGACCTTCGACGGCGGCGAGCTGGTCGTCCGGGCGAGCTCGACCGCCTGGGCCACCCAGATCCGGCTCCTCCTGCCCCAGCTCGAGCGCCGGCTCGCCGAGGAGGTCGGCGAGGGCACGGTCACCGCGATCGTCGTCCTCGGTCCCGGCGGGCCGAGCTGGAAGCACGGGCGTCGGGCGGTGCGTGGCCGCGGCCCGCGAGACACCTACGGCTGAGCACGCCGAGCCCCTCCCGGGGGACCCGCCGCCCCGCCCCCACCTGTGGACAAAACCTGTGGATATTCGTGGTTTTCGGCTCAGGCACGGTAGAATTCGTTGACCCGTCCGACCGGCGCGCACGCGCGCCCGAGGGGTCGGACCCGGCCCTTCCCACAGGCCGGTGACGGCCGCGGCGGGCCGCCCTGCCCGCTACCCGAGGAGAGCCCGCGACCGTGGCTGACCACAGTGCTGACGCCGAGACGACCACCGACGTGAAGGCGTCAGGCCAGGGCATCGCGAACGCCGGGACCGTCCCGACGAGCCAGGAGTACGGCGCGGGGAACATCACCGTCCTCGAGGGTCTCGAGGCGGTGCGCAAGCGCCCCGGCATGTACATCGGCTCCACCGGTGAGCGGGGTCTGCACCACCTCGTCTACGAGGTCGTCGACAACTCCGTCGACGAGGCCCTCGCCGGCTACTGCGACCACATCCAGGTCACCCTCCTGGCCGACGGGGGTGTGCGCGTCGTCGACAACGGCCGCGGCATCCCGGTCGACATGCACCCCACCGAGGGCCGCCCCGCCGTCGAGGTCGTCCTCACCGTCCTGCACGCCGGCGGCAAGTTCGGCGGCGGCGGGTACGCCGTCTCCGGCGGCCTGCACGGCGTGGGCGTCTCCGTGGTCAACGCCCTCTCCCACCGCCTCCAGGTCGAGGTCCGCCGGCAGGGATTCACGTGGCGGATGGGCTTCGTCGACGGCGTGCCGACCGGCGACCTCGTCAAGGGCGAGCCCACCGACGAGACGGGCACCACGGTCACGTTCTGGGCCAGCGAGGACATCTTCGAGACCACCGACTACAGCTTCGAGACCCTGCGCGCGCGGTTCCAGCAGATGACCTTCCTCAACAAGGGCCTGCGGATCACCCTCACGGACGAGCGCTCCGGCGTCACCGACGCCGGCGACGAGATCACCGGCGACGCCGGCGGCACCGACGACGACGCCCGCACCGGGCACCGGGAGGTCTCCTACCTCTACGAGAACGGGCTGCGCGACTACGTCCACCACCTCAACGCGACCAAGAAGGTCGAGCTCGTCCACCCCGAGATCATCTCCCTCGAGGCCGAGGACACGGTGCGCCGGATCTCGGTGGAGATCGCCATGCAGTGGACCTCGGGCTACTCCGAGGCGGTGCACACCTACGCCAACACGATCAACACCACCGAGGGCGGCACCCACGAGGAGGGCTTCCGGGCGGCCCTGACGACGCTGATGAACAAGTACGCCCGCGACAAGGGCCTGCTCAAGGAGAAGGACGACAACCTCACCGGCGAGGACATCCGCGAGGGCCTGACGGCCGTCATCTCCGTCAAGCTGGGCGAGCCGCAGTTCGAGGGGCAGACCAAGACCAAGCTCGGCAACACCGAGGCCCGCACGTTCGTGCAGAGCCAGATGTACGCCCACCTCGGCGACTGGCTGGACGCCCACCCGGCCGAGGCCAAGGACATCTTCCGCAAGTCCCAGCAGGCCGCCGCCGCCCGCATGGCCGCCCGCAAGGCCCGGGAGGCCACGCGGCGCAAGGGGCTGCTGGAGTCGGCGTCCATGCCGGGCAAGCTCAAGGACTGCTCGAGCCGCGACGCGCGGCTCTCGGAGATCTTCCTCGTCGAGGGCGACTCGGCCGGCGGGTCGGCGGTCCAGGGCCGCGACCCCGAGCACCAGGCGATCCTGCCGCTGCGCGGGAAGATCCTCAACGTCGAGAAGGCGCGGCTGGAGCGGGCCCTGGGCAACCAGGAGATCCAGGCGCTCATCACCGCCTTCGGCACCGGCATCGGCGAGGAGTTCGACGTCACCAAGCTGCGGTACTACAAGATCGTGCTCATGGCCGACGCCGACGTCGACGGCCAGCACATCTCCACGCTGCTGCTCACCTTGCTGTTCCGCTACATGCGGCCCCTCGTCGAGGGCGGGCACGTCTACCTCGCCCAGCCGCCGCTGTACCGGCTGAAGTGGACCAACGCCGCCCACCAGTACGTCTACACCGACCGGGAGAAGGACGCCCTCCTCGCCGAGGGAGCCCGCGCCGGGCGCCGGCTGCCCAAGGACGGCGGCATCCAGCGGTACAAGGGTCTGGGCGAGATGAACGACCAGGAGCTGTGGGACACCACGATGAACCCGGACACGCGCACGCTGCGCCAGGTGACCATCGAGGACGCCGCGGCTGCGGACGAGATGTTCTCGATCCTCATGGGCGAGGACGTCGAGTCCCGCCGCAGCTTCATCCAGCGCAACGCGCACGACGTGCGCTTCCTGGACATCTGAGCCAGCACGCCCGTCCGGGACGGCCGGCCCGTGCCGTCGCCCCGGTGAACCACCGACGAGAAGGACAGACGTGACCCAGCCTCCCGAGGACACCACCCCGGCCGACGACGGCGTCGTCATCCGCGACCGGATCGAGCAGGTCGACCTCCAGCTGGAGATGCAGCGCTCCTACCTCGACTACGCGATGAGCGTCATCGTGGGCCGGGCCCTGCCGGACGTGCGCGACGGCCTCAAGCCCGTGCACCGGCGGGTGCTGTACGCGATGTACGACGGCGGCTACCGGCCGGACTCCTCGTTCTCGAAGTGCTCCCGCGTCGTCGGGGAGGTCATGGGGCAGTACCACCCGCACGGCGACACCTCGATCTACGACGCGCTGGTCCGTCTCGTCCAGCCGTGGTCGATGCGCTACCCGCTGGTGGCGGGCCAGGGCAACTTCGGCTCCGCCGGTGACCTGGGCGCCGCCGCCCCGCGGTACACCGAGTGCAAGATGGCGCCCCTGGCGCTGGAGATGGTCCGGGACATCGACGCCGAGACGGTCGACTTCCAGGACAACTACGACGGCCGGAACCAGGAGCCGGTCGTCCTGCCCGCCCGGTTCCCGAACCTGCTCGTCAACGGGTCCGAGGGCATCGCGGTGGGCATGGCCACCCGGATCCCGCCGCACAACCTGCGCGAGGTGGCCGACGGCGTCCGGTGGTTCCTCGAGCACCCGGAGGCCTCGAAGGAGGAGCTCCTCGGCGAGCTCATGCTGCGCATCAAGGGACCGGACTTCCCCACCGGGGCGCTGGTCCTGGGCCGACGCGGCATCGAGGACATGTACCGCACCGGCCGCGGGTCCATCACCCAGCGGGCCGTCGTGGAGGTCGAGGAGCTCCAGGGCCGGCAGTGCCTCGTCGTGACCGAGCTGCCCTACCAGGTCAACCCCGACCGGCTCTCGCAGAAGATCGTCGACGGCGTCAAGGACGGCCGGATCACCGGCGTCGCGGACATCCGCGACGAGTCCTCGGGCCGCGCCGGCCAGCGTCTGGTCATCGTGCTCAAGCGCGACGCCGTCGCCAAGGTCGTGCTCAACAACCTCTACAAGCACACCCAGCTGCAGGACAACTTCCCGGCCAACATGCTGGCCCTGGTCGACGGCGTCCCGCGCACCCTGAGCCTGGACGGCTTCGTCCGGCACTGGGTCCACCACCAGATCGACGTCATCGTCCGGCGCACCCGGTTCCTGCTGCGCAAGGCCGAGGAGCGTATCCACATCCTGCGCGGCCTGCTCAAGGCCCTTGACGCGCTCGACGAGGTCATCGCCCTCATCCGCCGCTCGCCCACCGTGGACGAGGCCCGGGCCGGGCTCGTCGAGCTGCTCGACATCGACGAGGTCCAGGCCGAGGCCATCCTCACCATGCAGCTGCGCCGCCTCGCGGCCCTCGAGCGGCAGAAGATCCTCGACCAGCACGCCGAGGAGGAGGCCAAGATCATCAGCTTCAAGACGATCCTCGCCTCCCCGGAGCGACAGCGCGAGATCGTCGGCGAGGAGCTGGCCACGGTCGTGGACCGCTACGGCGACGACCGGCGCACCACGATCCTGCCGTTCGACGGCGAGATGAGCATCGAGGACCTCATCCCCGAGGAGGACGTGGTCGTCACCATCACCCGCGGCGGCTACGCCAAGCGCACCCGGGTGGACAACTACCGCTCGCAGCGCCGCGGCGGGAAGGGCGTGCGGGGGGCGCAGCTGCGCGAGGACGACATCGTCGACCACTTCGGCGTCACGACGACGCACCACTGGCTGCTCTTCTTCACCAACCTCGGCCGGGTGTACCGGGCCAAGGGCTACGAGCTGCCCGAGGGCGGCCGCGACGCCAAGGGCCAGCACGTCGCGAACCTCCTGGCGTTCCAGCCGGGTGAGACGATCGCCCAGGTGATCTCGCTGCGCGACTACGACCAGGCGGAGTACCTCGTCCTGGCCACGCAGCGCGGCCTGGTGAAGAAGACCCGCCTGTCGGAGTACAACACCAACCGCACCGGCGGCGTCATCGGCATCAACCTGCGCGAGGACGCCGAGGGCAACCCCGACCGCGTGGTCGCCGCCCGCCTGGTCGACCACGACGACGACCTCGTCCTGGTCTCCCGCAAGGGCCAGTCGATCCGGTTCACCGCCACGGACGAGGCGCTGCGGCCCATGGGCCGGGCCACCTCGGGCGTGACGGGGATGAAGTTCCGCGGCGACGACGAGCTCCTCGCCATGGACGTCGTCCGTGACGACTCCGAGGTCTTCGTCGTCACCGAGGGAGGGTTCGCCAAGCGCACCGCGGTGGGGCAGTACCGCCTCCAGGGTCGCGGCGGGCTGGGCATCAAGGTCGCCAACCTCGTCGAGGAGCGCGGAGACCTCGTCGGGGCGCTCATCACCGACCCCGACGACGAGGTGCTCGTCATCATGGCCAGCGGGAAGGTGGTGCGCTCCGCCGTCGCCGAGGTCAACCTCACCGGCCGCAACACCCAGGGCGTGACGTTCGCCCGGCCCGACAAGGGTGACCGCATCATCGCCGTGGCCCGCAACGTCGAGCAGAAGGTGGCCCAGGACGCCCACCTGCTCTCCGGCGCGACCGCGGAGAGCCCCGCCGAGGTGGGCGAGGGTGACGGGGTAGTCTCTGACGAGCCCACCGCCGGCACAGGAGGAGACGCATGAGCAGCAGCACGTCCGGCCGCGGCCCGGGCACGCCCCCGCCGCCGCCCCCCTCGGACGTGAGGGGCGAGGGTCGCACCTCGACGATGCGGCGCAGCCTGGCCGAACGCCTGGGCGGCAGCTCGGACGGCGACGCCACCGAGCGGGTCACGACGCGATCGGCGCCCTCCGCGCCGTCGGCCGCCGCGCCGTCGGCCGGCCCGACGACGGCGTCCCGGCCGCGACCCGCGCCCTCGGCGGCCTCCCCGGCCGCCGCCCGGGCACCCCGCCCGCCCGCCCCCGGCCCCCGGCGCGTGCGCCTGTCGGTCTCCCGGGTGGACCCGTGGTCGGCGATGAAGCTGTCGTTCCTGCTCTCGGTCGCGCTCGGCGTGATGATCGTCGTCGCCGCCGCCGTGGTCTGGTTCGTGCTGGACTCCATGCAGGTCTTCTCCGACGTCGAGGAGCTGCTGGTCTCCATCGGCTCGGAGAACTTCCTCCAGCTCATGGACTACCTCGAGTTCGACCGGGTGATGTCGTTCGCGACCATCGTCGGTGTCGTCGACATCCTCCTGCTGACGGCGCTGGGCACGATCGGGGCCTTCCTGTACAACATCGTCGCGGCGCTGGTCGGGGGCCTGCACATGACCCTCACCGACGACTGAGTGAGACTGCTCACGAGGACCTTCCCAGGTTTTGGCCGGTCACCGGCTCTGGGATAGAGTTGCCCGGCGCCCACAGCGCAGCTCCCCGCAGGCCCTAGGCTCGATGGGGCGCGGGCCTATAGCTCAGTCGGTTAGAGCGCTTCCCTGATAAGGAAGAGGTCGCTGGTTCGAGTCCAGCTAGGCCCACCACCCCGGTCACGGGGACGCACCGCCCGGAGGTCATCGTGAAGAGGAAGCTCCTGATCGCGCTCGGCGCCGTCGCCGGCTACCTGACCTGGCTGAAGATCCAGCAGGACCGCGAGGAGCGGGACCTGTGGGCCGAGGTCACGGACAGCTTCGGCGAGGAGCCGCCCGCTCGCTAGCACCACCCGCGCCGGTCACGGCGCACCAGGGGCCATGGCGCAATTGGTAGCGCACCTGCTTTGCAAGCAGGGGGTTAGGGGTTCGAGTCCCCTTGGCTCCACTCTGAGTCTCCTTGGCTCCACTCCGAGTCTCCTTGGCTCCACTCCTGCGGCGTAGTGTCGCTGCTCGGTGTGGGAGGGGGTCCGATGAGTGCCGGTCTCCGCCGGATGTCGGGGTGGATGTTCTCCCGCCACGCCCACCCGCTCAGCGCATGGTCGCGCTGGGCCTCGACCCCGCTGATCCTGGTGCCGGTCTGGACCCGCCGCTGGTCGACCCTGGTGCCGATCGGCGCATGGATGGCCCTCAACCCCGTCCTCACCCCGCCGCGGGCCGACGACTCCGCCTGGGCCACCCGCGCGGTGCTCGGTGAGGAACGCTGGGTCACCGACCACCCGCACGACCGCCTCGCGGTGCTCAACGCCGTGAACGCCGCGGTGCTCGTTGCCGCGATGGTCCCTGCCCGGAGGCACGACAGGCTGCTGACGATCCTGGGCGCGGCCACATCGATGGTCCTCACCCTGGTGTCCTGGCACCTCTACGCGGGGTACTACGACCAGCACCGGGAACCGATGGGCCGCGCGGACACTCTCACGGGCTGGTGAACCGCGGTCGGCGTGCGGGCCGGGGTCCGCGCCGGCCGTGCTCATGCGTCCCCGGCCCCGGGTTCAGCGGGTCGGTCGCGTCCCGACGGTGAACAGGTCGCCGGGCTGGCACTGCAGCTCGTCGCAGATCGCCGCGAGCGTGGAGAACCGCACTGCCTTGGCCCGGTCGTTCTTGAGGATCGAGAGGTTGGCGACGGTGATGTCGACCCTTCGAGCGAGCTCGGTCAGCGTCATGCCGCGCGCCTCCAGCAGCGCGTCGAGGTGACAGCGGACGGCGCCGTGCGGGTTGGCGTCGCCGGTCACACGACCCCGTCCAGGTCCTCGGCCATCTTCACCCCGGCTCGCCACACCTCGGCGACGACGCCGATCACGACCCCCGCGAGCAGCGGCACGAACGTGATCTCCCAGTCGCGCTGGACGATGTCCGCCGCGGCAGAGGTGTCCAGCAGGTGCCGCCGTAGCCACTCCCCCGCCACGGACAGTGCTGTACCGCCGACGCCGACAAGCACGGCGAGAGTGCGGAGCCGCCCGGCGTTGACGTCGGTGAAGGGGCTGCCCGTCCGGACGGACCGCACCACCCGGAGCACCAGGAGCAGGGAGCCCGCGGCCAGGAGCGGGCCAGCAGCGCGCCACGCCACCCACGACCAGCGCTGCGCGAGCGTCGGACCGAAGAACCCGACCTGGCCCGTGTACGGCCCGGTCACCTCCACGGGGGGCCCACCGGTGACGGCGTCCCTCGTGCCGTCCGGGGTGTCGGTCCACAGGGGCGCACCCCGGACGACGATCCCGGCATCGGGGCCGAACGTGGTCTCGACGGCCATCACGTACTGGCTCTGGCCGACGACCGGCCAGCGGGGGTCGAGGTCCACCAGGCCCAGGCCGTTGGGTCCGACGAGCACCGACAGGCCCAGGGCCGCGCTCAGGACGACGCCGACGAGAACCACGAGCTCCGCTGAGACCAGGCGGAGACCCCGGCGAGTCGACTGCTGCATATCGGCCATGACGCCCCCATATCGAAGATCGATGTTATCGACAAACGATACGGGTAGCGGGGTGTTCTGGGAAGGGTCTCCCGTCGGGCCGACCGCTCTCCTCAGGTCACCGGTGCGTCGGCCGTGTGGCGCGGGCGAAGACCCCAGCGTCCCAGCTCGAGATCCGCCAGCGCCCCGGTCACCCTGGCGTCACCCTCGCGCCAGGACCGCAACGGGTCCGGTCCCAGGGCACGCAGGCGTTCCGGCCGCTGGTGGGCGAGCGCGCGCAGGGCCAGCAGGTCGGCGCCGCCCGGGGCCTGCGCGAGGAGCCGCAGGCTCCCGGCGCGACGGGCGTAGTGCAGGCGCAGGCCCGCCCACGGCACGACCACGGCGAGGACCGGGACGAGGGCGACGAGGAGGGCGAGCACCACGGCGAGAGTCCCGACGAGGTCCACGACGCCGTCGCCGGCCTGCCGCAGCTGCTCCCCGGTCGCCGCGACCCGGTCGAACGGGTCCTGCAGGCGCGAGCCCACCAGGGGCACCCCGGCCGCGGTGGCGCCGGCCTCGGTCATGCCCGACTCGATCGTCGTCCCGACGTCGGCCAGGTGCCGGCCCGGTGCCGTGGCGGCCATGACGGCGCCGTGCACGACCCGCGCGAGCAGCACCCACACGACCGTCCACGCCACGACGCCGAGGTCGCCGGCCACCTGCAGGGCGCGGCGGACGGGCTGCTCGGCGTAGAACGTCATGACCCGTCGCGCCAGGAGTGCACCGGGTCGTAGCCGAGCACCCGCCTCGCCTTGGCGATGGAGAGCAGGGTGTCGTGCTCGCCGATCTCCCCGCGCACGGGCACGCCGGGGAACTCCGCCGCGAGGAGCTCGGCGTTGGGCCGGGACATCACGGTGTCGGGCGAGGCGATGACGAAGACGTCGTGCCCGACGGCGTCGTGCTCGAGGGCCCGCAGGACCGCCCGGGCGCCGTCGCGGGCGTCGATGTACCCCCACAGGTTCCACCGGCGGGCGGTGGGATCGGCGTCGAAGCCGGGGAAGGCCGCGTAGTCCTCCGGGTCCATGACGTTGGAGAAGCGCAGCGAGACGATCTTCAGGGTCGGGTCCCAGCGCGTCAGCTCGCGCGCCATCGTCTCCTCGAGGTGCTTGACGAGGGAGTAGGTGCTCTCCGGACGGGCCGGGTACTCCTCGTCGACCGGCACGTACGGCGGCGGGACGTCGAACGGCAGCCCGAGGACGGTCTCGGACGAGGCGTGGACGACGTTGGTGATCCCCAGCCGGCGCACCGCCTGGAAGACGTTGTAGGTGGCGAGCATGTTGTTGTGGAAGGTCGCGACGTCGCTGCGCAGACCCGGCGCCGGGATGGCGCCGAGGTGGACGACGGCGTCCACGCCGTCGTGCTGGTCGTCCACGCCCGAGAGCGCGTCGAGCACCTGCCCGTAGTCGGTGAGGTCGACCCGCACGTAGCCCGCACCCCGCTCCCCGGCGACGTCAAGGTTGATGACCGTGTGGCCTGCCTCGGCCAGCGTGGTGACGACGGTCCTGCCCAGCTTCCCGGAACCCCCGGTGACGGCGATACGCATACCGTCATCCTGCCGCGCCGGCCCGGGACGCGCGAGGGCCCCGGCGGCGCGCTGCCGGCCGGGGCCCTCGGGACGTGCGTCAGAGCTCGCCGAGCTTGCGGCCCTCCGTGTCGTCGGTCCCGTCGGTGCTCGTCTCGTCGGCCTTCTTCTCGGCGGCGTCGGCCGCGTCCCGCGCGGCGTCCGAGCCCTTGTCGGCGGCGTTCTTCGCCTTGCCACCGGCGGCCTCGGCAGCCTTCTTGGCGGCGTCGCCCGCCTTCTTGGCCGCAGCGCTCGCCTTCTCGGCCACGCTCGCGGCGGCCGCTGCGGCGCCCGAGGTCGAGGCGGTGCTCGTACCGGCGGTGGCGCTCGTGCCGGCGGTGGCGCTCGTGCCGGGGGTGGCGACCGTGGTGTCGTCCCAGTACTCCTCCGCCCACGGGTCGTCGATGGGCTGGCTGCGACGCCAGAGCAGATAGCCGGTTCCGGCGGCAGCGGTGCCCACGAGCACCCAGCCGAGGGTCTTGACCACGCCGTGGCTCTTCTTCGGCGGCTGCGTCAGCGCCTTGCGGGCGGCCTCGCCGGCGACGGCGGCCTTCGCGCTGAGGCCGTCGGTCTTCCCGGCGGCCTCGGCGGCGTCGTGCATCGCCTTGGAGACCCGGGGCAGGTAGTCGTCGACGATCCGCTCGTAGGCGTTGTCGACGGCGGGGCGCACCTTCTCGGTGGCGGCCTCGACCTTGGGGGCCGCGACCTTGACCGTGTCACGCCACGCCTTCTCGGCCTTGGGCCCGGCCCAGGCGCCGGCGGCCTCGACGCGCGGGCCCGCCCAGTCCTTGCCGTGCTCGGCGAGAAGCTTCGCCTGCTTGCTCGCCAGGTGGGCCTGCTCGCTGACGACGGCAGCGAGCTCGGCCGCCTGCTTGCGGATCCGCTCGGCTTCGATCTCAGCGGTCTTGACCTTGCGCGACATGTGCTCTCCCCTACTTGTCGTCCGTGCGACGGCGCGCGGCGTACGCCCGCGCCTTCTGCAGATCCATCTTGCCCCCAATCGGTCCAACGCGCCCGCGCTTGGCAGGTTCCGGGTCGACCTCGGCCGCCGGAGCACTGCACGCGCGCGACCTGTGGGTGGTGCGTGCGAGGATCGACCCATGGAAGCGACTCTGCACACCACCGCCGGCGACATCGTCGTCGAGCTCTACCCCAACCACGCGCCCAAGACGGTCGCCAACTTCACCGAGCTGGCCACCGGGAAGCGCACGTGGACCGACCCGTCGACCGGTGAGGAGACCGACCGTCCGCTCTACGACGGGGTGGTCTTCCACCGCGTCATCCCCAACTTCATGATCCAGGGCGGCGACCCGCTGGGGAACGGCACGGGCGGTCCCGGCTACACCTTCGACGACGAGATCCACCCCGAGCTGAGCTTCACCGAGCCCTACATCCTGGCGATGGCCAACGCCGGCAAGCGTGGCGGCCGGGGCACCAACGGTTCGCAGTTCTTCATCACCACAGCGGCCACCACCTGGTTGCAGGGCAAGCACACCATCTTCGGCAAGGTCGTCGACCAGGCGTCGCGCGCCGTCGTCGACAAGATCGGCGCCACGCCCACCGGCGCGATGGACCGCCCCGTCGAGGAGATCGTCATCAACTCCGTCACCGTATCCGAGTAAGTCCCTCGACGAGCGTGATGCACGCATGAGCCACGACCCCGGGCAGACCGGCACCGAGGTGCCGGTCTGCCCTCGTCACCCCGACGTCGTCGCCTACGTGCGGTGCCAGCGCTGCGGGCGGCCCACCTGCCCGCAGTGCCAGCGGCCCGCCCCCGTGGGGATCCAGTGCGTCGACTGCGTCGCCGAGGCGCGCCGCAACGCCCCGGTCGTCCGCACGGTCCTCGGCGGCCGTGCGCGCGGCGACAAGCCGGTCATCACCATGACGGTGATCGGTCTGAGCGTGCTGGCGTACCTCCTGCAGATGGTGCTCGGCGGAGCGCTGACCTCCCGGTTGGTGTTCGCGCCGTCGATCGGCTGGGTGGAGCCCCACCGGTTCCTCACCTCGGCCTTCCTCCACGGTGGCGCCCTGCACCTCGCGGTGAACATGTACGCCCTGTGGATCGTCGGGTCCGTGCTCGAACCGGCGCTGGGCCGATGGCGCTACATCGCCCTCTACCTGCTCTCGGCGATCGGCGGCTCGGTCGCCGTGCTCGTCCTGGCCGACCCTGAGGGCATCTCGTGGATCACCCAGGTCGTCGGCGCGTCCGGGGCGGTCTTCGGGCTGTTCTCGGCCATCTTCTTCGTGATGCGGCGGCTGGGGCGCGACGCCACCCAGATCCTCGTCCTCATCGGGGTGAACTTCGCCCTCGGGTTCTTCATCAGCTCGATCTCCTGGCAGGCCCACCTGGGCGGTGCGGTCATCGGAGCCATCCTCGCCGCGGCCTACGTCTACGCACCCAAGGACCGGCGGACCCTCGTGAGTGTGCTCGCCACGGTGGCAGTCGCGGTCGCCCTGCTCGTCGCGGCGTACCTGAAGTACACGGTGGCCTGACAGGCGGGACGCCGGAGACGGCCACGAGTGGGCCGGCACCGTCAGCGTGGCGGTCGTCAATGGTGCCGCGGAGCGTGGTCGCCGGAGCGTGGGCGCCGGCGGACGGGGTGCGCGTCGCCACTGGTCGGGTGCGCAGTCGGCCGTCACGAGGCTGCGCGACACCAGAGAGCGCTCCGACGAGGGCTGAGAGACCGCCCTCGCTGCGTACCGCCGTCCACAGGATCACAGGAATGACAGCGCTGTAGTTCTCCACAGGTGTGCGCACAGATGTGGATGACAGTGGTGTAACTATCCACACCTGAGTGCACATCGGTGGATAGTTACACGCCTGTCAGTTTCCCCCAGGTGGGGACAAGGCTGTGGACAGAGTCGGCACGGGGTTGGGGAACCACCGGGCCGGGCTGGGGATAACTGCACGCCGAATGTGGAGATCCCCGCCCGGAGCACACGAGGGGCACCGCGCGGGCCGTGCCGGCCGGTCCGGCCGCGGGAACGGCGACGGGCCCCGACCGTCGTGGTCGGGGCCCGTTCCGCTGCTCCGTGCGCCAGGTGCCGGCGCAGGCTCGGTGCTGCGACTCAGCGCCAGCGCATCGTCATGAAGAAGCCGGTGATCATCACGCCGAACCCGATGGCCAGGTTCCAGTTCCCCAGGCCCGGGACGGGCAGGTTGCCCTGGGTGAGGTACGTCAGGACGACCGAGACGAGGCCGAGGACCATCAGCGCCACCATCGTCGGGGCCCACCAGTGCGGGCTCGGGCGGGGGCCGGCGGGAGGCGTGGGGGTGCTGCCCACGGTGTGGCCGGACTTCTTGCGCTTTCTCGACTCGGGCACTGCTGGTCTCCTCACGGCCCCGCACGGGGCACCACTGTCATGCCGGGTGCCCCGGCCGCTTCCGACGGACACGTTCCCGCGGGGGCCGGTCCGTCGCCTACCGTAGTCTCGCACGCGTGTCGTCCGGGGCGGCCCCGGCCACGCGGCACCGGGAGGAGGCGCCGTGGAGCACCACAGCGATCCACCCGAGCCCGGCGCCCTCGCGCAGCCGCCGCGCCCGCACACCGCGCGACGGCCCCTCCCCACCGTCGTGCGCGCCGGGTCGGTCGGGACCGCCGCCGTCGCCGCCCTCGCAGGCCTGCTGTTCGCCACGGGCGCCCAGATCTTCGCCGGCGACAGCTCGCGCGACGCCGCGGACATCACCGACCTCGCGCGCGACGAGGCCGAACGCCTCCTGGAGCTCGAGGAGGAGAACGCCGGCCTCCGTGCGGACATCCAGCCCTACCTCGACGCCGAGCCGGCCCCGGCGGGCGAGGGCGCGGGCGCCTTCTTCGCGGCTCTGGCAGCCGGGAGCGAGGCGGCCGAAGGGCCCGGCCTGCGCGTCGAGCTCTGGGACGCCCCCGTCGACGGCCAGGACTCCGACATCCCACCGGACGCGCTCGTGGTCCACCAGCAGGACCTCGAGGCCGTCATGAACGCGCTGTGGGCGGGCGGCGCCGAGGCCATGGCGGTCCAGGGCCACCGGGTCGTCTCCACCACCGGAGTGCGTTGCGTGGGCAACGTCCTGCACATCCAGGGCCGGATCTACTCACCGCCCTTCCGGGTCGAGGCGATCGGCGACCCGGAGCAGCTGCGCACGTCGCTCATCGCGTCCGAGGGCGTGCAGATCTACCTCCAGTACGTCGACGCCGTCGGCCTGGGCTGGTCGGTCGAGGAGACCGGTCTCGAGCTCCCCGCCTACAGCGGGTCCCTGAGCCTGCGCCACGCCGAGGTCATCGAGGAGGGCACCGCATGACCGCAACCCACCGTGCGGCGGTCCCCGCCGCCGCCGACACCCCACCCGAGAGGACGTCGCAGCAGTGAGCAGGATCCTCGTCATCGACAACTACGACAGCTTCGTCTACACGATCGTCGGGTACCTCCAGCAGCTGGGCGCCGCGACTACGGTCGTGCGCAACGACGAGGTGCCCGCCGACCTGGACGGCTTCGACGGGGTGCTGGTCTCGCCCGGACCGGGGGCCCCCAAGGAGGCCGGCGCCTCGATGGAGGTCATCGAGGCGTGCGCCGACCGCGAGCTGCCGATGCTCGGGGTGTGCCTGGGCCACCAGGCGCTCGGCGAGGTCTTCGGTGGCGTCGTCACCCACGCCCCCGAGCTCATGCACGGACGCACCTCCGTCGTGGAGCACACCGGCGAGGGGGTCTTCGACGGACTGCCGAGCCCGTTCACCGCCACGCGGTACCACTCCCTGGCGGTGGTCCGGGAGACCGTCCCCGACGAGCTGGTCATCACGGCCGCGACCGGTTCGGGCATCGTCATGGGCCTGCAGCACCGCACGCTGCCCCTGCACGGGGTCCAGTTCCACCCCGAGTCGGTGCTCACCGAGGGTGGGCACCGGCTGCTCGCGAACTGGCTCACCACGACGGGCGACGACGACGCGGTGGACCGTTCGCAGGGCCTCGCCCCGCTCGTGCGGAGGTAGCCTCAGCCCCCGTCCGCCGGTGCCTCCGTGGGCGGCGCCGTGGTGGGCGGGGCGGTGGTCGGCGGCTCGGTCGTGGGGGGCGCGGTGGTCGGCGGCGCCGTCGTCGGCTCGGGCTCCGGCGGCGCGATCGCCACCGTGAGCGTCACGGTCGTGCCGCGCTCGACGACGCCCTCGGGGTGGGACTGCTCCAGGACGGTCCCGGGCGCGAAGTCGCCGGACTCCTGCTCGACGATCCGGACTCCCAGGTCGAGGTCGGCGAGGATCTGCGACGCCTCGGCCTCGGTCCGTCCGGTGAGGCCGGGCAGGTCGACGTTGGCGCTGGCGATGACCAGGTCCACGGTCGTCCCCGGCGGTACGGCCTCGCCGGCGGCGGGTGAGGAGCTGATGACGTCGCCGACGGAGACGGACGCGTCGGCGTTCTCCTCCGTCACCCGGCCGCGTTCGAGCTCGGCACGCTGGAGCTCGGCGGTCGCCTGGTCCTGGTCGAGACCGCGCACGTCCGGTACCTCGACCGCGCTCGGGCCGGCGGAGAACGAGACGGTGACCGTCTCGCCGGTCTCCACCTCGGTCCCCACCGCCGGGGTGGCCTCGACGAAGAGCCCCTCCTCGACGGAGTCGGACTGGACCGCCTCACCCAGGGCGAAGACGAGGCCGTCGCCCTCGAGCTCCTGGCGGGCCTCGACCTGGTCCATCCCCGTGAGGTCCGGGACCGCGACCACGGTGACCGGCGGCGGCTCCTCCTCGCGGGTCACGATGAGGGCGACGATGCCGGCGGCGGCCGCGACGCCCAGCAGGGCGAGCAGCCAGACCCACCACCGGGACCCGCGGCGCTCCTCGTCCTCCGGCGGCAATCCGTTGCCGGCGGTCGTGGTGGGCGTGGCGGCAGTCATCGTGCGGGTGGCCGCGGCGGCGCCGAGCGGCGCCGTGGCCGCAGCCGCGCCGGCCGCCGCACCGGCTGCCCAGAAGGCGGCGGTCGGGGCCTGCACCTGCCCCCCGCGAACGGCGGCGAGGAGGTCGGTACGCATGTGGGCGGCGTCGGCGTAGCGGTCCTCGCGGTCCTTCGCCAGCGACTTCAGCACCACCCGGTCGAGCACCTCGGGGATGTCGGGGGTGATGGTCGACGGCGCCTTCGGCATCTCCCGGACGTGCTGGTAGGCCACGGCGACGGCGGAGTCCCCGGTGAAGGGCGGCTGGCCGGTGAGGAGCTCGAAGAGGAGGCAGCCGGTGGAGTAGAGGTCCGAGCGCGCGTCGACGACCTCGCCGCGGGCCTGCTCGGGGGAGAGGTACTGGGCGGTGCCCACGACGGCGTGGGTCTGGGTCATCGTCGCGGCCGAGTCCGCGATCGCGCGGGCGATGCCGAAGTCCATCACCTTCACCGCGCCGGTGGGGGTGAGCATGATGTTCCCGGGCTTGATGTCCCGGTGGACGATGCCCTCGCGGTGCGAGTACTCCAGCGCGGACAGCACGCCGGCGACGATCTCCACCGCCTCGTCGATCGGGACGGGGTCCCCACCCGAGAGCAGGCTCCGGACCGTGTGCCCCTCCACATACTCCATGACGATGAACGGCACGGTGGTGGTCCGACCGGAGGACGACGTGACCTGCTCCTCACCCGTGTCGTACACCGCCACGATCGAGGGGTGGTTCAGCGCCGCCGAGGACTGCGCCTCGCGGCGGAACCGCGCCTGGAAGGTGGCGTCCCGGGCGAGGTCGCTGCGGAGCACCTTGATGGCCACGGTGCGCGAGAGCCGGCTGTCGTAGCCGATGTGCACCTCGGCCATGCCGCCGCGCCCGATGAGCTCGCCGACCTCGTAGCGGCCGGCAAGAACGCGCGGGATCTCGTCCACCACTAGTCGTCCTTCTCTGTCGTGCGGATCTGCATCGTGCTCTCGGTCGCCGGCGGGCCGGCGGCGGAGCTCCCGCCCCGGCCCAGCGTACCGAGGGCCAGGAGGGCGAGGGCCACGAGGATCGCCAGGACCACCGCCATGGCGCGCAGCCAGATGCGGTCGGCGGCCACCTCCGTCCAGGTCGGGACGGTCCAGGAGCGCTGCGCCGCCCGGCGCAGCGCCCGCCGGGTGGCCCCGTGGTCGCCGCCCTCCCGGGCGCCGGTGCGCGTGGGGTCGTGCGTCACCGCGTGGGGGGCCGGGGACCCCAGCGTCCCGACCATGACGAGGTCGTCCGGGTGCGGAGCGGGGGCGTCGAGCCACGTCGCGCGTCGGGCCGCCGACGGCGGGGTGAGGGTCGCGGTGCGCGAGGCGCCGGGCGGGGCGACGGTGCGGACCGCCGTCGGGGGCGCGGGCGGGCCGGAAGACGGCGCCGACGGCGCGGGTGGGCCGGAAGACGGCGCCGACGGCGCGGGTGGGCCTGCGAAGGGCGGCGGCGGGGGCGGGGGTGGCAGGGCGCGCCGGGGGTCCCCGCCGCGCAGCGCGTCCGACGGCTCCGGCGGAGCCCCACTGGTGTGGCCGCTCGGGGTGAGCGGCGACCGGTCAGGGGCTCGGTGGAGCTCGCGCCGCCGGGGCAGGGGGTCGCCCGGTGCCCGGGCTCCGGGTTCGGCCAGGGGCATGGCGCCGGTCGGCGGGGCGAGTAGGGACCGCCGGACCCGGTCGACGACCGGCTCGCGCCGGGTGCGCCGGGTGGGTGCGGCGCCCAGGTCGGCGGCCACGGTCTCCAGGGCGCGGGCGCACGCCAGCGCCGACGCGGGTCGGGCGGCGGGGTCCTTGGCGAGCATCTGCTCCACGACCGCCCGCAGCGGGGCGGGCACCGTGCCGGGCAGCGGTGGGAGGGGGGTGTTGACGTGGGCGAAGGCGATGTCGACCTGCGTCTCGCCGGTGAAGGGCCGGTGCCCGGCGAGGCACTCGTAGGCGAGGACGCCGAGCGCGTAGACGTCCCCGGCCGCCGTCGCCGGCTTGCCCATGGCCTGCTCGGGCGGGAGGTACTGGGCGGTGCCCATGACCATGCCGGCGGAGGTCATCGGCGCCTGGTTGGCGGCGAGGGAGATGCCGAAGTCGGTGAGCTTGACCTGTCCGCTGGCCCCGATGAGGACGTTGGCGGGCTTGACGTCGCGGTGGACGACGCCGGCGGTGTGCGCCGCGTGCAGCCCCCGGCAGGCCTGGACGAGGATCGGCACGAGGTCGGCCGGGGCGATCCTCCGCTCGCGCTCGAGCAGGTCGGCGAGGGTCTCGCCCCGGACGAGCTCCATGACGAGGTAGCCCGAGCCCTCCTGCTCGCCGTGGTCGAGCAGCATCGCGAGGTTCTCGTGGCGCAGCCCCGCCGTGTTGCGCGCCTCGGCCCGCAGCCGGGAGAGGAAGAGCTCGTCGCCGGCCAGCTCGGCGCGCATGACCTTGGCCGCGACCGTGCGGCCGAGGCGCCGGTCGGTGGCCTCCCACACCTCGCCCATGCCCCCGACGGCGATCCGGGTTGTCAGCTCGTACCGGGCGCCCAGGACCAGCCCGGCCTCGGGCCTCACCGGAGCACCGCCTGCATGACCTCGCGCGCGATCGGACCGGCGTTCGTGCCGCCGTCGCCGCCGTTCTCCACGACGACGGCGACCGCCACCTGCGGGTCCTGCGCGGGGGCGAAGCCGATGAACCACGCGTGGGGGTCGACGCCCTCGGCGTTCTCGGCGGTGCCGGTCTTGCCGGCCACCTCGACCCCCGGGATCTGTGCGGGTCCGCCGGTGCCGTCGGCGACGACCTCGACCATCATCTGGGTCAGCGCCTCGGCGGTCCCGGCCGAGACCGACTCGCGCAGGTCGGTGGGCTCGGTCGTCGAGGCCACCTCGAGGTCGGCCGTGAGCTCGCGCGCGACGAGGTAGGGCTGCATCTGGATGCCGTCGTTGGCGACGGCCGCCGCGACCATCGCCATCTGCAGCGGGGTCACCCGGACGCTCGCCTCGCCGATACCGGACATCGCGAGCTCGGCCTGGCTCTCCGTCTCGGGGTAGCGCGAGGGCGTCACCTCGAGCGGCACGGCGAGCTCGGCGCCGAAGCCGAAGGCCTCCGCCTGCGCGCGCAGGTCCTCCTCGCCCAGGTCCATCGCGGCGAGGGCGAAGGGGGTGTTGCAGGACTGCCGGAAGGCGGCCACCAGCGTCACCTCGCCCGAGCCGTCGCCGCACGCCCGCTGCCCGGGGTTGCGCAGCACCGCCGTCGACTGGGGCAGCTCGAGCTCGGTGGGTGCCTCGACCATGGTCTCGGGGGTGGCGCCCGCCTCGAGCATCGCCGCGGCGGTGATCACCTTGAAGCTCGACCCGGGGGCGTACTGGTCGCCCGCGATGGCGCGGTTGACGAGCGGCTGGGCGGGGTCGGCGCTGAGCTCGGCGAACGCCGCCTCGGCCTCGGTGCGGGAGCGGGTCGCCAGGGCGTTGGGGTCGAAGCTCGGCGTGGAGACCATCGCCAGGATCGCGCCGGTGGCCGGGTCCAGGGCGACGACCGCGCCCTCCCGGTTGCCGAGGGCGGCGATGGCGGCCTGCTGCGCGGCGGGGTCGAGTGTGAGCTCGACGGCGCCGCCCTGCGGCTGGTCTCCGGTGAAGAGGGACTGGATGCGCTCGAGGAGCAGCGAGCTGGAGGTGCCGTTGAGGACGTCGTTCGCGGCGAGCTCGAGACCGGTGATGGCGTTGAAGACCGTGGAGAAGTACCCGGTGACGTGGGCGTACGGCGCACCCGGGTCGTACGAGCGCTGGAAGCCGTAGACGTCGTCGACCGGCGTCGAGGTGGCCACCGGCGTGCCGGCGACGACGATCGGTCCACGGTCCCGGCCGAACTCGCGGTACACGGTGCGCACGTTGCGCCCGTCGGCGTTGAGGTCGGGCGCCTGGAAGAACTGCACCGAGGTCACCGAGACGAACAGCGCGAGGAACATCACGGCGACGACCCCGGCGAGGCGGCGGATCTGGTCGTTCACCGGCGCACCACCTCGGTCGCCTGACCGTCGTCGGGCGGGGCCTGACGAGCACCGGGTACCTGGCCCGCGCCCGGCGCCCGGGCCGACCCGCCGGTCCTCTTCGGTCCCCCGACGGGGATGACCTCGCCCTCGCCCGCGGGCACGGCCGGCAGGGGCGGGGCGGGGCGGCGGGCGCCGTCGGAGATGCGCAGCAGCAGCGCGAGGATGATCCAGTTCGACACCAGCGAGGAGCCGCCGAGCGCCAGGAAGGGCATCGTGAGGCCGGTGAGGGGGATGAGGCGGGTGATCCCGCCGACGACGACGAACGCCTGGAACGCGAGGACGAAGGCGAGTCCGGAGCCCAGGAGCTTGCCGAAGCCGTCGCGCACCCCGATGGCGGCGCGCATGCCCCGCTGCGCCAGGAGGAGGTACATGAGGAGGATCGCGAGCAGGCCCGTCAGGCCCAGCTCCTCCCCGAGGGAGGCGACGATGAAGTCGGAGTTCGCGAACGGCACGAGCTGCGGCTCGCCCTCGCCCCAGCCCGTGCCCATGAGCCCGCCCGAGGCCATGCCGAACAGGCCCTGGACCAGCTGGCCCGAGCCGCCGGGGTCGCGGTTGTAGAACTCGGGCTCGAGCGCGTGGAGCCAGACGTCGACGCGGGCCCCGACGTGGGGGAACAGGGCCGCGGCCGCCGCGGCGCCGCCGGCGAAGAGGAGCAGGCCGATGAGGACCCAGCTCAGCCGCTCCGTGGCCACGTACAGCATGGCCACGAACAGGCCGAAGAACAGCAGCGAGGTGCCCAGGTCGCGCTCGAGCACGAGCACGACGAGCGAGACGCCCCAGGCCAGGAGGATGGGTCCGAGGTCGCGGGGCCGGGGCAGCTGCAGACCCAGGAGCTTCGGGCCCGCCAGGGCGAGGTTGTCCCGGTTGGAGACGAGGTACCCGGCGAAGAAGACCGCCAGGACGATCTTGGCGAGCTCGGCGGGCTGGAAGGACATGCCGAGGAGCCGGATCCAGATGCGTGCGCCGTTGATGTTGACCCCGAGCCCCGGCAGCATCGGCAGCAGCAGGAGCACCAGACCGACGACCATCGCCGTGTACGTGTAGCGGCGAAGCTGCCGGTGGTCGCGCAGGAACCACAGGACCGCCATCGCGGCGGTGGCCCCCACGAGCGTCCACAGCATCTGCCGGCTCGCGTTGCCGCCGTCGCCGAGGGCCAGGTCGATCCGGTAGATCATCGACAGCCCGATGCCGTTGAGGGCGACGACGATCGGCAGGAGGACCGGGTCGGCGTAGGGGGCGCGCCAGCGCACCACGAGGTGCGCGACGATGGCCAGCCCCGCCAGTCCACCGCCGCGGGTGAGCAGGTCCGGGGGCAGCGTCCCCGTGACGGCGAGGGCGACCTGGGCGTAGGCGCCGAGCCCGACGAGCAGCGCGAGGACGAGCAGCCCGAGCTCCGCACCTCGTCCGGTGCGGGCCCGCTGCTCGGTGACGATCGCCATCAGCCCGCCCCGGTGGTCGCGGACTCGCTCGGGCCCGGTTCCTCGGTCGCGTCAGGCTCCGCCGTCGCGCTGGGTTCCGGTCGTCGGGTCGGTTCCTCGACGACGCTCGAGCGCAGGTTCTCCACGACGGTCTCGGCGCCGGCGAGGGAGTCACGGGTGATGGGGCTGTCGAGGCGGTCCTGCGCCACCTGGGTGAGGTCGTCGACCCGCAGGTCGGTGCGCTCGTGGAGGGTCGCCAGGCGCAGGGACCCCAGCTCCTGCGGGATTCCGCGGTAGATCGCCACGTACTGACCCGACGGGGCGACGAAGTACTGGGTCTGGGTCCAGGACCACGCGGCCCAGAGGCCGCCGGCCACGGCGGCGAGGACGAGCAGGGTCGCCACGAGGACGCCGACCCAGCGCCGGCGGGCCGGCTGGTCGTCGTCGTCAGCCTCGGCGGCGTCGGGCGACGCGGCGCGCACGAGCGCGGCGGCGCGGGCGGCGGGACCGTCCCCGCCCCGCGTGGCGCGGCGCCGGTCGGCCGCGGCGGAGCCGACCACCTGCGGCGTGGTGTCCACGCTCTGGCCGGTGGGCAGCACGTCGGCGATGACGACCGTGACGTTGTCCGGGCCGCCCGCGCGCAGCGCGAGGGCGACGAGCTCGTCGGCGCAGGTGCCCGGGTCCTCGACCGCGGCGAGGGTGTCGGCGATGGTCTCGTTGGAGACGACGCCGAAGAGGCCGTCGGAGGCGAGCAGCCAGCGGTCCCCGGCGCGGGTCTCGCGCAGCGACTCGTCGAGCTCGACCTCGCCGTCGTTGTCCCCGAGCGCCCGCAGGATGACGTTGCGCTGCGGGTGGCGCTCCGCCTGCTCGGGGGTGAGGCGACCGGTCGAGACCAGGTACTGGACGAAGGTGTGGTCGGTGGTGACCTGCGTGAGGGTCCCGTCGCGCAGCAGGTAGGCGCGCGAGTCGCCGATGTGGACCATCGCGAGCTTGTTGCCCGAGCGCAGGATCGCCGTGCAGGTCGTGCCGAGGCCGGCGAGGTCCTCGTCGGCGTCCGAGCGCTCGACGAGCTCGGCATGGGCCGAGGCCACCGCCCCGCGCAGCAGGTCAAGGAGGTCGTCGGCGCCGTGGGCGTCGTCGAGCACGGCGAGGTGCGCCACCGCGACCGAGGAGGCGACGTCCCCGCCGGCCGGTCCGCCCATGCCGTCGGCGAGGACGAGGAGGTGGGGTCCGGCGTAGCCGGAGTCCTGGTTGGACGCGCGGACGAGGCCGACGTCGGACCGGGCGGCGAAGCGCATCTGCAGGCTCATGGCGGGGCTCACCGGCGCAGCTCGACGAGGGTCTGCCCGATGCGGACCGGGGTGCCGACGGGCAACGGGACGGGCTGGTCGAGGCGCTCGCCGTTGACGTACGTCCCGTTGGTCGAGCGCAGGTCCTCCACCCACCAGCCGTCGTCCTTGGGGAAGAAGCGGGCGTGGCGGTTGGAGGAGTAGTCGTCGTCGAGCACGAGCGTGCAGGCCGCGGCCCGGCCGACGAGGATCGACGAGGCGCCCAGCGGGATGGTCGTGCCGGCGAGGGGGCCCTGGGTGACCACGAGCCGGCTCGGGCCGTTGCGGGCCGCGGGTCGGGCGGGCCGGGGCGACTGGCGGCGCGGGCCGCGGCCGGGACCGCGCGGCGTGACCTTGGTGCCGAAGATGTCGTTGCGCAGCACGACCAGGGCCGCCACGACGAAGAGCCACAGGACCAGCAGGTAGCCCACGCGCAGCAGGGTGACGACGAGCTCGCTCATGCGGCGGGGCTCACCGGGCGTCGTCGGCGTCGTCGGCGCCGGTCCAGAACATGATCCGGGTGCGGCCGATCGTGATCGTGTTGCCGTCCACGAGGGTGGCCGCGTCGATGCGGTGGCCCTCGACGAAGGTGCCGTTGGTCGAGCCCAGGTCGGTGGCGATGACGCCACCGGGGGTCACCCGGATCTCGAGGTGGCGCCGGGAGACGCCGGAGTCGTCGACGATGATGTCCGCCTCGCTGCCCCGGCCGACGACCGTGACCGGCCCGGTGAGGAGGTAGCGCTGGCCGTCGATGTCGACGATGGGGTGGCGCGCGCTCGGCGCGGTCGTCGTCGCGGGGGCGACCGCGCCGCGCCGGGTGGCCGACCGCACCGTGAAGCGGCCGGTCGTCAGAGCCTCGTCCTGCTCGAACGCGACCTCCACCGGTCCGACGAAGGAGTACCGCTGGGACTGGGCGTGCTCGGTGGCCGCGCCGGCCATCTCGTCCGCCAGGGCGTCGGCGCCCCACTGGTCGATCTGCTCGAGGTCGGAGGGGGCGAGCTGGACGACGAAGTCGTTGGGCACGACCGTGCGCTCGCGCGAGACCGCGGCCGCGCGCTCGTCCATCTCGCGGCGGATCGCCGAGGCGAGCTCCACAGGCTTGACCTCGCTGCGGAACGCCTTGGCGAAGGCGGTGGAGACGACGTGCTCGACGCCCTTCTCGAAGCGGTCCAGCAGACCCATGGCACCGCTCCTTCCCGCTGTCGGTCGTCCCGCCGGCCGGGCGTCCCGGACGGACGTCTCGGCACCGGCACAGGTCCGGCTCGTCGATCGTAACGAGAAGCCCCCGGATTTCGCGCACCGTGGGGTCCCGGCGCGGCACCGCGGGTGCCCGGTCGCGTCGACGACCGGCCGGCGACGGGCGGCCGCGCCACGCCGGCGGCGCCACGGTCTCGCTGCGGCGGGTCGACGGCGTGTCCGGGATCACGTCACTGCCCGCCGTCCGCGCGTCGGGCGGCAGCGGGCCCCGTGCTAGTGTTTCCACCGCTGTTCACAGCGCGCGCGAGTGGCGGAATAGGCAGACGCGCACGGTTCAGGTCCGTGTGCCCGAAAGGGCGTGGGGGTTCAACTCCCCCCTCGCGCACAGCAGCAGGCGGCGGGATCCCCAGGGAAACCGGGGGCCCGCCGCCTTCTTTGTGCCCGGTTGTGCAATCTGTTGTGCAAACTCTGTACGGGCCATCTCCGACGGCGGGGGCTCGCGAACGGCCAGACCGCACAAAGGCCGTCATGGACAACGCGGTCATGCGGAACGCACGCGCCTTCACCGGAGCATGCCGCGGGCGTCAGGCTCGAGCAGGGGAGCGGGTGCTAGGTAGCCAGCCAGCCCTATCCCTGTAAGAGCAGGCCGAAGGCCGCGGACGTGACGGGCCAGCGCGGGCCTCCCGTGCTGCATGTCGAGAATCGGCAACCCAGAATCGCGCCCCGTGTTCATCGAAGCAGCTGCCCTCCCCCATTTCGGCTATCCCCGTTTCGGCTCGGAAAGCTGCGGAAACTGAAAGAATGCGTTCCAGTAAAGACGCCAGCCGCAAATCGGACATTCCGACGAGGGAGTTCTTCGTGACGCAGTACCCGCAGCAGCCCGGTCAGCCGTGGGGTCAGCACCCCGCCGAACAGCAGCCCTCGGGCCAGTACCCGGCGCAGCCGCAGCCTCCCATGCCGCCCCCCGCAAAGCTGGCTCGGCCGTGGTTCAAGAAGAAGCGGTTCGTCATCCCCGCGGGTGTGACGGCCCTGTTCATCGCCATCGGGATCGGCACCGCCGGCGCTGAGGACGGCCCGGCTACGCCGAGCGCCAGTGAGACGACGGCGGTCGCTGAGGCGACGCTGGACGCCGCTGCCGAAGCGAGCGCTGCTGCTGCCGAGGAGGCCGAGCAGGCTGCCGCGGAAGAGGCAGCGTCGCAGGAGGCCGCTGAGGAAGCTGAGCGTCAGGCCGCCGAGGATGAGGCGGAGCGTGTCGCCGCCGAGGAGGCTGCTGCGGAGGAGGCCGAGCGTCAGGCCGCCGAGGATGAGGCGGCGAAGAAGGCCGAGGAGGAGGCCGCGGCCGCCGCCGGGACCGTCTCGCAGCAGAACGCGCAGCGGTCCGCCGAGAGCTACCTGGAGTACTCCGGCTTCTCCCGCTCCGGCCTGATCGGTCAGCTCGAGTACGAGGGCTTCTCGACTGCGGACGCGACGTGGGCCGTCGACAACATGACGGTCGACTGGCGGGCTGAGGCGGTGGAGTCCGCCGAGGGCTACCTGGAGTACTCCGGCTTCTCGCGCACCGGCCTGATCGGCCAGCTCGAGTACGAGGGCTTCTCGACCGAGGACGCCAGCTGGGCCGTCGACAACATCACCGTCGACTGGAACGCGGAGGCAGCCGAGTCCGCGCAGGGCTACCTGGATTACTCCGCCTTCTCGCGCAGCGGGCTGGTCGAGCAGCTGCTCTACGAGGGCTTCACCCCGGAGCAGGCCGAGTACGGCGTCAGCCAGACCGGCCTGTAGGCGCACCCGGAACGACAACCGGCTTGACCTTGGCCGGCAGGTCGACCGGGAACTCCACGGACGACGGTGCCCTCGGCGGCGAACTGGGACGGTCGATGGCTGACTGCGGCGGAGCGCCGCGCCCTGGTCGACCGTGAGCTCGTCCACGTCGCCGAGGCCGCAGTCACCGCCTGACCGTCCGCGCAGGCCGAGCCGCCAAGTCTGCGTCGCGTGCGTGGACAGGGCCGCGCCGAGCAGACGGAGGTCGGAGTCGTCGAGCACGACCTGCCGATCGTCGGCTGGCACCCGCTCGCCACGGACCCGGCCGAGGACGATCCCCCGCCCCGACGGGCGAATCCCCGGTGCCGCGCGGTGCGCCGGTGCGATCCTGGGCGTGCTCGCACCGCCCCGGCAGCCGACCGCACCACGAGGAGGAAGCCATGAGGGAAGAGTCGCACCTGCGCACGCTCGCCGAGACGCTGCGCGACGCGCCGACGGTCCGGCGGGCGTTCGGCGAGGCGTACGAGTCCGACGGCGCGACGGTCATCCCGGTCGCCACGGTGCTCGGCGCAGGTGGCCTCGGGTACGGCTCCGAGGGTCCTGACTCGGCTCCGGCGGCCGCCGGCGAGGGTGGGGGTGGCGGCCACGCCCTGCGTGTCCGACCGCTCGGGGTCTACGTGATCCGCGGCGGTGAGGTCACGTGGCAGCCCGTCACGGACCCGAGCGTGGTCATCCTCGGCGGCCAGGTCGTCGGTGCGCTGGCGCTCCTGGTGCTGGCCCGCGCGCTCCGCCGTCGCTGACGGCGAGCCCCATCGTTCGACCGCGCAGTTCCGACGGCGCGGCTCCATCGCTCGACGTCGGTGCTGCCGACGAGGACGTACCGGTGCGCTCGCTCGGAACACCTCTCCGTGCTGTGCATCGGTGCAGGTCAGGACCGCTGCCTCCGATAGCGTGAGCGCTACCCGATCCCTGAAACCGAAGGAAGCTTCGTGGACGTCCTCCTCGGCTCCATCCCCCTGCTCGCCGTGCTCGTCCTGGTGGCGATCGTCGTCTTCGTCGTGGTCAGGAAGTCGATCCGCACCGTCGACCTCAACGAGGCCCTCGTCATCGTCGGCCGCAACGCCAAGGAGGGGCCGACCGGCAGCCTCGACGCCGTCCCGCCGGCCGGGACACCCACGGACGGGAAGGGCCCGCGCGTCGTGATCGGCGGCCGCGCGTACGTCAAGCCGTTCGTCGAGTCCGCCACGAAGATCTCGCTCGAGCAGCGCCAGCTCTCCCTCACGGTCGAGGGCGTGGACAAGAACTTCATCGCCGTCTCGGTCAAGGCCTCGGTGCTCTTCAAGGTCCGCGGCGACGTCGACGGCGTCCGACGCGCGGCCCAGCGGTTCACCAGCCAGCAGGCCAAGCTCGAGGGCCCGCTCCAGCAGTCGCTCGAGGGCGCCCTACGGCCGGTCCTCGGCTCGATGACGGTCGAGCAGATCATCTCCGACCGCCAGGCGCTGCAGGACCGGGTGTTCGAGTCGATCAAGCCGGACCTGTACCAGCAGGGCTTCCACATCGACCTGGTGAACCTCTCCGACATCTCCACCCCGGCGTCGGACTACCTCGCCAACCTCGGCCGGGCGCAGGCCGCGACGGCGCGTCAGGAGGCCGAGGTCAAGGAGGCCGAGGCGCGCCTGGTCTCGGAGACGGCCCAGATCGCCGCGCAGGAGCAGATCGCCGAGCGCCAGCGCGACCTCGCCCTCAAGCAGGCCACCATCAAGGCCCAGACCGACCGGGCCGCCGCCGAGGCGGACGCGGCCGGCCAGCTCGCCCGCGCCGAGCAGGAACGGGTCGTGGCGGCGCAGGAGCGTGAGGCCCTGCAGGAGAAGGCCCGGGTGGCCGAGCAGCAGCTCGACATCGACGTGCGTAAGCCCGCCGACGCCGCCGCGTACGCCGCGGCCAAGCAGGCCGAGGGTGAGCGGGATGCCCGAAAGGCCGAGACCGACGCGGCCGCCTACGAGCGCCAGGCGCTCGCCCAGGCCGAGCTCTCCGCCCAGCGGAACGAGGCCGAGGCGATCAAGGCCCGCGGTGAGGCCGACGCCGAGTCGATCAGGGCGCGCGGCCTCGCCGAGGCGGCCGCGACCGAGGCGCAGGCGAAGGCCCTGGCCGAGCAGGGCTCGGCGGTCATCGCGCAGCAGGTCGTCGCGCGGCTGCCCGAGATCATCCGCGCCGCCGCGGAGCCGGTCGGTCAGATCGACAACCTCACCGTCGTCGGGACCGACGGCGCGGGCGCTGTGACGAAGATCGCCGGCCAGGTCCTGGGGGAGGGACAGCAGGTGGTCAAGGCACTCTCCGGCATCGACCTCGCCCAGGTCGTCGCCTCGCTCGGCGCCTCGCCGGCCCCGGCGGTCAACGGTGCCGCCGCGGCGGCGACCAGCTCGGCCTCTTCGGATCACTGACGCCCGCGGGCCGGCACCCATCAGGTGCCGGCCCGCGGTGGTCGCTGAACAGAGGGCGCCTAGGGGCGCTGGACCACCAGTGCCCCGGCGCCGGTGGCGTGCTTGCCGTGCCACTTCACGTCGGCGTAGTCGGTGAGCACGTCGTAGTCGTACTCCTCGGCCGGGTCCCAGCGGACGTCGGTCGAGAACCCTGTCAGCGCCCAGTCCGGCGCCGCGGTGCCCTCCGCCTGCGCCTCGGCGACCGCAGCGAGCCGGTTGGTCTCGTAGTCGGCCGCGGCGAGCGCCTCGACGTCGACGGGCCGGGCGTTGAACCACGAGCCGGAGTCCGCGAACTCGGTGGCGTTCCAGTGCTCGACGACGATGGTCTCGTCGGCACCGGGGCCGGTGTACTCGAAGGCGTTCGCCTCGGAGACCACGCTGGAGTCGTACCCCAGACCCAGGAAGTACCCGTGCCCGCCGTTGGCGCCGGAGAGGACGGGCCAGACCGGGTCCTCGGCGCGCGCGACGTAGTAGTTGTTGAGGACGTGAACATCGCCGAAGCGCACCCGCGGCGAGCGCTGCGAGGTGCCCTCGAAGTAGTTCCCAGCGATGGTGACACGCAGTCGTCCGGCGTCGGTGTCCGCGTTCCCGTCACCGGAGCCGAGCAGCATGGTCTTGTCATGCCCGACGAACCGGCTGTTGGTGATCGTGACGAAGTCGGTGCCGTCCTTCATGTCGAACAGACCGTCGTGGCGGTTGGCGGGCTTGCCGTTGGGACCCAGCGGTGCGGCGCTGTCGGGGTACGCCCCGTCGGTGAAGGTGACGTGGTCGACCCAGATGTTGTTCGCGGTCACCGACGACATCGCGTCGAACCGCGCGTTCCACGATCCGTCCGCGCCGTCCCACGGGTCCCACGAGGAGAACCAGTCCACCGGTGCCTCGACGGTGAGGTTGCGGATCACGATGTCGCTGTCCACGTGCAGCATGATGTTCGTCGCGCGGAACCCGGCGTCGTCACCGAGGCCGAGCAGGGTCGTGTTGCTGGGGATCTTGATCTCCTGCTGCCGCTTGAGGTTGTTGCTGCCCGTCTGGCGCAGTCGGCGCATCTGCCCGCAGTAGTCGTGCGTCTGGTCGCTCCAGCCGTCGGCGGTGAAGCAGGAGAGGTACTTCTCGATGTTGTACCCCGGGGCGTAGTCCTGCTCGCCGAGCAGGCGGCCGTCGGGCGCCTCGTTGCCGTGGATCGTGCCCTGGACATAGATGATCTTGGGCTCGTCCGGAGCGCCGGCGTTGTCGAGGGCGGCCACCAGCTCGGCGCGGTCGGAAACGACGTAGACGTTCTCCGCAGGGGCCCCGGCGCCACCGTCCGTCCCTCCGTTCGCGGTCGCCCACCCCACAGTGGCCCCCTCGTGCGGGTCGGCGGTGGGCGTGTGGCTGCCGACGCCGACCGCGGGCGGGGCGGTCGTCAGCGCCACGGCGGCGGCAAGTGCGCCGGCGGCAAGCCGGCTCTTCGTGTGCTGTCGGTGCATGAGGTGACTCCGTTGTCAGGCGGTTGGGTCGCACGTGGAGAGCCTCGCGGTGTAAGCGCTTTCATGCCCCCATAAGTGGCCATAATTCTGGAGCGGCATCCAGGTGTCAAGGATTCGTCGGAGCAGAACCGGGACCTATGGGTGCGGTACGGGCGGCTGTAGGTCCCGGCACCGCCGGGACCTCGGTCCTGACTCTGCCCGGTTTGTCGCTTCTACGTTTATCCCGACAAGAAGCCCGAGCCCCCCACACCGGCCCGGAGCACATGGAGCGGGACGCCGGATCGGTGGCCCGCACGAAGACGGGAAATCGAATCATGAGCAAGTCCGCTACCAAGATCGCTGGGATCGTCTCGATCATCGCGGGGATCCTGTTCATCGTCGCTGGTGGGGTCACCTGGGGCATTGTGAGCAGCCAGCTCGCCGCGGAGAACATCACCGTGCCGGAGGACTCCTCGATGCTGCCGGGTGACAAGGTCGATGGTCCGTTCTCGGCGTACGCGCAGGCGCAGATCATCAACGAGCACGCGCTGGCCGGGACCGAGGGTCGGACGTACGCGGAGCTGGGTGCGGCGATGCGTGAGGTCGAGGAGGGCTCGGAGGAGCACCAGGCGCTGCAGCAGCAGCGGACCTCGGTGATGAACGCCTCGTTCCTGCGGGCGTCGCTGTTCACCTCGGTGGTCTCCTACGGTGTCGCGGCCCTGGTGATGGGTCTGGGTGTGCTGTGGATCCTGGTCGGGTGGGCGCTGACCACGCTGCGGAGCGTCCCGGCCGCGCCGGTGGTGGCGCAGGACCGCACCCCGGTGACCGTCTGACAACCACCACCCGCTCCACCCGCACGACCGCACGACCGCACGACCGCCGGAGCCCCCGGCCCCCGCCACACGGCGAGGGGTCGGGGGCTCCGCCGCGTGCTGTGGTCCTTCGGTCACGAGGCTTCGCCTGCCGAGGCATCGTCGAGCTGGGCGGGCCGCCGTGCTCGTGGCTCCCGCCGGCCATGTCGGCCCGTGACTCAGTACCGGGCGGGGTGAGCCAGCAGCGCCGAACCTCGACCTCACCCCGGAACCCTCGACCTCGACGCGGAGGTGCTGACCGGACCGGGCGCCCTGGCGTGACAAGCGGTGCCCGGCCGTCAAGCGGCGCCCGGGTCGGCAGCTGCCGGGCCGAGTCGGGCGGAACAACGTCGACGACATCAGCCGAACACCCCGTCCTCGACCCCGGCCGGTCGGAGCGTCCTGTCCCACAGACGTTCCCCGCCGCGGACGTCGGCCGGTGCTCGTCTCGCCATGCGGGCACCTGACGCGCCGCCGCTCACGATGCGGGCGCCGGTCGGGCCCTCCCTCGCCGGTTTCGTACGTTCCCTCCACCCATCCAGAGCGGCCGAGAGACCTGGCTCGACGAAGCCGCAGCAACCTCCCCGCCTCGCGGGGGCGGGTGCTCACGCCGGGACCGATGGAGGAGAAGCACCATGCCCGTGACCACCGACCGGCATCTCGACGAACGCGCCGGGCGCCCGACCGACGACCGGCCCCGCATCAAGCACGTCCGGGCCCGCGGCGAGTGGGCGGGGAGCTACACCACCCGCCTGAGCGTGCGTGGGTTCGACTTCGTGGCCGCCGAGCCGCGCTCCTTCGGAGGCGACGACAGCGGTCCGACCCCGATGGAGTACGTGGCCGCGGCCCTCGCCTCGTGCCTGACCGTCGTCGTCGAGGCGGTGGCCAGGGAGCGTGGCCACACCGTGCACGCCCTCCACGTGGAGGCCGACGCCACCCAGGACGTCCGCGGCTTCGCCGGTACCGCGGACGTGCCGCCGTACTTCTCTCACGTCGCGCTCGCGGTGGCCCTACGCACCGACGCCACCGCGTCCGAGGCCGAGGTCCTGCGCCAGGAGGTGCTTCGGCGGTGCCCGGCGTACGGACTCGTCGCCGCGGCGGGCGTGCCGGTCGACGACAAGTGGGACGTCACCACGGAGGCGGCGCGATGACCACCGTCGGCCTCTGGACGGTCGGGCTCGCCCTGGCCTACACCGCCTTCCTCGTCCTCGCCGGTCGGGCCGTCCGCGCGCGGGCGGGCGGCGCGGCCAACTACTTCGTGGGCGGACGGAACTTCCGGCCGATCACCGTGGCGTTCTGCATCACGGGTCTGTTCTCCGGCTCCTCGTTCATCGCCATCCTCGAGCTGTCGTACCGCACCGGCGTCTCCGCCGTCTGGTACGGCGTGGCCGAGATCGTCCAGATCACGCTCATCGCCGCCCTGCTCGTGGTGCCGCTGCGCAAGCGGCTCGTGGTGACCATCACCGGTCTCATCGGCGACCGGTTCGGCCGCGCGGCCCGCGCCGTCGGCGGGGCGATCACCGCCTTCACCTTCCCGATGTGGTCGGTTGCGACCGCGATCGCCTTCGCCACCGCTCTGCACGCGGTGACGGGTCTGAGCATCCACGGCTCGGTCATCGCCACCGCCCTGCTGCTGCTCGCCTTCCTGTGGGGCGGCGGCATGCGATCCGTCGCACTGACCCAGACGGCCAACGTCGCGGTCTTCGTCGCCATGCTCGCCGTCGGTGCGGCCGCCGTCCTGGCCGGACCCGGTCCGGGCACCCTCGCCGGTCTGCCCACGACCCACCCACAGCTGGTGGATCCCGCGGCGGCGGGCGTCACCCTCATCGTGGCGTGGTTCGGCACTTTCGTGGTCAACGTGCTGCTCGCGCAGGCCGCCTTCCAGATGGCGCTGTCCTGCCGGACGCCGGAGGAGGGCCGCAAGGGCCTGGGCTGGGCGGCCGTGATGGCCTTGCCGTTCATCGTCCTGGGCGTCGCGATCGGGGTGGCGGCCGCCGTCGCGGTCCCCGGCGAGAGTCTCGGTCTGCTCGGCGTCACCCGGTTCGTCACCGAGACCCTGCCTGCGCCGCTCGCGGCCGTGTTCTTCCTCGGCCTCTGGGCCTGCGCCATCGGCTGGGGCGGCCCCTGCCAGTTCTCCGGGGCGACGTCGCTGGGCCGCGACGTCGGCGCCGCGCTCAACCCGCGGGCGAGCGAGGCCGACCTCGTGCGCTACACGCGCTGGTCCCTCGTCCTGCTCACCGCGCTCATGGTGGTCTTCGCACTGCTCCGCACCGAGCAGTCGGCCTGGTGGAACGTGCTGGCCTGGACCCTGCGCAACGGGGCCACCCTCGCGCCGGTCGCCGCGGTGCTCTTCTGGCCGGTCGCCACCCGCCGGGCGGCGCTGGCGGCGCTGGTTGCCGGGTTCACGGCCGGCCTGACCTGGTACCACCTCGGCGGCTGGGACCCGGCCGCCTTCCACCTGGGCATCCACCCGGTGTGGGTCGGGATGGGCCTCAACCTCGTCGTGCTCCTCGCCGTGACCCTCGCCCAGGGTGGCTGGGCGCTCCCGGCCGAGGCCGCGCGCCGACGTCGGGGTGCGGCCACGCTCATTGCCGCAGCCGCCCTCCTCGCGGTCACCACGCTGGCCTGGGTGAGTCTGCACCCGCTCGGCCTGACGGGTCTGGCACTGTTCACCACCGTGGTGCTCCTCGCGGCCGGCGTCTTCCAGCTCACCGTGCCCTCGGTCACGGCCCCCTCGCTGCCCGGCACGGCGCGCTCGCTCGACGCCCGGGAGGCCGCCGACGACGCGCTCGACCACGCGGGGCTCGCGCCCCGATGACCGCACCGGCGGCGGCGCGGACGGGGCGGCGCGTGAGCGCAGGCCGGGCGGTGCCCGGCCTGCTCGCCGCCGTCGGGGCGGTGCTCGTGGCGGTGGCGGTCCACCGGGTGGTGCCGCAGCTCCCGGCGCTGACGGTCGCCGTGGTGCTGGGGATCCTCGCGGCCAACCTCCCGCGGAGCGCCCGTCTCGTGGCCGGTCCGCTCGGCCCCGGCCTGACCTTCGCCGGCAAGCGCCTCATGCGCCTCGGCATCGTGCTGCTGGGCCTGCGCCTGAGCCTGGGAGAGGTGGCCGACCTGGGTTGGCGCACCCTCGTCGTCGTGGTCGGCATCGTCCTGATCACCTTCGCCGGAACCCTCCTGGCCGGGCGGTTGCTCGGCCTGCCGAGGCAGGAGAGCCTGCTCGTCGCCACCGGCTTCTCCATCTGCGGGGCCTCCGCCATCGCCGCGATGGGCGCCGTCACGGGGGCGACCCGACGCGCGATGGTCGTTCCCACCGCTCTCGTCACGCTGTGCGGCACCCTGGCCATCGCCGTGCTGCCGCTGCTCCAGGGTCCGCTCGGCCTCGGCCCGGAGGCGTTCGGCCGGTGGGTGGGCGCCAGCGTCCACGACGTCGGTCAGGTCGTGGCCACCGCGGGGACGGCAGGAACGACGGCGCTCGCGGCGGCGGTGGTCGTCAAGCTCACACGCGTGCTCATGCTCGCGCCCATGGTGGCCGGGGTCGCCCTGACGATCCGGGCGCGCCGCGGCCGCGGCGACCGGTCAGGGCCGCCGGTGGTCCCGCTCTTCGTCGCAGGGTTCCTGGGCATGATCGCCCTGCGCAGCACCGGCGCCGTGCCCACGGGCGTGCTCGAGGCCGCCGGGGTCGCGCAGGACCTGCTGCTCACCGCGGCGCTGTTCGGTCTGGGCTGCGCGGTCCGCCTCGGGGAGCTGCGTCGCACCGGTGGGCGCCCGCTGGTCCTCGCGCTGGTGTCGTGGGCGCTGGTGGCGACCGTGTCGCTGGTCGCGCTCGGCCTCAGCTGAGGGCGCGGACCCCGCCGGTGGTGAGGAGCTCGCCGCGGGCGACCGCGAGCTCCAGGGCCGCCGGCGGCAGGCTCGTGCTGGCCTGGAGCAGTGCCGCCGGAACCCCCGCCTCGCGGGCGTACGTCACGGCGAGGTTGCGCCGGACCATCGCCTCCTCGGCCGCCTGCTGGGCGACGTCGAGCTCGCGCTGCGCCTCACGGACCCGCTCGAGCGCCCGGACGGCGCCGGGGTCGTCCGCGGAGCGGCGGTGTCGGAGGTCCTTGGGGCGGGGAGCTGACGGGGTGGGCAGGCTCAAGCGGCACGTCGATTCGTTCGGGGGGTGCGGACGAGAGCCCGCACCACGACGGTAGCCGTGGGTGTCCTGTCGTGGCGAGCTACGCTTCACCGCCGCCGCACGGGTTGTGCACAGCCGTCGTCTGAAACGAATGGGTTGCCGTCTGGGCCCGCCGCGCCCGACAGGTCCCGGCCGGTGCCCTACTGCGAGACGAGCGTCTCGATCCGGTCGAGCACCGCCTCCAGGGCGGCCTCGAACTCCTCCTCGCCCCGGTCCTCGGAGAGCTTGGACTTGAGTCGGAGGATGTGGGGGTAGCCCGCCAGGGAGGCGTCGCTCGAGCCGACCTCCGTGCCGAGCTCCGCGCCGACGACGGCGAGGGTCTCCTCGGGCACCGTCTCGCCGCCCCGCTGGGAGACGTCGAGGAGGAGCTGGCCGATGAGGAAGCTCGTGAACGTCCGGTACGCCGTGACGGCTCGGTCGTCGCTGAAGCCGTTCCGCTGGAGCACGGCGAGGAAGTCCTCCACCACCTCCAGGCTGCGCAGGGGCGGGCGGAGCCAGGCGGCGGCGGGGTGGCGCGTCGCGATGAGCGGGAAGACGTGGGGGTGCTCCATGGCGATCTCCCGCACCGTGTGGGCGAGCCACTGCAGGTAGGTCTGCCAGCCGCCGTGCGGACCCAGGTCCATGTCCTCGGAGAGCTCCAGCCGAGCAGTGACGTCCTCGATCATCGCCTCGAGAAGGTCCTCACGGCCGTTGACGTGGCGGTACAGCGCCATCGCCTCAACCCCGAGGTCGGCGCCCAGACGGCGCATGCTCAGGGCGGAGAGGCCGTCGGCGTCGACCAGGCGCAGCGCCGCGTCCACGATCTGGTCGCGCGTCAACGGGGTTCGTACGGACTGCTCGGTCGAGTCCACGGCGGCGCTCCTCCCGGTCGGGGTGATGAGCTGCGCCTCCCAGGGTAGTCCCCGGTCCGGGGGAGCACCGCCACGGGACGTGGCGACCGGACCGGTCGCGTGTCAGGATCACCGGCGCGGTTTACGACGTACACTTACGGCGTAAACCGTGCCGGCACGACCTGGCGCGGTCTGCACCGCCGGCCCGGCGGGACGAGAGGGGAACCCCATGGCGAGCACCGCACCGCGCATGTCACCCGAGGGTGAGGGCAGCGCCTCCGTGCTGCTCCTGCCCGGACGCACCCGGCTGGTCCTCGCCGGCGAGGTCGACACCAGTCTCGGCGAGGAGCTCACGCGCGCCGTCGCCGAGGTGGAGGACGCCGGCCTCCCCGTCGAGGTGGACGTGCGGAACGTGACCTTCATGGACTCGTCGGTGGTCTCCGCGCTCGCGAGCCTGGCGTTCCGCTACCGGCACCGGCTGGTGTTCATCAAGCCGCCCGACGTCGTGCGCTTCCTCCTCGAGGTGACCAACCTCGGCGAGATGGTCGACATCGTCGACGACGTCCCGGTGGACGCGGAGCGGGAGACCCTCAGCCCCTGAGTCCTGGCGCGCCGAGCCGCAGGACGGCACCCGACCGGGCGACCGGCAGCGGGTCGCTGACGGCGCCGACGAAGGCGCTGTCCTGGGTCTCCAGGAACCCCAGGAGCGACCAACCGGCCCCGTCGTCACCGACGAGCCCGGTCGTGGCCGGGTGGCTCACAGTCGGTGGAGGGTCACCTCGACGCCACCCGGCTCGACCACCGCGGTCATGTAGGTGCAGGTGGGCTCGCGCCGCCGGTCGGTGGGGGAGCCCGGGTTGAGCAGACGCATGCCGCTCGGGCTGCGGCTGTCCCATGGGATGTGGCTGTGGCCGAACACGAGGACGTCGGTGCCGGGGAAGGTCGCGTCCGCCCGGGTCTCGCGCCCGGTGCGCGGGCCGGTCTCGTGGACGACGGCGAACCGGTGACCCTCGACGGTGGCGCGGGCGACCTCGGGCAGGCGGGCCCGCAGGGTCGGACCGTCGTTGTTCCCCCAGCAGCCCAGCAGCCGGCGGGACCGGGCGAGGAGGTCGTCGAGGAGATCCTCGCCGACCCAGTCGCCGGCGTGGACGACGAGGTCGGCCGCCGCCACGGCGTCCCACACGGGGCCGGGCAGGTCCTTCGCGCGCCGCGGCAGGTGCGTGTCGGCCAGGAGCAGCAGCCGGGTTGTCATCGACCCAGGGTGGCACGGTGCGGCGACCCCGTGTGGGCGCCGGCTCCTAGCGTGCGGGCGTGGCCATCGACCAGATCCCCCTGCGTGACGCTGCCGTCTCGCTCGGCCCCGAGCAGCACGGGTACCCCGTGACGACCCCGGACCGTCCCATCGAGGTCGCCGCCTGGGTGCACACCCGCCTCGGGCACCGGCAGGTCACCGCCGAGGCGGTCGCGTGGACGCCACGGGCCGCACGCATCCGCTACCTCGACGAGCACGGCCGCCAGGGCTTCGCATGGGTGTGGGCGAGCGCGGTGCAACGACGCTGAGACGACCGGCGGCGCCGAACCACCAGGTCCGGCGCCGCCCGTGGTGCTCCCGTGCCCCTACCGGGTCGGGTGGTCGTGCGGGTGGTCCACCGGGCGCCCGTCCGCCCGGTGCTCGCCGTCGGTGCGCTCGTCCGGGGTGCGCGGGTCGCCGTCGGTCCGGTCGTCGAGGCGACGGGTCTCGTCGGTGCCGCCGTCGTCCACGCGCCGGTCGTGGTCCACGTGACGGGCGTCGTCGACGCGGTGGCCCTCGTCGGCCGGGCGGCCGTCGTCCGCGTGCCTCACGTCGCCCTCCCGGCGACGCTCGTCGGCGTGCCGGGCGTCGCGCGCCTCGTCCGCCACCCGGGCGCGGTGGCCGGGATCGAGCTTGTCGGCGCCCTGGAGGTGCTCGTCGGCGCGGTTGCGGACCTCCTGGGCGGCCTCGGCCCGCAGGCGGGCCTCGTGCTCGAGCCGGTCCGCCTCGATGCGGGCCCGCTCGGCCTCCACCTCGGCGGCCTTGGCCTCGGTCGCACGTCGACGCGCCTCGATGTCCTCGGCCTCACCCCTGCGGCGCAGCTCGGCGGCCTCGCGGCGGTGCTCCTCGTCCCGCTGCGCGCGCCGCTTGCGGCCCGCCACGACCGCGATGGCGATGATGATCGCCAGGGCGATGACGCCCAGCGCGATCCAGATCCAGACGTTGTCGTTCATGGGGTTCCCTCCGTAACGGGCAATGGCCCCATGGAACCGCGACCTGGGGGTCTCGGCCACCGGAGAGCCCCGTCACGGCACCGCGGCGCCCGCTCCTCGACGCGCCGATCGTCCTCTTGCCGCGGTTCCGGGGGGTCAGGCCGGTCGGCGGGCCGCGCCGAGGATCGCCGTCACGGTGCGGGCCGAGCGCGCGGCGGCCTCGTCCACCGCCAGGTGGAAGTCCTGGTCGGCGGCCGGTCCGCACAGGTCCGAGATGCCCCGGACCGAGAGGAAGGGGACGGCGTAGGAGTGGGCCACCTGGGCCAGCGCCGTCGTCTCCATGTCGGTGCTCAGGGCACGTGGGAAGTCCGCCCGGACGCTGCCGACGTTGGCGGCGGTGACGAAGGAGTCCCCGGCCACCATCTCGCCCAGCCGCAGCCGGCCCGGTCGTCCCTGGGCGACGGGGGCGACGACGGGCTCGAGCGTGCGTGCCGCGTCGAGCAGGACCGGGTCGGCCGCGTAGTCGACCGGCATGCCCGGCACCTGCCCGCGGTCGTAGCCGAACGCGGTGGCATCCGCCCCGGCGTAGGTGACGCGCTCGCCGACGACGACGTCCCCCACCTCGACGTCGGCGGCCAGGCCGCCCGCGGAGCCGCCCGAGACGAGTGCTGAGGGTGCGACCCGGCCGAGGGCGTCGACGGCGGCGGAGGCCGCGTTGACCAGGCCGATGCCGCTGCGCACGACGAGCACCCGGAGGTCCCCGACGGTGAGGACCCGGCCGGCTGCGCGGCCGGCCTCGTACTCCGGGCCGCTCTCGGTGGCCGCCTCGAGGAAGGGACGCGCCTCCTCCTCCATCGCCACGACGACGACGGCGTCGACCCTCACGCCTCGACCTGGGCCCACTCGTCCCGACGCGCCAGCATCCGGCGGGCCGCCTCCTGCGCCCCCGTGAGGGTGTGGCTGGCGGCCCAGCCGCACTGCGTCTCGTTGGCGGCGGGCACCTCGGTCGCGGCGACGACGTCGCGCAGGGTGGTCTCGACGAGGTCGAGGACCTCCTCGTAGGGGTGGTCGCCGACGAGCAGGAGGTAGAAGCCGGTCTGGCAGCCCATGGGGGAGAAGTCGACGACGTCGCCGGAGTGGTTGCGCACGTGCTCGGCGAAGGTGTGCTCGAGGGAGTGGACGACCGGCATCTCGAGGTGATCGGCGTTCGGCTGGCAGAACCGCACGTCGTACTTGGTCAGGACGTCACCGCCGGGAAGGTGCTTGGTGTCGGCCACCCGGACGTAGGGCGCGGCGACCGTGCGGTGGTCGAGGTTGAAGCTCTCGACGTTCATCGGCATGACAGACTCCTCGGGCTTGCGGCGGCGGTGGACCCCATCATGATCGCGCAGAACGGCCGGTGCGGCGGGCGGCAGAGTCAGGGCATCGGTGCGCCGGGCCCGGTGAGACCACTGCCGCGGGCGTCGTCCCCGCCGGGGTGCGGGTCGACGTCGTGGCCGATCTCGCGCTCGACGTCCTGGTCGACGGCGGCGTCGTCGTCCGCGCGCGTCGCACCGATCTCGTCGGCCGCCTGCTCGGCCAGCTCGCGGGCCTCCTTGGCCAGCCGGCCTGCCTCGGTCGTCGGCTCCTCGTTCACGGGTTCTCCTCTCGACGGCGGCGCCGGGGCGCCGGCACGGCCACGACCGGCAGGTCGGGCCCTCCACGCCACCTTCGCGCCCCCGCCAGGGAGCCGCAACCGGCACCGGCGAGAGCGAGTTTCGTCGTGCGGGGCCCCTGGACCCACACCCTGTGGACGCCGGGGCCGCCTTCTCGTCCACAGGCCTGGCTCGCCGGAGGTCGACGACTCGGATGTCAGTGGTCGGTGGCAGCGTCGGACCTGAGTCGCCACCAGGCGCGACGGGACGAGGACGGGCTGTCCACAGGCCGTCCCCACACCCGTTACCGGAGTCCACAAGAAGGGGGTCAGGCTGTGGAGGACACGCCCACCGCACGACACGCCAACACTGCATCTTGGGGTACTGCCCACGCCCCACCCCTAGGTGTAGTGTCGAGGAACCACGCAGAACCCGGCGCCGTCCCGAAGCACATGATTGTGATTACGGGCCTGTCATCCGGTGCGTGGCCGTGACGATGCACCAGGAGAAGGAGAACGGCTCGATGAGCATCACCGTCTACAGCAAGCCGGCCTGTGTCCAGTGCGACGCCACGTACCGTGCGCTGGACAAGCAGGGTCTGCCGTACGAGGTCGTCGACATCATGACCGACGCCGAGGCGCTGGAGAGCATCAAGGCGCTCGGGTACCAGCAGGCCCCGGTCGTCTTCGCCGGCGGTGACCACTGGTCCGGCTTCCGGCCCGACAAGATCAAGGCGCTCGCGGCCCAGATGGCCGACGCCGTCGTGGCCTGAGCCATCCACGAGCTTCAGCCGGACCACCGCGACCCGGTGGTCCGGCTGAACACCAGGGCGACCGGCTGCCGGCCGGCGCCCGACGAACCGGCGCCCGTGGCGCCGTCCTCAGGGGGCGTGATGGGCATCCTCGTCTACTTCTCCTCAGCGACGAACAACACGCACCGCTTCGTGGAGAAGGTCGGCCTCCCGGCCGCCCGGATCCCCCTGCGGGCCGGGGACCCGCCGCTGCGGGTCGAGCAGGAGTACGTGCTCGTCGTCCCCACCTACGGTGGCGGCAACGGGCGCGGCGCCGTGCCCAAGCAGGTCATCAGGTTTCTCAACGACCCGCGCAACCGCTCGCTCATCCGTGGCGTCATCGCCGCGGGCAACACGAACTTCGGTGAGGCGTACTGCATCGCCGGCGACATCGTCGCCGCGAAGTGCCAGGTGCCCTACCTCTTCCGCTTCGAACTACTGGGAACGACTGAGGACGTCACGCGCGTCCGAGAGGGATTGGGGCAGTTTTGGCAGCAACGCTCACAGGTACCGGCGTAGAGGTCGCCAGCGCGCCCGAGCTCGACTACCACGCGCTCAACGCGATGCTCAACCTCTACGACGCCGACGGGAGGATTCAGCTCGACAAGGACCGCGAGGCCGCTCGCCAGTACTTCCTCCAGCACGTCAACCAGAACACCGTCTTCTTCCACAACCTGCGGGAGAAGCTCGACTACCTGGTCGAGCACGGCTACTACGAGGCCGTCGTCCTCGAGCAGTACTCCTTCGAGTTCCTCACCGCGCTGTGGGACTTCGCTTACGCCAAGAAGTTCCGCTTCGAGACCTTCCTCGGGGCGTTCAAGTACTACACGTCGTACACGCTGAAGACCTTCGACGGGAAGCGCTACCTCGAGCGGTTCGAGGACCGGGTCGTCATGGTGGCCCTCACCCTCGCCGCCGGCGACGAGACGCTCGCGCGCAACCTCGTCGAGGAGATCATCTCCGGCCGCTTCCAGCCGGCCACCCCGACGTTCCTCAACGCCGGGAAGCAGCAGCGCGGCGAGTTCGTCAGCTGCTTCCTCCTGCGCATCGAGGACAACATGGAGTCCATCGCGCGCGGCATCAACTCGGCGCTCCAGCTGTCCAAGCGCGGCGGCGGCGTGGCGCTGTCGCTGACGAACGTGCGCGAGTCCGGGGCGCCGATCAAGAAGATCGAGAACCAGTCCTCCGGCGTCATCCCCGTGATGAAGCTCCTCGAGGACTCCTTCTCCTACGCCAACCAGCTCGGTGCCCGCCAGGGCGCCGGCGCGGTGTACCTGCACGCCCACCACCCCGACATCATGCGGTTCCTCGACACCAAGCGGGAGAACGCGGACGAGAAGATCCGCATCAAGACCCTCTCCCTCGGTGTGGTCATCCCCGACGTCACGTTCGAGCTCGCGAGGAACAACGAGGACATGTACTTGTTCTCGCCCTACGACGTCGAGCGCGTCTACGGGGTGCCGTTCTCCGAGGTGAACGTCTCGGAGAAGTACCGGGAGATGGTCGACGACGGGCGGATCAAGAAGAAGAAGCTCAGCGCCCGGAAGTTCTTCCAGACGATCGCCGAGCTGCAGTTCGAGTCGGGCTACCCGTACATCATGTTCGAGGACACGGTGAACCGGGCGAACCCGGTCGCGGGCAAGGTCACGATGTCCAACCTGTGCTCGGAGATCCTCCAGGTCTCCACGCCCTCGACCTACAACGACGACCTGTCGTACAAGGAGGTCGGGCACGACATCTCCTGCAACCTGGGCTCGCTCAACATCGCCAAGGCGATGGACTCCCCGGACCTCGGCCGGACCGTGGGCACGGCGATCCGCTCCCTGACGGCGGTGTCGGACCAGACCCACATCTGGTCGGTGCCGTCGATCGAGCACGGCAACAACGCCGCGCACGCGATCGGACTGGGTCAGATGAACCTGCACGGCTACCTCGCCCGGGAGCGCATCCACTACGGGTCCGAGGAGGGCCTGGACTTCACGAACATGTACTTCTACGCGGTGACGTTCCACGCCGTGACGGAGTCGAACAAGCTCGCCATCGAGCGTGGCCGGGCCTTCGCCGGCTTCGAGGAGTCGAAGTACGCCACGGGCGAGTACTTCGCGAAGTACATCGACCGGGTGTGGGAGCCGCGCACCGAGCGGGTGCGTCAGCTCTTCGCCGACGCCGGCGTGCACCTCCCCACGCAGGACGACTGGCGCGCGCTGGCCGCCTCCGTCAAGGAGCACGGCATCTACAACCAGTACCTCCAGGCCGTGCCGCCCACCGGGTCGATCTCCTACATCAACAACTCCACCTCCTCGATCCACCCGATCGTCTCCAAGGTCGAGATCCGCAAGGAGGGCAAGATCGGGCGGGTGTACTACCCGGCGCCGTACCTGACGAACGACAACCTCGAGTACTACGAGGACGCGTACGAGATCGGCCCCGAGAAGATCATCGACACCTACGCCGAGGCCACCCAGCACGTCGACCAGGGCCTCTCGCTCACGCTGTTCTTCAAGGACACCGTCACCACCCGCGACGTCAACAAGGCCCAGATCTACGCCTGGCGCAAGGGCATCAAGACGCTGTACTACATCCGGCTGCGCCAGATGGCCCTCGAGGGCACCGAGGTCGAGGGCTGCGTCTCCTGCATGCTCTGACCCACGCCACCCGCGGGACCGACGTCCCGCGGGTGGCCGGCCGCCTACCGGCCACCCTGCGCGGCCGCGCCGCACCGACAAGACGATCTGCGATGGAGTGAATGACGTGTCCGAGAAGCTGAAGCTGGTCAGCCGGGTCCAGGCGATCAACTGGAACCGGGTCCAGGACGAGAAGGACGTCGAGGTCTGGGACCGGCTGACGGGGAACTTCTGGCTGCCGGAGAAGGTGCCGCTGTCCAACGACATCCAGTCCTGGCACACGCTCGCCCCTCACGAGCAGCTGACGACGACGCGCGTGTTCACCGGCCTGACGCTGCTCGACACCGTCCAGGGCACGGTCGGGGCGGTGAGCCTCATCCCGGACGCGGTCACCCCGCACGAGGAGGCCGTCTACACGAACATCGCGTTCATGGAGTCCGTGCACGCCAAGAGCTACTCCTCGATCTTCTCCACCCTCATCTCCACGCAGGAGATCGACGAGGCGTTCCGCTGGTCGGAGGAGAACGAGAACCTTCAGCGCAAGGCCCAGATCGTCATGGACTACTACCGCGGCGACGACCCCGAGAAGCGCAAGGTCGCCTCCACGATGCTGGAGTCGTTCCTCTTCTACTCCGGCTTCTACGCGCCGATGTACTGGTCCAGCCGGGCCAAGCTGACGAACACGGCCGACCTCATCCGGCTCATCATCCGCGACGAGGCCGTGCACGGGTACTACATCGGCTACAAGTACCAGCAGGCCGTGGCCAAGGCTTCCCCCGCGCGGCAGCAGGAGCTCAAGGACTACACGTTCGAGCTCCTCTTCGAGCTCTACGAGAACGAGGAGCAGTACACCGAGGACCTCTACGACCCCCTCGGCCTGACCGAGGACGTCAAGGCGTTCCTGCGCTACAACGCCAACAAGGCGCTCATGAACCTCGGTTACGAGGCGCTGTTCCCCGCCGACGCGACCGCGGTCAACCCCGCGATCCTCTCGGCGCTGAGCCCCAACGCCGACGAGAACCACGACTTCTTCTCGGGCTCGGGCTCGAGCTACGTCATGGGCAAGGCCGTCGACACCCAGGACGAGGACTGGGAGTTCTGACCCGACCCCGCACCGATGCCGCCCTGCCGCCCATGAGGCCGCGGGGCGGCGTCGTCCTCGGGTCGGCCGGACGAGATCCGTGTCGCCGTGCCACCACCGGTCTCCGCTGATCGCACGGCAGGATGTCCTCCGTGGCGGCGGTGTTGCTGGACGAGCTGATCGATACGGACTACGGGCAGCTCGACATCGGCTGGGGTGACGACTTCGGGTTCGACGGCGACGTCGACCGGTTCTTCGACGGACACGCCAACGGTCTTGTCGGCGCTGCCGACCCGTCGGGGGTGTACCTCAACCTTGCGAGGCGGTCGGGCGGCTCACCGCTGCGCATCGAGCTGCACGACCACGCCCCCGGTCCGGCCGGCGGGGACTGGCAGGACGTGGTCGAGGTGTCCGTCCGGGTACCCGACGGCGCCGTGCCGCGGTGGTCGTCGTGGGCCGGGGAGAGCGGTGGGTGCTTACCGATTCCCGCCGGCACCTACCGGCTTCGGGTGTGTGCCCGCGGGCGCGACGCCGGGCACGACGGCGAGTTCGCCCCAGGCCCCGTCGACCGCTACCTGCTGGAGCTCTGGCCGGCACCGCTGCAGGCCGACCGCGTCGTCAGGGTCGGCAGCGCCGACGCCGCACGCCGGCACCACGAGGTCGGCGGCCGTCGCTGAGCCGACGGGTGCGCGGCGGGTGACGACGAGTGCTCCGGAGCCGTCGAGCGCTGCGCCGTGCCGCGGCGGTGACGCGAGCGCCGCCCCGTCTGACAGGTGGGCACCGTTTCGCCCCGGCCGCCGATCTTCAATAGCGTGAGCGCGCACGCCTGACCAGGACCGTCTCGACGAGGAGCGCGCCACCCATGGCCCCCACCACCCGTGCGGTGATCGACCTGGACGTCCCCGGGCCCACGATCAGCCGGCACCTGTACGGCCACTTCGCCGAGCACCTCGGCCGGTGCGTCTACGGCGGGTTCTGGGTGGGGGAGGACTCCGACATCCCGCACGAGCGCGGCATCCGCGTTGACGCCGTCGCCCCGCGCGAGCACGACGGCGTCCGACCGCACGAGCGCGGCCTCGTCGTCGACGTCCCGGCCCGCTCCTACGTCACCGTCCGGCTGGAGCCGGCATGACCGCCGAGCCCCCCGCCGCAGCCCCCACCGCCCCCCGCACGAGCCCCGCCGCGAGCACGAGCCCCTCCGCAGAACCTACGACCCCGACCGGAGCCCCCATGACGCACGAGTCCGTCCACGTCCCCGAGGGCGTCCGCCCGGCGCGGTTCCGCCCGTCCGCCGGCGCCTTCTCCGCGCCGTCCGTCAGCCTCGACGGCGAGTGGCGCTTCCGCCTCTTCCCGGAGGCGGAGACCGGCGCCGACCCCGCCGACGACGGCGCCGGCTGGGACTCCCTGACCGTCCCGGGTCACTGGCAGCTCGCCGGCGCGCCGGACACCTGGCCCTACGGCCGGCCCGCGTACACCAACGTCCTCTTCCCGATCCCCGTCGACCCGCCCCGCGTGCCGCGGGAGAACCCGACCGGGGAGTACCGCCGCACGGTCGACGTCCCGGCGGCCTGGACGTCCGGCGGACGCGTCGTGCTGCGGTTCGAGGGCGTCGACTCCTGGTTCGAGGTGGCGCTCAACGGCCAGGTCCTCGCCCGATCGCACGGCTCACGCCTGCCCACCGAGGTCGACGTCACCGACGCCGTCCACGCCGGGGAGAACCTTCTCGCGGTGCGGGTGACCCAGTGGTCGGCCCAGACCTACGTCGAGGACCAGGACCAGTGGTGGCTCTCCGGCATCTTCCGCCCCGTCACCCTCGAGCACCGCCCCGACGGCGGGATCGAGCACGTCCGCGTGCACGCCGACTATGACCACACCACCGTCACGGGCACCCTGCGGGTGGACGTCGAGGGCGGTCCCGCCCGGGTCACGGTCCCCGAGCTGGGGATCGACGCCGCCGCGGGCGAGGAGGTCACGGTCGCCGTCGAGCCGTGGTCGGCCGAGGTGCCGCGGCTGTACCGGGCCACGGTCACGACCGGCGCCGAGACCGTCGGCGTCGACGTCGGCTTCCGCCGGGTCGCGATCGTCGACGGCGTGTTCACCGTCAACGGGGCCCCGGTCAAGCTCCGCGGGGTCAACCGGCACGAGTTCGAGCCCACCCGCGGGCGCGCCGTCACCGCCGAGACGATGCTCGAGGACGTGCTGCTCATGAAGCGGCACCACGTCAACGCCGTCCGCACGAGCCACTACCCGCCGCACCCGCACTTCCTCGACCTCTGCGACGTCCACGGCCTCTACGTCGTCGACGAGAACGACTTCGAGACCCACGGCTTCGAGCCGCTCGGCTGGCGCGGCAACCCCACGGACGCGCCCGAGTGGGAGCCGGTGCTCGTGGACCGGGTCACCCGGATGGTCCGGCGGGACGCCCACCACCCGAGCATCGTCATGTGGTCCCTCGGCAACGAGGCGGGCACGGGCCGCAACCTCGCCGCCATGGCCCGCGCGATCCGCGACCTCGACCCCACCCGCCCCCTGCACTACGAGGGCGACTGGTCGTGCGAGCACGTCGACGTCTACTCCCGGATGTACGCCACCTCGGAGGAGGTCGCCCTCATCGGTCGCGGCGAGGAGACCCCGCTGCCCGACGGCGTCCTCGACGCGCGGCGCCGTGCGATGCCGTTCGTCCAGTGCGAGTACGCCCACGCCATGGGCAACGGACCGGGCGGCCTGTCCGACTACGACGCGCTCTTCGACGCCCACCCCCGGCTCATGGGCGGGTTCGTCTGGGAGTGGATCGACCACGGCATCGCCACCCGCGACGACGACGGCACCCCGTTCTCCGGCTACGGCGGCGACTTCGGCGAGGAGCTCCACGACGGCACATTCATCGCCGACGGCATGCTCCTGCCCGATCGCACCCCCTCCCCGGGCATGGTCGAGATGGCGGCGGTCTACGCCCCCCTCCGCATCGACGCCGACCCGGCGCGGCCGGGCGAGCTGACCGTGCGCAACCGGTACGCCTTCCGCGACACCGCGCACGTCCGGCTCGTCTGGTCCCTCACCGCCGACGGCGAGGAGCTCGCCGCCGGTGAGCTCGACGAGACCCCCCTTGCGCCGGGTGCCTCCCGGACGGTCGCTCCCGCGGCGGACCTTCTCGACGGTGTCGACGCGGACCCGCGGGCTGCCCTGTGGTGGACGGTCCGGGCCCTCCAGCGCGACGGCGTGGACGGCGACGCCGCCTGGGCGTCCCCCGGCACCGAGCTGGGCGCCGGCCAGCTGCTCCTGCGTCCCGCCGGACCGCTCCCTGCGGCGGCCGGGAACGCGGCGCGCACGGAGGGCGGCGGGGACTCCGCCGGCACCCGTCCGGCGCGCACGGACGACGGCGGGTTCGCCGTCGGGCCGGTACGCCTGGACCGGTCGGGCCGGCTCGTCGCCATCGGCGACCGGGCCGTCGCCGTCGCCCGGGTCGACGCGTGGCGCGCCCCGACCGACAACGACGCCCGCACGTCGTGGAACGACCCCATCGGCGACGCCGAGGCCTGGGAGCGTGCCGGCCTGACCCGGCTCCACGAGCGGCTGGACACGGCCGACGTCGACGGCGAGGCGCTCGTCGTCACCGGGCGCACCGCCGGCGCCGCCACCGACTGCGGCCTCGCCGTGCGCTACACGTGGCGCCCGGTGGACGAGCGCGCCGTCGACCTCACGCTCGAGATCACTCCGGAGGGCCGCTGGCCCGGGTCCGTCGCCCGCCTCGGCCTGCTCCTCGCGGTCGAGCAGCCCGACGCCGCCGACGTGATGGTCGACTGGGTGGGCCTGGGCCCGCTCGAGTCCTACGCCGACTCGGCGAGGGCGGCGCTCGCGGGCCGGTGGCGGCACACCGTGGCCGAGCTGCAGACCCCGTACACCCACCCGCAGGAGAACGGCGCCCGGCGTGGCGTCACCCGCGCCGCGCTCGACCTCGGCGGGGCGACGCTCGGTCTCGAGGCCGGCGGGGTCACGGTGGGCGGCCGGACGGTGCACGGGTTCGAGCTGACCGCCCGCCCGTGGTCCGACCAGGCACTGGCGGCGGCAGCGCACCCGCACGAGCTCGCCGCCGACGGGATGCTCTGGCTGCACGTCGACGCCGCCCAGCACGGGCTGGGCTCGGCCGCGTGCGGGCCCGGCGTGCTGCCGAACGCGCGCCTCGTGCCCGCGCCCGTGAGCCTGGACGTGCGCCTGACGATCGGCTGAGCGGTGGCCTCGGCCGGTGGGCGCAGGTCGGCCACCGGCTGAGCCCCGGCCTGGGCCGAGCCCGACCCTGCCGAGCCGGCCCCAGCAAGCCCCTACGTGCCGGAGACCGGCCACACCACCCGGGTGCGCCAGGTGGCGGGGTCGGGGTCGGACTCCGGCCCCGACTCGTAGATCTCCCACATGTCGGCGGAGGCGGTGAGGCCCTTCTCCCCGAGCCAGGTCTCGATGGCCTCGTACGTCTCGTGGAGGGCGTCGTAGCTGCCGGTGTGCACCGCCTCGACGGCACGGCCGGCGGGGAGGGCGCCGCCGACGATCTCGCCGCCGGAGAACGCCTCCAGCACGGGGAAGCCCGCCTCGACGTCCACGGTCTCGCCGACGGGGCCGCGGTAGCGGGCGTACGGAGCGCCGGCCGGCGCGACACCCGCCTCACGCAAGGCGTCGAACACCTCGTGGAAGGCGTCGTCGAAGAACGCCGGCAGCTCGGTGGTGCGCACCTGCCGGCGGATGCCTGCCGTGAGCTGCTCCGGCTCCTCGATGATCCTGAACTCCGTCACGACCGACCTCCCTCACCAGGCGGGGCCCGGCGCGGACGCCGCCAGCACGATCGAACACCCACCGCGAGGCCCACGTCCAGGGACCCGCGTCCAGGGACCGTCAGCGCGGCGCCATGCGCAGCGCGCCGTCCATGCGGACGGTCTCGCCGTTGACGTAGTCGTGCTCGATGAGCGCCAGGGCGAGCTGGGCGAACTCCTCGGGCCGAGCCAGGCGCGGAGGGAACGGCACCCCGGCCGCCAGGCGTGCGCGGTACTCCTCGTCGATCGTGGCCATCATCGGTGTCTCGACGATCCCGGGCGCGATGGTGTTGACCCGGATCCCGTACTGGGCGAGGTCGCGCGCGGCCGGCAGCGTCAGGCCGACGACCCCACCCTTGGAGGACGCGTACGCGGCCTGCCCCACCTGACCCTCGTACGCGGCGACCGAGGCGGTGTTGATCACCACGCCGCGCTGACCACCGTCGTCGGGCTCGGTCGCGGCGATGTGCTCGGCGGCCAGCGCGAGGACCGTGAAGGTGCCCACGAGGTTGATGGCCACGACCTTTGCGTACAGACCTATGTCGTGCACTCCGCGGCGGCCCAGGATCCGCGCGGAGGGGGCGATGCCCGCGCAGCTCACCACGACCCGTAGCGGGACGTCGCCGCTCGCTGCCTCGGCGACCGCGGCTCGCACCTGTGCCTCGTCGGTGACGTCGGCGGCGAGGTAGGTGATGCCGGGGTGCGTGGCGCCCTCCAGGGCGGCCGGCAGGTCCAGCGCATACACCGACGCACCGTGCTCGCTCAGCATCCGTGCCGTCGCGGCGCCCATCCCTGACGCCCCGCCCGTGACGACGGCTGCGACACCCTCCACCCGCATCGGCGGTCCTCTCCCGAACATCCGGCCCCGTCGCCGGCACCATCAGCCTACGGGCGGCGCGGTCAGGCTGGAGTTCACTCAGCCTCGATCCACCGATGGTCCGCGGCTCGCTCGTTGATGCGGTCGGGACGGCGGTGGTGGTTCTCGGGCGTGGGATGGTCGCCGGTTTGCCCGGCTTTTCCACTGGTGGTCCTCGGTCGTGGGGGCGCTGGGTCGGGGTTCAGGTGACCCGGGCGCTGCGCGGGAGGACGGCGTCGTGGAGCGTTGTCCAGGCGCTCTGCCAGGGCCAGGCGGTGGGCAGGTGCAGCCGTAGCCGCCGGGCGGAGGTCGCGATCCGGGCGGGGACGTTGATCAGCTTGCGGCGGATCGTCTCGGTCGTTGCCCGGACCAGCGACGGTGCCCTGGTCACCGTGGCGGCGGCGCGGGTGAGGTTGAAGGCCATGACGGCACAGACGAGCCAGGCGGCGTTGGCGGCGAAGACACCGGAGGGCAGGTGTGCCAGGGCGGAGGCCTTGAGGTCGGCGTGGACGTTCTCGATGATCGCGTGGGCCCGGTGGGTCTGGTCAGCGGCGACCGCGCCGAGCGCCTCGGGTGCCGTGGTGGTGAAGAAGGCGTGGAAGCGCCAGGTCTCGAACAGCGTCTCCTGGCCCTGACCCTGCTTGGGGTTCAGGTCGGGGATGCGCCGGACCACGAGCCGGCCGGGGACCTGCTCGGCCTTCTTCTTCGAGGAGAACGCGGTGAACGGGACCTCAGCGACCTCGGCGCGTGAGTTCCATACCCCGGTGGTCTCGTCGTAGATGGCATCGGTGTACCGGATCGCGGTCCACGCATCGGCGTCGATCGTGGCGATGGCGCGTTTGACGGCCGGGTCCATCCGCGCGGTGATCGAGACCTGCGCGCCGGCCTTGAGCGCCGCGGTGACCAGAGTGTGGGAGTAGAACGCCGAGTCGGCCCGCACCAGCACACCACGGCCGGCCAGCCGGCTGCGGCGGATCAGCGCGAGCGTGTCGGCGGCGAGCCGGGCTGCCCCGCGCGGGGAACCCACCGACCCTTTGCGGAGCCGCTGGGCGGCGATCACCGGTGCGACCTGATCGGTGGAGATGGTGGCGAGCAGGGCGTTGAGCCCTCGCACGCCGGAGTATCCGAACGCGGCCCCCTGCTTGGCGTAGCCGTGGACCTCGACGATGGTGTCGTCGATGTCGACCATCACCGTCCCCGCGTCTGCCGCGCCGCCGAGCAGGGTGGTGTGCTCGGCCAGGGCGAGGAGGAACCGTGAGGCGACCGCGTCGGCCTGGCGGACGTGGCCGAAGGTGAACGAGCGCAGGAACGAGCCCAGCGTCGAGGGGGCGTAGGCGCCGGTGAAGACCTTGCCCATGCCGCCGTGGCGCAGCAGGGCCATGTCCTCGATGCTGTCCGCCCCGGCGGCCATGCCCGCGACCAGCGAGGACAGCTTCAGGCCGGCGTTGGCGCCCTTGTCCGTCGGCACGCTCAACCGCTCATCTGCCAGCTCCCGCAGTCCCGCCCGACGGGCCAGGGCCATCAGCGGGACCAGGCCGGCGGCCGACACGAGGTTGGGCTCATCGAACGTCGCGGACACGACCGGACGGGTGTGAGAAAGTTGCATCTACGAGATGCCCTTCTTGAACTGGCGATACGGACCTTCGACAAGTCGTATCTTCCCAGCTCAGAGGGGCATTCTCGCGTTCCCGCGCCTACCCGCAACAGTCAGCCCATCGGTGGATCGAGGCTCAGCGCGCACCCACAGACGTCGGCTCACGCCATGGACCGACCGGGTCTTGACGCACCTCGCTGCCGGAGCGCGGCAGTGCCCGGGCGGCCCGCCGGGCGCCGTCGCATCCGTCCGGCTCTACCCCGGCACGCGGCAGCGCCAGGCCCCCGGGACCACGCGCCACGTGCGCGAGGTGTGCGGCCCGGTCACCTCGCCGTCGGCGTTCGTACGGAAGGCGTCCTCCGGCCCCACCGCCTCGACCCGCACCTCGGTGCCCCGTGCCAGGACGACGTCCTCACGGCCGAGGTGCTCCCCGTGGCGCAGGTCGCGGGCGTAGCCGGCCCGTGCCAGCGGGCCCGTGGCGGTGGCGACGACGACGTCGGCGAGCCCGTCGTCGGGCTCGGCGTCGGGGGCCACCTCGGTGCCCCCGCCGATGGAGGACCCGAGCCCGACGGTGACCATGAGCACGTCGCCCTCGTGCAGGACCGTGCCGTCCACGGTGATCCGCAGGCGCCATCCGGTGACGCCGGTGCCGGCGCGCAGGGCGCCGAGGGGGTAGGCGGCCGGCCCGAGAACCTTCTTGAGCCCCTCGGCCTTGGCGGCCGCCTCGGCGCCGACGCCGGCGTGCACGGCGTTGACGACCACCGCACCGTCGTCGTCGACGAGGAGGTCCAAGGACCGCGTCCGGCCGGTGAGGGCCACCCGTGCGGCCGCCTCTGCGTCAAGCGGGAGGCCGAGCCCCCGGGCGAGGTCGTTGCCGGTGCCGAGCGGCACGACGGCGAACGGTCCGACGTCCGCGGTCGTCCCCAGCCGGGCGAGGGTGTCCAGGCAGGCGTGGATCGAACCGTCGCCGCCCATGATGACCACGTCGCGGCCCTCGGCGCCGGCGAGGGCTCGGCGCAGCTCCGCGGGGTCGTCGGGGGTGACGACCTCGACCTCCCCGCCCTCGCGCAGGACCGCGAGGGCGGCGGTCACCGCCTCGTCGTCGGCGGAGCCGGCGGCGGCGTTGGCCAGGACCAGACGTGGGTGCGGCATGGGGTGAACGGTAGACGCCGGCCCTCAGCCCCGCAGGGCCGCGACGACCGGTCCGAGCGCCCGCGCGTCGGTCTGGATGACGAGCGTCGTGACGACCGAGCGCTCCCAGGCACCGAGCTGCTCCCGCAGCTGGGCGGGGCTGCCCGCGAGGGCGACGTCGAGCACGAGCTCGGTGGGCACCGCTGCCGCGGCACCGGCCCGGTCGCCCGCGGCCCAGCGCCGGCTCACCTCTGCGCACGCGGCCTCGTGCCCCAGCCGCTCGAGGGCGGCGCGGTGGAAGTTCGCGGTCGAGGAGCCCATCCCGCCGATGTACAGCGCGAACATCGGGCGCAGCGTGTCCGCGGCCGCCTCGACGTCGCTCCCCAGCGCCACCGGCGCACCCGCGCAGACCTCGAACGCCGCCGGCGGCGCGAGGTCGGCGGAGCGACGCTCGAACCCCTCCGCGAGGAGCGCCGCGGCCGCGTCGGAGGTGCGCGGCGAGAAGAAGGTGGGCAACCAGCCGTCCGCGATCTCCGCCGCCAGCGCGGTGTTGCGCGGCCCCTGGGCGGCGAGGTGGACCGGCAGGTCGGGGCGCAGCGGGTGCACGGTGGGGCGCAGCGCCTTGCCCTGGCCGCCGGGGTAGGGCAGCCGGTAGTGGCGGCCGTCGAGGTGGACGGGCGCGTCCCGGCGCAGCACCTGCCGGACGACGTCGACGTACTCCCGCGTGCGCTCGAGCGGACGCGGGTAGGGCTGGCCGTACCAGCCCTCGACCACCTGCGGGCCGGAGGCGCCCAGCCCGAGGACGAACCGCCCGCCCGAGAGGTGGTCGAGGGTGAGGGCCGCCATCGCCGTCGCCGTGGGTGTGCGCGCCGCCATCTGCGCCACAGCGGTGCCCAGACGGACGCGCCGGGTGCTCGCCCCCCACCAGGCGAGGGGGGTGAGCGCGTCGGAGCCGTACGCCTCCGCCGTCCAGACCGAGTCGAGCCCGAGCTCGTCGGCGAGGCGGACCGCCTCGGCGGCGCCGGGCGGGGGACCGGCGGACCAGTACCCCACGGAGTAGCCCAGCCTCAGGGGTGCGGCGCCGTCGTCCATGACCGTGATCATGCCGCACGGCGGCGACCGGGTGAGGATGGGGGAGGACGGCGCCTCCGACGACGGCGCGACGGTGCCGGTGACGGCGGAGCTGGAGGTCACGGATGGGTGCGCACTGGCGCTTCCGGGGGCACATCGCCGGGCTCGGCACGGCCGAGGGCACCCGCCTGGTCGTGGGCCACTGGCCGACCTCGCCGTTCGGTCCGTTCTCCGACGTCATGGTCGAGCGGCCGGACGGGCTGCGCATCCTCCTCGCCCCGGACCAGCGGGTCACGGACTTCGTCGCGGCCACCTACCGGTTCGACGAGGTCCGCCTCGTGCCGGTGCGGGTGCGCCGCTCCGCCGCCGGCTGGCGGGTCGAGGCCGGGCCGCTCGAGCTGGAGATCGGGTCGGGACCGCGTGCGCCGCTGGGCCGCCTCCTGCGCATGGTCCCCGGGCCCGTCGCGGAGTCGCTGACGTGGGCCCGGCTCGTCGCTCCGGTGGCGGCGCTGGTCCTGCCCGGGGTCCGGACCACGGGCTCGGCGGGCGGCGGCCGGGTCGAGTGGTACGGCGCCCGCGACGTGCACCGGATCACCGGCGCCCGGGCGCGCTGGGACGGCCGCGACCTCGGCGGCCTGCGCCCGGTCGAGCCGCCCACGCGCTTCGGGTTCTCCTCCACCCCGGCCACGCCGTCCGTGGTCACGGTGACGACGACGGTGCAGCTGCCTCCGGCCAGTGCCGGACCTCGCGCACGGGCCCCGCACCGGTCGGCGCGGCCAGCGCGGCCGCGTAGCCCGGCAGCGGCGGGGGCAGATCCCGGACGATGAGGTGCGGTCGGTCCCGCGCGTCCGCCCCGCCGGCTGCTTTCACCATCGCCTCGCGTCGTACCCACTCCAGGGCGTCCCCGGGCACGTCCGTCACGCGCTGCACGTCCACGCCGACCGGCCCCGGCCGGCTCAGGGCGACCATCACGACGACGCCCGAGTGGGAGACCGACACGTGCGGTGGGGTTCCGCCCGCGGCGACCACTCGCGGCGGGCCGTGCGGGCCGCCGCACTCGGGGCAGGTCCGGTCGACGACGAGGTCGCCGGGGGGCACCCCGACGTGGGCCGCGACCGCCACGCGCAGGAGCGCGGCGCCGAGCATGGAGCGGCCGCGGTCCGCCGCGCGGTCGAGGGACTCCACGCGTGCGCGCTCGGTCTCGTCGAGGATCTCCAGCAGGCCGCGGTCCGCCGCGACCAGCGTCGACCACCACACCTCGACGGACATCGGGATCAATTACCTCTCATCGACGTTTCGTAATTGGGTGAGGGTACCCTTACCCTTGCTGGCCGTGACCACTCTGGCTGCACCGGCGGGCGTCCCTCCCGTGATCCGCTCCCGACCTCTCGCGCGCCGCTCACCGCTGCCGTGGCCGCTTGACGACGACGCCGCCCGGCGTCCGGCCCTGCTGACACCCGGGGGGGAGGTGCTCACCCACGGTGCGCTCCGCGACCGTGTCGAGCAGCTCGTCGGTGTGCTCCCGGACGTCGCCGAGGGGCGCCGGCTGGTGCACCTGCCGATGAGCACCGACGTCGGGGCCGTGACGGCGTACCTGGCCACGCTGGAGGCGGGCCATGTGGCGCTGGTCACCTCCGACGACGCCCGGGCCGCCACCATCGTCGGGCGCTACCGGCCGGACGTGTCCTGGACCGGTGAGGCCGGCCGGCCCTTCGCGGTGGCGTCGTCCGCCCCGCTGCACCTGCTCCACCCGGACCTGGCGTTGCTCCTCAGCACCTCGGCAGCACCGGCTCACCCAAGCTGGTGCGGCTCTCCCACGAGAACGTGCTCTCCAACGCCGCCGCCATTGCCGAGGCGCTGCGCATCTCGGCGGAGGACCGGGCCCTCAGCAGCCTGCCGCTGCACTACACCTTCGGCCTGTCGGTCCTGCACTCCCACCTCACGGCGGGTGGGTCCGTCGTGCTGCACGACGCCTCGGTGCTCGACGAGAGCCTGTGGGACGTGCTGGACGGGCTGCACGTCACGACGCTGGCGGTGGTGCCGCACATGGTCGAGCTCGCGGAGTCGACCGGCGCTCTCGCACGACCGCACCCCTCCCTGCGTCTCCTCGCGCAGGCCGGCGGCCCGATGTCGCCCGAGAGGGTGCTCCGCACGGCCGCGCTCGGCCGGGCCGGCGGGTGGGACCTCGCCGTCATGTACGGGCAGACCGAGGCCACCGCCCGGATCTGCGTGCTCGACCCGGCGCACGTCACCGACTGCCCCGACGCCGTGGGCGCACCGGTCGCGGGCACGTCCGTGAGCATCGACGCCTCGGTCCCCGAGGCCGCCGACGGCACCGGCGAGGTGGTGGTCCGCGGCCCCGGCGTCATGATGGGCTACGCCGAGCATCCGGACGACCTCGCGCTCGGCGTCATGATCTCGGAGCTGCGCACCGGTGACCTGGGCAGGTTCGGCCCGGACGGACTGCTCCGGCTGGCCGGCCGCCGCTCCGGGTTCGTCAAGGTCATGGGCCTCCGGGTCGACGTCGCGGCGGTGGAGCGCCGCCTGGACGCGGCCGGCCTCACGGCGTGCGTCGGCGCGGACGGGACGGGTCTGACCGTGGCGGTCGAGCCGGAGACCGCCCACCCCGCCGCACGGACCAACGACCGGGCACGTCGGGTCGCCGCGGACGCCGCGGGCGTGGGCGTCGCCGCGGTGGCCGTCACCGTGGCCCCGTTGCCCCGCCTGGGCAACGCGAAGGTGGACCGTCGGGCGTGCGTCGCCCTCGTCCGGGTCTCCGCCGAGCCGGCCCGCGTCGCCGGGACGGCGCACGACGGGGACGATGACGCGGCCGGTGACGCGAGCGGCACCGCGGCCGCCGACCTGGCGGCCGCCGTCGGGCAGGTGCTCGGTGTGGACAGCGTCGACCTGAGCAGGACGTTCGTCCAGCACGGTGGCGACTCGCTCAGCCACGTCCAGGCCTCGGTCGTGCTCGAGAACCTCGTCGGCCCGCTGCCCAGCGGCTGGCACCACCGCCCGCTGCGCGAGCTCCTCGACGACGTGCCGGCGGCCACGCCGCGCGATGCGGGTGCCGGCCGGGAAGCTCGCCGCCGGCGCACGGTGGAGACGTCGGTGCTGCTCCGCGCCGTCGCCGTCGTGATCATCTGCGGGTCCCACGCCGACCTCTTCCGGGTGCTGGGCGGCGCGCACACCCTCCTCGCGGTGGCGGGGTTCAACGCGGCCCGGTTCGGGCTCTCGGTGACGACGGCGGGGGGACGTTGGCGCAGCACCGCACGGATGGTCGTCGGCCTGGCCGTGCCGACGGCAGCGGTGGCAGCCGTCGGCATGATCACCGAGGAGCGGTACGGGTGGGCGAACCTGGTGCTCCTGAACTGGGTCCTCGGCGACGTCGCGTACGGGTTCCGCAACGAGCTGTGGTTCGTCGACGCGCTGGTCGCGGCGCTGGTGACCTTCACGGCCCTGCTCACTGTGCCCTCCCTCGCCCGCGCCTGGCACCGGGACCCCTGGCGGCTCGCGACGGCCGTGGCGGTCGTGGCGCTCGTGCCGCGCTTCGTCGTCCTGCACCTGGGTGAGGGGGTGCTGCGCGGGATCATGCCCACCACGTTCTGGCTCTTCGCGGTGGGCGCCTCGGTGGCGCTCGCGGACACCCGACGACGCCGCCTGGCGGCCCTGGGCGTCGCGGTGGTCGGTGGGGCGTCCTTCTTCCCTGACGACCCGGTCCGCAACGCCACCGTCGTCGCGGGGATCGTCGCCCTGGCCCTGGTGCCCCGGGTGCCCGTCCCAGCCGGCGCCGTGCGGGTGGTGGCCCTCCTCGCGTCGGCGTCCCTGTACATCTACCTCGTGCAGTTCCAGATCCTCGACGTGGTGCGCGACCCCCTCGCCGGGACGGTGGTGTCGATCGCGGCGGGTTGCCTGCTGTGGCGGCTGGCGGACCGCCCGGTGCGGCACCTGCAGGATCTCGTGCCCGTGCCCGTGCCCGTGCCCGTTCTCCCGTCGGACGACGGGGCCCGGTGTGCGGTCGGCGCCGAGCGGCGCGACCTCAGCCGATCTCGCTGAGGACCTCCGCGGCGATGAGGTCGAGGTGCTCGAGGTCGGTCATGTCCAGGCACTGCAGGTACAGCCGGGAGACCCCCAGCTCGGCCATCTCCGCGATGCCCTCGAGCACCTCGTCCGGGGTGCCCGCCAGGCCGTGCTCGCGCAGCTCGGCCGGCTCGCGTCCGATGGCGTCGGCCCGGCGGGTGACCTCGGCCTCGTCGGCGCCCACGCACGCGACGAACGCGGCCGAGTAGACGAGCTCGCCGGGGTCGCGGCCGGCCTCCTCGCACGCGGCCCGCACCCGGGCGATCTGGTGACGCATCTCGGACTTCTCGGGGAAGGACTGGTTGTACTCGGCGCCGAACCGGGCCGCCAGGCGCGGGGTCCGGCGGGGCCCGCCACCGCCGATGATGATCGGCAGCGGGTCCTGCACCGGCTTGGGCAGCGCGGGAGAGTGCTCGAGGCGGTAGTTCTCACCGGTGAAGTCGAAGGTCTCGCCGACCGGCGTGCCCCACAGGCCCGTGACGATCTCGAGCTGCTCCTCGAGCATGCCGAACCGCCTGGCCGGGAAGGGCACCCCGTAGGCCCGGTGCTCCTGCTCGAACCACCCCGTGCCCAGGCCGAGCTCGACGCGACCGCCGGACATCGCGTCCACCTGAGCCACCTGCACGGCCAGCAGACCCGGGTGGCGGAAGGTGGCGGATGAGACGAGGGTGCCGAGCCGGATGGTCGAGGTCTCCCGCGCCAGGCCTGCGAGAGTCACCCAGGAGTCCGTGGGACCGGGCAGCGGGTTCCCGTCACCCATGCGCAGGAAGTGGTCGGAGCGGAAGAACGCGTCGAAGCCCAGGGCCTCGGCGCGTCGGGCCATCGCGAGCTGGTCGTCGTAGGAGGCGCCCTGCTGGGGCTCGGTGAAGATCCTCAGGTCCATGCACCCACCCTGCCAGAGCCGGCCGACGACCGGCCCGCGGGCGGGCACGAGTGCGCGGCCGGCTGCTCCGGGGATCCACGCGCTCGTGCGGCACGTGCGCGCGGGTGTGCCGGTCCCGTGCCACGCCTACCCTTGGACCACATGACCGTCGACGTCGCGCGCCTCCGCCTGGCCGCACAACGCCTCGTCGGCCCGCGCGAACCGACCGCCGCCGCCGTGGTCCGGTGGATGACCGCGATGCAGGCGCAGGACTACCCAGGCGCCCTGGCGTCGGTGATGCTGCGTACGGAGCGCGCCGGCGCCCCCGACGGCGGCGGCGCCCCCCATCGCGGCCCGGACGACGGCGATGCCACCGACCACCGCGGCGTCCGCGCCGCCCTGGACACCGGCGCCGTGGTGCGCTCCTGGCCGATGCGCGGCACCCTCCACCTGGTGCCCGCCGAGGACCTGGGCTGGATGCTCGCGCTGACGAGCGAGCGGCTCCTCACCGGCGCCGCCCGCCGTCGCGAGCAGCTCGGCATCGACGAGGCGATGCTCGGGCGCGCGACGACCCTCGCCGTCGAGGCCCTCAACGGCGGCCGCTCGATCCGTCGCGCCGAGCTCATGGCGCTGTGGGAGCGCGCCGGCCTGCTCGGCGTCCCGCAGTGCGGTTACCACCTGCTGTGGCACCTCTCCCAGCGCGGCGTGACGTGCTTCGGCCCCACGGACGGCGCCGAGCAGCGGATCGTCCTGCTCGACGAGTGGGTGCCCGCGCCGCACCGGCCCGGCCGTGAGGAGGCGCTGGGGGAGTGGGTGCGGCGCTACTTCCTCAGCCACGGGCCCGCCACTGTGGCCGACTTCCGGTCCTGGACCAAGCTCACCGCCGCGGACACCCGCACCGGCCTCGCCCTCGCCCGGGACCGGCTCGAGGCGGTCGACGTCGGCGGCGTCGAGCACCTCATGGACCCGGCCACGCCCCAGCGCCTGGCGGACGCGCGGGCCGAGGCCGGCGGTGTCCTCCTCCTGCCCGGCTTCGACGAGCTCATCCTCGGCTACGCCGACCGGACCGCGACCCTCGACCCCGCCCACGCCGAACGGGTGGTCCCCGGCGGCAACGGGATGTTCCGGCCGACGGTCCTCGCGCGCGGCCGGGTCGTGGGCACCTGGCGGCGGGTCGGCAGGGGGCGACGCATCGAGGCCGAGCCGTTCACCGACCTCCCGGCAACCGTCCGGCGGGGGATCGAGCGCCGCGCGGCCGAGTACCCGGCGGTGGCATGACCTCGAACCGACCCACCCGGCGAGCCGTCCTCTCGGGAGGCCTCCTCGCCGCGCTCGCAGCCTGCGCCGGACCGGAGACGGCCCGGCAGGTCGGCGCGCCCGCTCTCCGGCCGACCGAGGCTCCCACGGTCTCCCTACCGGCACCCACGCCGACCCCGGCAGCGCCGCCGCGGCCCCAGCTGGAGGTGATGGCCGGCCAGATGCTCATGCTCGGCTTCCCCGGCGCCGTCCTCACCCCGGACAACCCGGTGCTCGCCGAGCTCACCGAGCGCCACCTCGGCTCGGTCGTCCTCTTCTCCGCCGGTGGCGCGTCGAACGTGGCCTCGCCCGAGCAGGTGGCCGCGCTGACGGCGTCGCTCCAGGAGGCGGCGGCGTCCCCGCTGCTCGTCGCCGTCGACCAGGAGGGCGGCCGGGTGGCTCGCCTCGGTCCGACGCGGGGCTTCCCGCCGACGTTGTCGGCGCGCGACCTCGGGCGCGGGGACCCCGCCGCCACCCGCGCGGCGTCGGCCGAGATGGCCCGCACGCTCGCCGCGGCGGGCGTCACCCTCAACCTCGCGCCGGTCGTCGACGTCGACACCTACCCGGCCAACCCGGTGATCGGCTCCCTGGGGCGCAGCTTCTCGGCCGACCCCGCGGCGGTGGCCGCGCACGCCGCCGCGTTCGTCCAGGGCCACCACGACGTCGGCGTCCTCACCACGCTCAAGCACTTCCCCGGTCACGGGAGCTCGCGGGGGGACACCCACGCCGGGCTCGTCGACGTCACCGCCACCTGGGACGCGGTCGAGCTCGAGCCCTACCGCGTGCTCGTCGACGCCGGTCTCGCCGACGCGGTCATGGTCGCCCACGTCGTCAACACCGCCGTGGACCCGCGGTACCCGGCGTCGCTGTCCGCGGCGACCATCAACGGGCTGCTGCGCGGTGAGCTGGGGTACCGGGGCGTCGTCATCAGCGACGACCTGCTCATGGGGGCCGTCGCCCGGGAGTGGGGGTTCGAGGAGGCGGTGCGCCGCGCGGTGCTCGCCGGAACCGACATCGTCCTGCTCGCCTCGGTCACGCACGGGGCCCGGGCCCACGCGGCCATCCTGGCGATGGTCGAGGCCGGGGAGGTCAGCGAGGCGCGTATCGCGGCGTCCTACCAGCGGGTGCAGGCGCTCAAGGCCCGCTCGCTCGCCGCCGCCTGAGCGCGGCTGGGCCGGCCGCCTGGGCGTGGACGAGCCCCGCCGCCTGAGCGCGGGCGTGGAAGAGCCCGCGGGTCCGGCCGTTCGGCCGGTGCCGTGTAGGACGAGCTCACGGCCCCGCGGGCTCCGGTGACCACCTGGTTCTCGCCGCCGCCGTGGCGGGAGGACCGGCAGGTCCGTCCGCTGACGGCTAGCGGGTGGCCACCTCACGCGTCCTGCAGGAATTCACCTCTGGACCACCTCCTCTCTCGTGTGCGCACCACGGTAAGCACCTCACCCGGGCGCTGTCACCCCCTTTTCGGGACGCAACGCTCCACTGGCACGATGGTGTGGTGAGCACCCCAGACCCGTACCGCGTCCTCGTCGTCTGCACCGGCAACATCTGCCGCTCGCCCATGGGCGAGGTGGTGCTGCGCGAGCGGCTGCGCGAGGCCGGGCTCGACGACGCCGTCGAGGTCGCCTCGGGCGGGGTCAGCGACGAGGAGCGCGGCAACCCCATCGACCCGCGCGCGCACTCGGTCCTCGTCGAGCGCGGGTACGACCCCCACGTGCACAGCGCCCACCGGGTCGAGGAGGAGGAGCTGGCCGCCTACGACCTCGTCCTCGCCATGACCACCGAGCACGCCCGCGTGCTGCGCCGACGGGCGCGCGGCCTCGACCGCGCCGCGGAGATTCGCCTCTGGCGCGAGTTCGACGCCACCGCGCCGCGGCTGGCCGACGGCGCCGCCGAGCACCACCTGGACGTGCCCGACCCCTGGTACGGCGGCCGGGAAGGCTTCTACGACACTCTCGAGGTCGTCGAGCGCGGGGCCGAGAGCGTGCTGGCGCTCGTCCGCGAGCGGCTGGGAGTCAGTCCGCAGCCGTGACCGGTGGCTGCGCCGACCACGGGAACGTGATCCACAGGTCGGTGCGGCGCCAGACGTAGTCCGGCTCGATGACCGAGCGGGGCTTGGCGTAGACGACGGCCGAGCGCGCGTCGACCGCGACCGTCTCCCCGGTGGTGACCGCACCGTCGCCGTCGACGTCGGCCGGCAGGCCCCGGGTGCGGATGAGGTCCATGACGAGCGCGAGCGTGCGGCCGGAGTCCGCGACGTCGTCGACGACGAGCACGCGCTTGCCCGGCAGCTCCGAGGTGTCCATGAGCGGGGGCAGCACGACCGGCTCGGGCAGGGTCTCGGCGACGCCGGTGTAGAACTCGACGTTGAGCGTGCCCATCGCCTTCGTCCCCAGCGCGTACGCGACCGCCCCGGCGGGCACGAGCCCGCCCCGGGCGACGGCGATGACGAGGTCGGGCATCCACCCCGAGCGGACCACCTCGCGCGCGAGGTCCCGTGCGGCCTCCCCGAACTGGGCCCAGCCGAGGACCTCGCGCTCCTGCTCCTCAGCGGTGGTGGCGCCGTCGTCGAAGGCCCGTGTCGTCTCGCTCATCCGCCCAGCCTACGGCCGTGCGGACCGGGACCTCCGCGACGGTGGCGGGGACCGTGCTCGGCGCGCGTCGACCTGCTCAGCGGCGCATCGAGACGTGCACGTGGTCGAAGTGGCCGCCGACGGCGTCGGTCGGGTCGTACACGCCCCCGCCGTCGTAGGGGGCCCAGCCCAGGTGCGGGCGCGACTCCACCCAGATCCGGCCCTGCCAGATCACGTACCGCACCTGCAGGGCGTCGGCGTGCCGGCGCAGCCACTCCGCGGTGGCCCAGCCCTCGGCGAGGTCGGTGCCCGCGGCGAACTCCCCGGCCGGGCCGGGGAAGAAGTCGCACGCCCGCCCGGCCGGGTGGTCGCTGCCCGGGTTCCAGGCGTGCTCGCTCCAGCACGTCGCCGGCTGCGCGCCGAACGCGGCGGTGACCTGCTCGAGCATCCACGACGTCGGCGCGGTCAGGCACCCGCCGGTGCCGGTGGGGTCCGCGGCCGTGCAGCCGCCCTTCTCGCCGGTGAAGGGCGCGGGCGCCCCGGGGAGGGGGGTGCTCACGGGCGCGGCGGGACCGCCGACGAGCCGGTCCGCCGGTCGGGCGTCCCAGGCCGCGAGGCCGGCCAGGGCGAGGGCGGCCAGCGCCACCGCGCGCAGCACCCGTGCTCGGCGACGCACCCTCCGGCTGCGCGCGGTCGGGCGGCGCGCCGTCGGCGGGCGTGCAGTCCCGCTCCGCGCGGTCGGCCGCTGCGAGGCTCCTCCTGAGGCAGACGGCCTCACCCCGCGCCCGCTGACCGCACCGCCTCCCATGGCACCAGTGCAGCACGTCCGCAGCCGGACGGCCGGGTCCGTGCGTCGGACGCCCGCCACCAGATGGTGGATTCGGAGGGCGGGGCACCCGGACCCGGCCTAGCATCCGATCATGGAGCCAGTGCCGTCCTCCGCCCGCCGTTACGTCCTGAACCGCCTCGCCGAGGGCCTCGTGACGCGGGCCCGGGACGTGAGGTGCCTGCGGGTGGGGATCGACGGCCCCGACGCCGCGGGCAAGACCACCTTCGCGCGCCAGCTCGACGACATCCTCACCCCGATGCTCCACGACGGCGCCGAGGTCCGCCGGTTCAGCACCGACGAGTTCATGGTCCCCATCCAGGTCCGGCGCACCCCCGCGGCGGCGGACCCCGCCTGGCTCTACGCGCACGCCTACGAGCTCGACCGGATCCGCGACACCGCGCTCGGCGCGGACCACGACCCGCCGGGCACGATCGTCCTCGTCGACGGCATGTCCCTGCAGCGCCCCGAGCTCGCCGACCTCTGGGACGTGACGATCTACCTCTCGGTCACCGAGGACGTGGCCATGGGGCGGGTCCGCGTGCGGGACCGCCACATCTACAACGAGGACCAGCTCGGCGCCCTCGAGCACCGGTACCGCGAGCGGTACTTCCCTGCCCTGCGCCTGTACGTCGAGCGGGACGACCCCGTGACCAGGGCCGACGTCCTCATCGACATGCACGACGTCGACAAGCCGGTCGTCGTGCGCTGGGACGGCTTCTGACCGTCCCGGGCCCGCACCGGCGGTCCGGCGGGCGTTGGGGACAAAGTCCCAGAATCCGGACTCGGACGAGCCTAGGCTCGGTCTGTGATCACCATCGCAGCCCCACGGGAACCATCTCCCGAGACCCGGGTGGCCCTGGTGCCGGACATCGTCTCGGCACTGGTGCGCGCCGGCCACCGCGTCCTCGTCGAGTCCGGCGCAGGTGCCGCCTCGACCCACCCGGACGAGGCCTACACGGCCGCCGGCGCCGAGGTCGTCCCGGCGATCGACCTCGCCGCCGTCGACGTCCTCGCCCACGTCACGCCGCTGCCCGCCACGGCCCTCACCCGGCTCCGGCCCGGGGCGGTGACCCTGGGCCTGGAGTCGCCGCTCGACGACGACGAGCGCCTCGCCGCGGCGAACGCGAACCGGCTCACCGTGCTGGCCTTCGAGCGGCTCCCCCGGACCTCCCGGGCCCAGTCCATGGACGTCCTGTCCTCCCAGGCCCTCGCGGCGGGGTACCGGTGCGTCCTCGAGGCCGCCATCCGCCTCCCGCGGTTCTTCCCGCTCGCCATGACCGCGGCGGGCACGGTCCCGCCGGCGAAGGTGGTCGTCCTGGGCATCGGCGTCGCGGGCCTCCAGGCCATCGCCACCGCCAAGCGCCTGGGCGCGAAGGTCGCCGCCAACGACATCCGGCCCGACTCCGCCGAGGAGGCCCGCTCGGTGGGCGCGACGTTCATCGACGTCGGGCTCGACGCCGCCGAGGGCACCGGCACCGGCGGGTACGCCCGCGCGCTGGGCTCCTCCGCCGCCGAGCGTCAGCAGGCCGCGCTCGCCCCGCACATCGCCGACGCGGACGTCCTCATCACCACCGCGGCCGTCCCCGGCCGCCGCGCCCCCCTGCTCGTGACCGGTCCGATGGTGGCCGCGATGCGGCCCGGCTCGGTCGTCGTCGACCTCGCCGCCTCCACGGGCGGCAACGTCGAGGGCTCGCGCCCGGGTGAGGACGTGCGCGTCCCGAGCTCGCGCGGTGGCGGCGAGGTGACGGTCGTCGGCCTCGCCTCGGCGCCGTCCGACCTGCCCGCGGACGCCTCACGCCTGTACGCCAAGAACGTCGCGAACGTCCTGGCCCTGCTCGTCGCGGACGGCGAGCTCGTCGTCCCGCTCGACGACGACATCGTCGCCGGTCTCGCCCTCACCCATGACGGCGTGACACGTGACCGTGACGGCGCACCGGTGGCGCCGCCCGCCGACGCCGTGCCGGTCACGCCCGAGACCGACCTGACCACCGGGCCCGGCCCGGACGTTGCCACCCCGCCGGGCGCGGACCTGACCTCACCGGTCTCGCCCGACACCGCCGGTGAGGACCGCACCACGAGCTACGCGGGAGGCCGGCGATGAGCGGCATCACGATCCTGACCCTCTTCGTCCTGGCGGCGTTCGTCGGCGTCGAGGTGGTCTCGAAGGTCTCCTCGACCCTGCACACCCCGCTGATGTCGGGCGCGAACGCCATCCACGGCATCATCCTCGTCGGCGCGATCGCCGTGACCGCCCACGCGACCGAGCCCTGGCTCATCGTGCTCGGGTCCCTCGCGACCCTCCTCGCGACCGTCAACCTCGTCGGCGGGTTCGTCGTCACCGACCGGATGCTCGAGATGTTCTCCGGCCGGCCCAAGCAGCCCCAGCGTGAGTCCGAGATGGCCGGTGACCCCCGATGAACCTCCTCCCCGCCGCCGTGGCCGAGGTCATCTACCTCGCCGCCGCCGTCTGCTTCATCCTCGCCCTCAAGGGCCTGTCGTCCCCGCGCGGCGCCCGACGCGGCAACCTCCTCGGCGCACTGGGCGCGGCGATCGCCGTCGTCACGGTGCTGCTCTCCACCGACTTCCACGGCGCCAACCTCGCCTTCGTCCTCGGCTCGGTCGGCATCGGCTCGGCCGTCGCCGTGCCCGCCGCGCGACGGGTCAAGATGACCGAGATGCCGCAGCTCGTCGCCATCTTCAACGGTGTGGGCGGCGGCGCCGCCGCCGTCGTCGGCGTCATCGAGCTGGCCGAGTGGATGGGGACCGAGTCCGGCGCCGTCGCGACGACGGCGACCGCGTTCGCGATCCTCGTCGGCTCGACCTCGCTCCTCGGCTCGATCCTCACCTACTTCAAGCTGCAGGGGACCATCACCTCGCGGCCGATCGTCGTCCCCGGCGCCGCACCCCTCATGGTCGCGGCCCTGGTCGCCGGCGTCGGCGTTGGGGTCGCGGTGGCCGTCACCGGCAACGTGTGGCTCGGCGTCGTCCTCATGGTCGTCGGCCTGGCCTTCGGCGCACTGCTGGTCCTGCCGGTCGGCGGGGCCGACGTGCCGATCGTCATCTCCCTGCTCAACGCCTTCACCGGCCTGACGGTGGCGGCGTCCGGGTGGGCGATGTCCAACACCCTGCTGCTGGTGGCCGGCACCCTCGTCGGCGCGTCCGGCTCGATCCTCACCATCGCCATGGCGACGGCGATGGGCCGCTCCGTGACGGGCATCCTCTTCGGGGCGCTCAAGGGCGGCTCCACGGCCGGGTCCACGCAGACCTCGGACCGCCCGGTCCGCCGGGCGCAGGCCGAGGACGTCGCGATCACCCTCGCCTACGCCAACAAGGTCGTCGTCGTCCCCGGCTACGGTCTCGCCGTGGCGCAGGCGCAGCACGTCGTCGCCGAGCTCGTCACGGCGCTGCGGACCCGCGGCGTGGACGCCGTCTACGGCATCCACCCGGTGGCCGGGCGGATGCCCGGGCACATGAACGTCCTCCTCGCCGAGGCCAACGTGCCCTACGAGCTCCTCGTCGAGGCCGACGACATCAACGCCGCGATGCCCTCGACCGACGTCGTCGTCGTCGTGGGGGCGAACGACGTGGTCAACCCCGCGGCCCGGACCGACCCCGGCGCACCGATCTACGGCATGCCGATCATCAACGCCGACCAGGCCGGCCAGACGATCTTCCTCAAGCGCTCCATGCGGCCCGGGTTCGCGGGCATCGAGAACGAGCTCCTCTTCTCGGAGAAGACCCAGGTCCTCTTCGGTGACGCCAAGGAGTCCCTCACCAACGTGGTGGGTGCGCTGAAAGAGGTCTAGGTCGCGGCCCGGCCGGCCGCGACATGCAGCGATCTCGGCCGCGACACGCCGCGATGGAGCCCTGGTGGATCAGGGCTCCATCGCCGTGTTGGCGGCGTCCTGCGCCCGGACGAGGGCCGCCGGCACGGGCGCGAGGCCGACGTACATCTCGCCGAGGATCGGCGTGAGGGCCGCCAAGCCGGCCCGGACCCGGGGGCCGGACGGTGCGGGCACGGCGGCGTCGACCTCGAAGAACGGTCGCACGTCGACCCCCTGGTCGGACCAGTGCTCGACGAACGCGTCCGTCGCGCCCACCGCGGCGGGCGGGGCGACGCCCTGCCCGGCGAGCGCGGCCTGGCCGTCGGCCGAGCCGAGCCACCGTAGCACCGCGACGGCGGCGCCCTCGTCCTCCGTCGCGGCGTTGCCGACGGCGGCGACGCCGTCGACGACCGCGACCCGCCCCTCGGGACCGGCGATCAGCGGGGCGAGCGCCCACGGTCCGCGCGCCGACTCGGCGACGGCCCGCAGGTCCGTGGCACCGGACTGGAGGAGCGCGAGACGCCCGGCGGTGAACAGGTCCACCGCGGAGGGGCCGCCGGCGACGACGGGCGGTGCGGTCCGGTGACGGGTGACCATGTCGACGAGGTAGCCGAAGGTCTGCTCACCGCGCTCCGTGGCGAAGGCGAACTCCCCCTCGGCCATGAGGGCGGCGTCGTTCTGGGCGAGGAAGGAGCCGGCGACCGCGAGGAGGTCACCCTGCGCGTCGAAGCCGTACGTGGCCGGGGCGGCTGGGTTGAAGCCGTCCTCGTCCGCGCGGCGCCCCGAGGAGTCGGTCGTCAGGGCCCGGGCGGCGTCGAGCAGGGTGTCGTCCGCGGCAGCCGGGTCGGCGTCGTCGGTCTGGTCCTCGGGGGTCACGTCCTCGCCGGGCGCGTCGCCGCCCTCGGCGGCCGCGTCGCCGCCGGCCGTATCCCCGTCGGCGTCGTCGGCGGCGTCGTCCCCGTCGTCGCCGCTCTCGCTCGCCCCCGTCGTGGTGCCGTCAGGGGACCAGGCGAGCTCCTCGACGTCGACCCCGGCCGACTCCACCATCTCCACGTCGTGGTACAGCGCGACGGGGTCCCACAGCTGCGGCACCCCCCACACCGTGCCGTCCCGGCTGAAGAGGTCGGTGACGGCGCCCACCCACTCGTCGTGCTCGTCGCCCAGGGCGGCGCCGACGTCGACGAGGGCCCCCTCCTCGGCGTAGCGCGCGTAGCCGGCGCCGTCGGCCCAGAAGAGGTCGGCCATCTCCCCGGCCGCGAGGTCGCTCTCCACCCGGTCCCAGTACTCCGCACGCGGCACGACCTCGACCTCGACGCGGATGTCGGGCTGCTCGGTCATGAACGCGTCGAAGGACTCCGCGTAGGCCCGGGCGGCGGCCGCGTCCCACACGCGCAGCGTGACGCTCGACGAGCCGTCGTCGGTCGGGGCGGCCAGCCCGGCGTCGCCCGCCTCCGTGGTGCACGCGGCGAGGGCGAGCGCGCTCCCCGCGACCGCCGCGGCCGTGCCACGGGGGCGACGGGGGGATCTCATCGGGGCCACTCCTGGTACGGGCTCGGCGCTCCCGGGTCGGTGCCGGGATCGGGGCGCCTCCGGCAGGTTATCGTCCGGTCCGCGCTCCGTCATGCAAACGTCAAGCACCGGAATCGTTTTGTGACCTGCGGAGCGGTGGCACAGTAGGCGCACACGACGACGAGGTGGCAGGCAATGACGCTCACGCTGGACCCCACCGCCCTGGCGGGCCTGTCGGCCGCCGGCGGCCCGGACCACGTCTCCACCGCGCTGGTGGACCGGGTACGCCTCGCGCACGACGCGTCGCACTACCTCCTCACGCCGAAGGCCGTCGTCACCGCGACGTCGCCCGAGCAGGTCGCGGCCGTCATGGCCGCCGCCACCCGTGCGGGCACGCCGCTGACGTTCCGCGCCGGGGGGACCTCCCTGTCGGGGCAGGCCTCGAGCGACTCGGTCCTCGTCGACGTCAGGCGTCACCAGGCGCGGGTGGAGGTCCTCGACGACGGCGCCCGGGTGCGCTGCCAGCCCGGCGCGGTCCTGCGCCGGGTCAACGCCGCCCTCGCCCCGCACGGCCGCCGCCTCGGCCCCGACCCCGCGAGCGAGATCGCGTGCACCCTCGGCGGCATCGTCTCGAACAACTCCTCGGGCATGACCTCGGGCACGACGATGACGGCGTACCGCACCCTGGAGTCGATGGTCCTCGTCCTGCCCGGCGGCACGGTCGTGGACACCGGCCGGCCCGACGCCGACGAGCGCCTGCGCGTTCTGGAGCCGGACCTGTACGCCGGGCTGGCCCGGCTGCGCGACCGTCTGCGCGGCGACGCCGGGCTCCGGGCGAAGATCGAGCACCAGTTCTCGATGAAGAACACGATGGGCTACGCCCTCAACGCCTTCCTCGACCACGACGGCCCGGCCGACATCCTCGCCCACCTCGTCGTCGGGGCGGAGGGCACCCTCGCCTACATCGCCGAGGTCACCCTGCGCACCGTGCCCGCCCAGCCGCACGCCGCGACCGCGCTGTGCGTCTTCGAGACCATCGACGCGGCCACCGACGCGATCATCCCGCTCACCGCGGCCGGCGCGGACGCCGTCGAGCTCCTCGACGCGTCGTCGCTGCGCGTCTCCCAGCGCGACCCCAAGGCACCCGAGGTCATGCGCGCGCTCGCGGTGCGTGACCACACCGCCCTGCTCGTGGAGGTCCAGGACCCCACGGCCGAGGGCCTGGCGTCCCTGACCGCCGGACTCCGCCCGGTCATCGGGGGGCTGGCGCTGAGCGCCCCGGCCGAGCTCACCACCGACCCGGTCGCCCGCGGCCGGATGTGGGTGACCCGCAAGGTCCTCTACGCCGCCGTCGCCGGTGCCCGGCCGCAGGGCACCACGGCGCTGCTCGAGGACATCGTCGTCCCGCCGCCGGCGCTGCCCGCGACCGTCCGGGACCTCGGGGTCCTCCTCGCGCGGTACGGCTACGACGACGCGGTCATCTTCGGCCACGCCAAGGACGCGAACCTGCACTTCCAGATCAACCCGCACCTCGACGTGACCGCCGAGCTCGACGCCTACGCTGCGTTCACCGAGGACCTCGTCGACCTCATCCTCGGTGCGGACGGCTCGCTCAAGGCCGAGCACGGCACGGGCCGGATCATGGCGCCGTACGTGCGCCGGCAGTTCGGCGACGAGCTGTACGAGGTCATGCGCGAGGTCAAGGCCCTGTGCGACCCGGCCGGGATCCTCAACCCCGGTGTGGTCCTGGACGACGACCCCGAGGCGCACCTGAAGAACCTCAAGCTCTTCCCGGCGGCCCACCCCGAGCTCGACCGGTGCGTCGAGTGCGGCTACTGCGAGCCGGTGTGCCCCTCGCGGAACACCACGACGACGCCGCGCCAGCGCATCGTCCTCCTGCGCGAGATGGCGGTCTCGACGCCGGAGCGGCGGGCCGAGCTCGAGGACGAGTACACCTACCAGGCCGTGCACACCTGCGCCGCGGACTCGCTGTGCGTGACGGCGTGCCCGGTGGGCATCGACACCGGGAAGGTCATGAAGTCCTTCCGCGCGGCGTCACGGCCGCTGCCGGTCCGGACGGCGGGCGCGCTCGCGGCCGGGGCGTGGGGCCCGGCAACCACGGCCATCCGTGGCGCGCTGCGGGTCGCCGGTGCGGTGCCGACCCCGGTCCTGCGGGGCCTGACCGCGGGGGTGCGGGCGGTGGCGGGGGAGACCCTGCGCGACTGGATCCCCCAGGTCGGCGACGACCTGCCCGGCCCGGGCGGCTCACGGCGGGCGCTGGCCGCCGCGTCCCCCGCGGTCGTGGCCGGACCTGGCCGAGGAGCCGGAACCGGCCGAGGAGCTGGAGCCGGCCGTGGAACCCGGCCGGGGCCGGGCGCCGGTGCGGACGCCGGGGCGGACGGCCCCATGGCGGCGGACGTCGTGTTCTTCCCGGCGTGCATCGGCTCGATCTTCGCCGCCGAGGGCGGTGGGGACGGCGCCGGGGCGGCGTTCCTGCGCCTGTGCGAGCGGGCAGGGCTGCGCGTCGCGGTGCCCGAGGGGATCGACTCCCTGTGCTGCGGCACCGTGTGGGAGTCCAAGGGCCTGACCGACGGCGCCGCCGACATGGCCGCCCGCGTCGCGGCCTCGGTGTGGCGGCTGACGCGGGGCGGTCGGGTGCCGCTGGTGTCGGACGCCTCGAGCTGCAGCCACGGCCTGGCCGGCATCGGCAAGCACCTCACCGGGACCGCCGCCGAGAGGTGGGGCCGGGTGCGCACGGTCGACGCCGTGACGTTCACCCGCGAGGAGGTCCTGCCCCGCCTGGACGTCGAGCCGTCCCGGCGGGTGCCCACCCTCGCGCTGCACCCGACGTGCTCGCTCGTCCACCTCGGTGCGGTGGAGGACCTCACCGAGGTCGCCCGCGCGGCCGCGGCCGACGTGACCGTCCCCGTCGCGTGGGGGTGCTGCGGCACCGCGGGCGACCGCGGCATGCTCCACCCCGAGCTCACCGCCGGCGCGACCGAGGCCCAGGCGGCAGAGATCGCCACGCTCGAGCGCGACCAGGGCCCGTTCGCGGCCTACGCCTCGTGCAACCGCACCTGCGAGATGGGCATGACCGCCGCCACCGGCCGTCCGTACCGCCACGTCCTCGAGGTGCTTGAGGAGGTCACGCGGTAGCACCGCGTCACCGACGAGGAGGCACGCGCCACCGACGTGATGCCACGCGCCATCGACGTGACGACTCTCGCGTCACGTGTGGACCCCGGAGCTCACCCGGGCGGGCGGACCGGCTCGACGTACTCGAACGGCACCGTGAGAACGCCGCGCCCGGCCCGCACGTGGTACCTCGTCCGCGCGCTCTTGACCACCGAGCCCTCGACACCGTGGTACCGGCCCGGCGCCGTCAGCCGGACCGTCCAGCCCGGGCCCAGGCCGCCGCTCGCGGCACGCACCGCGAGGCGCATCTCGGGGGTCAGGGGCGGGTCCGCGATCTCGGGCGGCGGCTCCTCCAGCCGCCAGCGCCGCCCGTCGTCGTCAAGGACCCAGTCCTCGCCGTCGGCCTCGAGCTGGTCGTGCACCCACCAGGGCTCGCCCGGCCGGCGACTCGTCCCGGTGCCGCCGCGTCCGGCGAGCGCGTCGGCGTAGAGCTCGGCCGCCCGTCGCCGCCGGCTCCCGGCCAGCGCGTTGAGCAGCTCGCGCTCGTACCGCTGGCCCATCGGCACCTGCCGGCCGTGGAAGGTCCACCGGAGCAGGAGGTCGGGGTTGAACGACGGGTCGCAGCGCGCGCAGCTCGAGGGGCGGGCAGGGCGGCGGTGCCGGTCGAAGGCGTGGCCGCGCGGGCACACCCCCCGCCACGGCGCCGGCGCGCGCGGGGCCTCCGCGTCGACGAGGCGGGAGCCGGAGCAGTCGATGGCCAGCGCCTTCGCCCGCCAGACGGCGTCGTGGCCGTGCTTGGGCCCGACCAGCGCGTGGGCGATCTCGTGCAGGACCGTGTCCCGGACCTGCTCGACGTCGTAGAGCGACATGAGGTGCCGCGAGACCGAGATCGTCCGACGGTCGAAGCGGCACACCCCCGCGCGCCGCTTCGCGCCGTCGAGGGTGAAGGCCCACGATGTCAGGCCGTGCCGGTCCAGGAGCTCCCGCCCGAGCGCCACCACCTCCCGCAGGTCCATCGCCGCTCCCTCCCTCGTGCCCGCTGAGAGGAGGTTACGGGGCGCTACCGACACCGGTGTCGAGCCTGGGGGCGGGGCGCGGGCACGAGTGGCTGTGGACGGGTGGCCATGTGGGCAGTCCCACGCCGCGCCCCGGAAGGAGCGACCAGCCCTGGGCGTTGTCCCAATATGACCGCCACCGCCACCGCGCCCGCCCGGACCGCCGAGCAGCGTCGTGGGCAGCCTCGCGTCGAGGCGCCGCAGGACGGAGCTCGTCAGGACGGGGCTCGTCAGGACGGAGCGCGTCAGGACGGCCGGCGCCGGGCGGACGTCGTCGTCGTGGGGGCCGGACAGGCCGGGCTCTCGGCCGCCTACCACCTGCGCCGTCTCGGGCTCGTCCCGGCCGGTCCCGCGGTCGGCCCCGCGCAGGGGTCGCCCACCGACGGCGCGGGCACCTACGTCGTCCTCGACGCCGAGGCCGGCCCCGGCGGGGCGTGGCGCCACCGGTGGCGGTCCCTGCGGATGGCCACGGTCAACGGCATCCACGACCTGCCCGGAGCGCCCCAGCCGGTTGTCGATCCCGCCGAGCCGTCCGCCGAGGCACTGCCGCGCTACTTCGCCGACTACGAGAGCTCCTTCGACCTGCCCGTCCTGCGGCCGGTGTCCGTACGGACGGTCCGCCGCGCCGACGCCGACCCCGGCGGTGACCTCCTCCTCGACACCGACGCCGGGACCTGGGCCGCCGGCGCCGTCGTCAATGCCACGGGCACGTGGACCCGGCCCTTCTGGCCCCGCTACCCCGGCCAGGAGAGCTTCGCCGGACGTCAGCTCCACGTGGCCGACTACGTCTCGGCCGAGGAGCTCGCCGGGAAGCACGTCGCCGTCGTGGGTGGCGGGATCTCCGCCGTCCAGCTCCTCGAGGAGATCTCCCGGGTGACCACCACGTCGTGGTTCACCCGGCGCGAGCCCGTCTGGCGTGACGAGGACTTCGACGCCGACGCGGGCCGCCGCGCCGTCGCCCTCGTCGAGGAGCGCGTACGGCAGGGCCTGCCGCCGGCGAGCGTCGTCTCCGTGACCGGGCTCATCTGGCGCCCCGAGCTCCGTGCCGCAGCAGCCCGCGGCGTCCTGGACCGCCGGCCGATGTTCACCCGCATCGAGCCCCGTGGCGTCCGGGCGGCGGACGGGACGTTCCAGCCCGCGGACGTCATCGTGTGGGCCACGGGCTTCCGTGCAGCGCTCGACCACCTCGCGCCGCTCGGCCTGTGCTCGCCCGGGGGCGGGATCGTCATGGCCGGCACCCAGGTCGCGGGCGAGCCTCGCGTCCATCTCGTCGGCTACGGGCCGTCGTCGTCCACCGTCGGTGCGAACCGCGCCGGCCGCGACGCCGCACGGGCTCTCGTCGGACGTCTGGCCGGGCAGCGCCCCGCGGTGGTGGGAGGCTGAGCCCCATGGTCGACGTCCTCGCCGCCTCACCCCTGCTGACGATGATGGTGGTCGTGGCGGCGGGCACGCTCATCGGCACGATCCCGTTCGGCCCGTTGCGCTTCGGACCCGCCGGCGCCCTCTTCGTCGGGCTGGCCGCCGGGGCCCTGGACCCCCGGCTGGGCGAGGGGCTCGGTCTCCTGCAGACGCTCGGCCTGGCGCTGTTCGTCTACACCGTCGGACTCGGCGCCGGCTCCGGGTTCTTCCGCGACCTGCGCCGCCAGCTCCCGCTGCTGGGCGGCGCCGTCGGCGTCCTCGCGCTCGTCGCGGTCGCCGCGATCGTCCTGGGCACCGCGCTGGGGCTCACGCCCGGGCTGCGGTCGGGGGCATTCACCGGCGCCCTGACCTCGACCCCGGCCCTCGCGGCCGCGACGGAGCTCGCCGGGTCGGAGGAGCCCGCGGTCGGCTACGCCCTGGCCTACCCCGTCGGTGTCGTCGTCACCATCCTCGCGGTCGGGGCCGTCCTGTCCCGCTCGTGGCCGGCGCGGCGCGACCAGGGCTCGGTCGCCGGCGTGGGCCTGGTGGACATCTCCGTCGAGGTGCTCCACCCCGCACGGATCGCGGACCTGCCCGAGGTCGCGGAGGAGCGCGTGCGGCTGTCCTACCTCCAGCGAGCGGGCCGCACCCGCGTCATCGACCCCGACGAGGAGCTCCTGGCAGGGGACCGGGTGGTCATGGTCGGGCCCGCGGAGGCGGTGGCCGCGGCGCGCGAGCGCCTGGGGCGCCGGGTCAGCGAGCACCTCGCGCACGACCGCAGCACGGTCGACTACCGCCGGTTCATCGTCTCCCGGCCGGCGCTCGCCGGCCGCACGGTCGCCGACCTGGACGTCCCCGGACGCTTCGACGGCGTCGTCACCCGGGTGCGGCGCGGCGACCTCGACCTCCTCGCCTCGGACGACTTCGTCCTCGAGCTCGGCGACAAGGTCCGCGTCATCGTCCCGCGCGGGCGCATGGACGAGGTGCGCGAGCTCTTCGGCGACTCCGAGCGCCGGGTCAGCGAGATCGACGCGCTCTCCCTGGGGATCGGCCTCGCCGCCGGTCTCGCCCTCGGCCTGCTCACCCTGCCCCTGCCCGGTGGGGCGAGCTTCGCCCTCGGCTCGGCCGCGGGCCCCCTCGTCGTCGGGATGGTCCTCGGCCGCCTCGAGCGCACCGGGCCGCTCGTGTGGGGCCTGCCGATGGCCGCGAACCTCACCATCCGCCAGCTCGGGCTGCTGCTGTTCCTCGGTGCGACGGGCCTCGCGTCCGGTCAGGCGTTCGCGTCGGCAGCGTTCACCGGCGACGGCCTGCGCGTGGTCGTCCTCGCGCTGGCCCTCAGCCTCCTCACGGCGGCGCTGTTCGCCGTCCTCGCCCGCACCGCGGGGGTGAGCACCGCCCGAGCGGCCGGCGCGCTCGCCGGGCTCGTGGGCCAGCCGGCGATCCTCGCCTACGCCAACGGGCGTGTCACCGACGAGCGGGTCGAGGCCGGGTACGCCGCCCTCTTCGCCGTCGGGATCATCGTCAAGATCCTCCTCGTGCAGGTCATCGGGAGCTGAGCGTTCCCCGCCCTACGGCGACCGTAGGGCGCCCCCGGGGTGATCGCCGGATACCGGGGCGGCGGCGGGCTTCCTAGGCTCGGGTCGGGAGAGTCCGGGCATTCGGCACATCCCGGCCGTGCCGGGACGACACACCGATGAGGTCATCCAGTCGTGCACGCTCGCCCCCGCGGGGCGACAGCGAGGCCGAGCCAGTCATGCGCCTCCGGGTCGACACCGGCCCGTCGAGTGCGAACCCCTGCCACCGCACACGAAAGGACTTCCCATGCGCCGCCTCCTCGCCACCCTCCTGACCGCACTTCTCGCCACCTTCCTCTTCGTCCCGCAGGCCTTCGCCGGCAGCCCGCACTTCGTGGGCGCCATCGACGTCGACCGCGCCGGCGACACGCTGACCGTCTCGGGCAAGATCGCCGGGCTCGGCAACGAGGACCAGGTGGACGTCCAGGTCACCGCCGACGCCAGCTGCGTCAACCCCGGCGGCAACAAGCCCAGCGCCGACAACAAGCAGAGCTTCTCGGCCGAGGGTGAGTTCCCCGTGCAGAACGGCAAGGCGCTGTTCTCCCTGACCCTCACCGCGACGTTCCAGCCCAGCTGCACCCCGCCGATGACGGTCGAGTGGAGCAACGTCGTGGTCACCGCCTACGACGGCCTGCTCACGATGGCCGTCCCCGGCACCTTCTGACAGTCGGCTCTCAGGACTGACAGCCCGCTCACACCTCGGCGAGGGCCTTGCGGATCCGTTTCTCCGAGACCTTCACCGGGGTGCCGAGCTGCTGGGCGAAGAAGCTGACCCGCAGCTCCTCGATCATCCAGCGCACCTCGTCCAGCGCGGCGTCGCGGGCGGGGTCCGGCGCCATCCTCGCGCCGGCCTCGACGGCCGCCTCGTGGGCGTCCTCGAGCTCGCCGACCGTCCACGCCAGCTTCGCGTCCTGGTGGACGTTGACCTGGGCCCGCTCGATCCGCCGCTGCGCGGCCCGCAGGTAGCGCGGCAGGTGGACGAGACGCTCGGGCGGGGTGGCCGAGACGAAGCCCGGACCCACGAGCCGTGCCACCTGGTCGCGGACCTCCGTGAGGGTGTTGAGGAGGAACATCGACGTCGCCCCCTTGATCGCCACGTCCAGCTCGCGCCGGGCGTCGAGGATCGCCACCACCAGGCCGACCAGCCGGTGGACGCGCTCCTCCAGCTCGGACCGCACGTGCGCGACGAGCGCGTCGTGACGCTCGGCCTCGCGGACCGGGCGCCCGCCGTGCGCGGCCGTCCACTCGTCGACGAGGGCGCCGACCGCGGCGAGCTGGACGTCGGCCACGAGCTCCTCGGTGGTCCGGTACGGGCTGGCCGCCAGGGTGAGCGCCTCACGTCCGGTCCACCGGGTCGTCACGCGCTGGGTGCTCAGCAGCGTCTGACCCAGGACCAGGCGCCGCAGCCCGAGGCGGTGGACGCGGGCCTGCTCGCCGGCGTCGGCCAGCACGCGCAGCGACACCGACACCGCGCCGCCCTTCCCGCGCGCCTCGACCAGCGCGGGGTACCCGCGCACCGTCAGCCCCTGGGCACCGGTGGACTCGACCACCGCGGGGATGACCCCACCGGGGACGTCGGGGAAGGCGGTGAGGTCGTGCTGCTCGGGGAGCATGGGGGTCAGGGCCGTCGCGCCGGGTCGCCCGGCGTCGGCGCTTCCCGTCGTGCCGGCGCCGCCCGTCGTGTCCGCCCTCCCGGCCGCCGCGGCACCCTGGCCGGCAGGACCGCCGCTCGCGCCGGCCCGAGCCTCCTCCATGGCCAGCGCCACCGCGCCGCGCACCGCGTCGCTGACCGCCTGCTGGGTCTGCGGTGCGAGCTCGCGCTGGAGCGCCACGAGGTTCTTGCCCTCGGACAGCACGGCGCCACGGGCGGAGAGCACCCGGAACGTCACCCGGAGGTGGTCCGGGAGCTTCTCGTCGTCCCAGGCCTCGTCGGGGACCTCCACCCCGCGCAGCCGCCGCACGGCGTCGGCGAAGGCCTCGTGATAGCTCGGCGCGCCCGGCGGTGCCGAGGCGACCTCCGCCCACGGCGGGAGGTGCGCGAAGACGTCGCGGGCGACGTCCGGGGCGGGGACCAGCTGGACGCGGACCTTCTTGGGCAGGGCCCGGATGGTCGCCGTCGCCAGCTCGAGGGCCAGGCCCGGCACCATCCAGTCGAAGCCGTCCGGGCGGAGACGGGCGAGGACCTCCACCGGCACGTGGACCGTGACGCCGTCGGCGTGGGTGCCGGGCTCGAACTGGTACGTCAGCGGCAGGGTGAGGTCACCCTGGCGCCAGGTGTCGGGGAAGTCGTCACCGGTGATCTCCCCGGCCCCGGGCACGAGGAGGTCGAGGGTGAAGGTGAGCAGGTCCGGGTCCTCGCGGCGGGCGCGCTTCCACCAGGAGTCGAAGTGCCGGGCGGAGACGACGTCGTCGGGCACCCGCTCGTCGTAGAAGGCGAAGAGGCCGTCCTCGTCCAGGACGAGGCCGCGACGGCGGGCCCGGGCCTCGAACTCGGAGGCCTCGGCGAGCAGCTCGCGGTTGCGCTCGTAGAACTGGTGGTGCGTGCGCCACTCGCCACCGACGAGCGCGTGCCGGAGGAACATCTCCCGGGCGAGCTCGCGGGCGGTGACGTCGCCCAGGACGAGGTCGCCGAGCCGGCCGAGGAGCACCGGCCGGTCGGCCACCAGGGTCATGCCGTAGAGCATGACCTTCTCCTTGACCATGGCCGCGCCCTGCTTGGCCGACCAGTACGGCTCGGAGTAGACCCGCCGGACGAGGTGCGCGGCGACCGGCTCGACCCACTCCGGCTGGATCCGCGCCACCGTCCGGGCGAACAGCCGCGAGGTCTCCACGAGCTCGGCGGCCATGACCCACGCGGGGGTCTTGCGGGCGAGCCCGGAGCCCGGCCAGATCGTGAACCGGGTGCCCCGGGCGCCGGCGTACTCGCGGCGCCGCTCGTCCCAGGAGCCGAGGTTCGACAGCAGGCCGACGAGGAGGGACTGGTGCAGCGCGTCGGCCGCGACGGCGTCGGCGGACCGCCCCACCGCGACGGCAGCGCGTGCGGTGTCGGGGCGGCCGTCCGGGGTGGCGCCGGCGGTGGCGGCGATGTCGTCCTCGTGGGGCAGGGCGATGGGCTTGAGGGTCAGCCCGAGCGGCTTGGCGAGCTGGCGCAGCTGGGCGACGACGTCCTGCCACTCGCGCACGCGCAGGTAGTTGAGGTGCTCGGCGCGGCACAGGCGGCGGAAGGCCGAGCCCGAGAGGTCACGCTGCTGGGTGCGCAGGTACCGCCAGAGGTTGAGGTAGGCGAGGAAGTCCGACGTCGGGTCCGCGAACCGGCGGTGCTTCTCGTCCGCCGCCTGCTGGTGCTCGGCGGGGCGCTCGCGGACGTCCTGGACGCTGAGCGCGGCGACGACGACCATCACCTCCGCGGCGCAGCCGTTCCGCTGCCCCTCGAGCAGCATCCGGCCCAGGCGCGGGTCGATGGGGAGCTGGGCGAGCTGGCGCCCGACCGGGGTGAGCCGGCGGCGCGGGTCGCTCGCCTCGGGGTCCAGCGCCCCGATCTCGTGCAGGAGCTGGACGCCGTCGCGCACGGCCCGGGTGTCGGGCGGGTCGACGAACGGGAACCGCGCGACGTCGCCCAGTCCCAGCGCCGCCATCTGGAGGATGACGGCGGCGAGGGAGGTGCGCAGGATCTCCGGCTCGGTGAACTCGGGGCGTGCGGCGTAGTCGGCCTCGGAGTAGAGCCGGATCGCGATGCCGTCCGCGACGCGTCCGCACCGGCCCGAGCGCTGGTTGGCGCTGGCCTGCGAGATCGGCTCGATGGGCAGCCGCTGGACCTTCGTGCGGGTGGAGTACCGCGAGATCCGGGCGGTCCCGGGGTCGATGACGTAGCGGATGCCGGGGACCGTCAGGGAGGTCTCGGCGACGTTCGTGGCCAGGACGATGCGCCGGGTGCTGTGCGCCTCGAAGACGCGGTGCTGCTCGGCGGAGGACAGCCGCGCGTACAGGGGCACCACCTCGACCGCGCCGGGCACCGTCGAGCGGGCGCCCGGGGCGACGTACCGGTCCCCGAGGTGCTCGGCGAGCGCGACGTGGGTGTCGCGGATCTCGCGCTCGCCGGAGAGGAAGACGAGGATGTCGCCGGGCCCCTCGGCCATGAGCTCGTCCGCCGCCCGGACGATGCCGGTGACCTGGTCCAGCGGCTCCTCCGCGGGCGGCCGGGCGCGCCCGCCGGCCTGCTCCGCGTCGTCGTCCGCGTCGTCGTCCGCGTCGTCGTCCTCGACGAGGGGCCGGTACCGCAGCTCCACGGGGAAGGTGCGCCCGGAGACCTCCACGACCGGCGCCGGGCGGAGCAGCTCGCCCTCGGGCCGGTCGCCCTCCCGGACGCCGAAGTGCGCGGCGAACCGGGCCGAGTCGATCGTCGCCGAGGTGATGATCACCTTGAGGTCGGGCCGGCGGGGCAGGAGGTTGGCGAGGTAGCCGAGGATGAAGTCGATGTTGAGGCTCCGCTCGTGGGCCTCGTCGACGATGATCGTGTCGTACCGCCACAGCATCGGGTCCCGCTGGATCTCGGCCAGGAGGATGCCGTCGGTCATGAGCTTGACCAGGGTCGTGGGGGAGACCTGGTCGGTGAAGCGGACCTGGTACCCGACGGCGCCGCCGAGCTCGACACCGAGCTCCTCGGCGATGCGCTCGGCCACCGTTCGCGCGGCGATCCGGCGCGGCTGGGTGTGGCCGATCGTGCCGATGACGCCGCGGCCGAGCTCGAGGCAGATCTTGGGGATCTGGGTGGTCTTGCCCGAGCCGGTCTCGCCGGAGACGACGACGACCTGGTGGTCGCGGATGGCGGCCGCGATCTCCTCGCGACGGGCCGAGACGGGGAGCTGCTCGGGGTAGGTGATCCGCGGCAGCGCGGCGCGGCGGGCGGCGAGCTGCTCGGGCGTGTAGGGGCGGAAGCCCCCGCGCTCTCGGGCGGGGTCGCGGCGCGCGCCGGCGGGCTGCTTGCCGGTCTGGCGCTCGCCGGGGGTGCTCTCGCCGGACTGGCGCTCACCGGCTGGGCGCTCGCCCGGGCCGCGCCGGGGACGGCCACGGCGGCGGCTGCGCCCGGCGCCGCCGGTCCCGGCCGCACCGGCTGCCGTCGTCTCCTCGCTCACGGTCACCCATTCTCACCGATGCGCCGAGCCGCGGCGCCCGGGGGGCGTCTACCCTCGGCCGGGTGAGCACCGACCGGCGGCGCGGCGCCGGCCTCGTCCTTCTCCTGGGCGCGCTGACCGCCCTGGGTCCGCTGACCATCAACCTCTACCTGCCGGCGTTCCCCGCGATCGCCGCGGAGCTCGGCGCCGAGCAGGGGCAGGTCCAGCTGACCATGACCTCGGCGCTGCTCGGCCTCGCCGTGGGGCAGCTCGTGGCCGGCTCCGTCTCCGACGCAGTCGGGCGCAAGCTCCCCCTCCTCGTCGCGTACGGGCTGTACGTGCTGGTCTCGGCAGGGATCGCCGCCGCGCCGGGCATCGAGGCGCTCCTCGTGCTGCGCGCCGCCCAGGGCGTCCTCGGCTCGGCCGGGATGGTCATCGCGCTCGCCGTCGTGCGTGACACCCGGGAAGGCGTGGCGGTGGGCCGGACGATCTCCCGGCTCATGCTCGTCGTCGGCGTCGCTCCGGTGCTCGCGCCGGCGCTGGGCTCGCAGCTGCTCCTCGTGGGCTCGTGGCGGCTGCTGTTCGTCGCCCTCGCCGTCCTCGCGGCGGTGCTCGTCGTGCTCGTGGCGCTCGCGCTGCCCGAGTCCCACCCGCCGGAGCTGCGACGGGTGGGCGGGACCGCAGGAGCGGTGCGCTCCTACCTCGGCCTGCTGCGCGAGCCCACCTTCGTCGGGCTGGTGGCCGTGGCCGGGCTCGTCATGGCCGGGCAGTTCACCTACATCACCGCCTCGACGTTCGTCTTCCAGGAGATCTACGGCCTCAGCGCCCAGCAGTTCGGCGTCCTCTTCGGGGTGGGCGCGCTGACCGTCACCGCGGGCACCCAGGTGACCGGCTACCTCCTGGGCCGGCTTCGCGGCGAGCGCATCGCCGGCATCGCGATCGGCGTGGCCCTCACGGGTGCGGTCGGGATCGTCGTCGTCGCGCTCACCGTGGGTACCGGACCGGGGCTGCTCTGGCCGCTGCTGCTGGCCGTGCTGCCCACCATCGGGGCGGTCGGGATGATGTTCCCGGTGATCCCCGCGATCGCGCTGGGCCGGCACCGCCACGACGCCGGCAGCGCGGCCGCCCTCATCGGCGCCGCCCAGTTCGGGATGGCTGCGCTGGGCGCCCCGGTCTCGGGGCTGCTCGGCGGGTCGGTGGCCACGATGGGCGCCGTCATGGCGGTCGCCTTCGCTCTCGCCGGGGCGGTGATGGTCGCCGTGGCGCGGGCCGTGCGCGAGTGATGCCCCGACAGTGCTGCTCGCCTGCCTCGGCGCGAGCGATCCCTTGGCGGGGGCTGTTCGCCTGCCCGGGCGCGAGCGATCCCTTTGTGGGGGGCTGTTCGCCTGCCTCGGCGCGAGCGATCCCTTCGCGGGGCGCTGTTCGCCTGCCTCGGCGCGAGCGATCCCTTCGCGGGGCGCTGTTCGCCGGCCTCGGCGCGAGCGATCCTTTTGTTGCCCAGTGATCCTTGCACACCACTCTCACTCGGTTACGAAGGGAGCGCTCGGCTACGAAGGGATCGCTGGGTTACCGGGGATCGTTCGGCGACGGGCAGCCACGGGTGCGCCGGCGGCCCGGCGGACCGCACGGTGCGAGACTCGGGGTCATGGAGACGACCCCGCCCGACGACGTGGCGATCGAGCTGTTCTGGGCCGAGGCGCGCAAGGTCGTCGGGCTCACGCGCCTGGACGTCATCGTGGGCACCAGCGACACCGCCTCGCTCACCCCGCCGGCGTGGTCGTTCGGCGAGACGGCCGAGCAGGCGGACGAGCTGGTGGGACTGGTCCTGGCCGGGGACCGAACCGCCACGTCGAGCGCCCTGGGGGAGTGGGAGGCCGAGGATGAGGACCTCCCTCGTCCTGGCGACCTCGCCATCGTCTGCGACGGCGCCGGGCTCCCGCGGGCGCTCGTGCGCACCGACGTCGTGACGGTGGTCCCCTTCGACGAGGTCGACGCCGAGCACGCCCGCGCCGAGGGTGCGGCGAGCCTGGACTCGTGGCGGCGGGAGCACCGGGACCACCTCACCGCGGCGGTCGCGCCTCGCCAGTTCGCCCCGGACATGCCCGTCGTGCTCGAGCGCTTCACCGTCCTGCACCCGAGGCCCCCCCGGCCGTGAATCGGGCCGGCTCCACACCCCTGCAGGGTGGAGCCGGCCCGTGCCCGACCAGTGTGCGCACCACACGCCGACGAGCGCATCCCGAGTGGCCACCAAACGGACACGGCCATCCTGCATGTGAGACGAGGCGCGGGCCGAGCCGGGTCACCCGGTCGGTGCCGGCCCGGCGGGGACCCGCTCCGCCGAGGTCCCCGGCCGGGCGGTGCCCCGGTGCGAGGATGAGGCGTGCGCGCGATCGGCTGGCTCCTCGTCCTGGTGATATCCGGCGCCGCCGCGCTCACGCTGGACCTCGAGTGGGCGGTCAACCTCCACCGGGACTGGACCGGGTGGACCATGCTCGCGCCGGTCTCCCAGGTCATCGCGATGCGCTCGCTCGTGGCGATCGGGTTCATCGTGCTGGCCGTCATCACCCTCGTCGTCGGGATCGTCCGCAAGGTCGGCTTCCGCGGCGGGACGCGGACGCTGGTCCTCGGCGTGGCGCTCGCCCTCGTCGGCGTCGGGCACGGCTGGGTCCTGACGGAACGCGGCCTGGACAACCCCGGACGTCTCACCGTGGATGGTGGCGTGCGGCCGGGCGACCTCGGCACGGGCGAGATCACGGTCCTGACGCTGAACACCCTCGGCGGGCGCACCGGCGTCGAGGATGTCGCTGAGCTCGCCGGTCCGAACGGCGCCGACGTCGTCGTCCTGCCCGAGACGTCCCGCGCGACGGCGGAGGAGCTCGCCACCGCCCTCGCCGCGTCCGGCGCCACCTTCCAGGTGTTCGACGCCGCCGGTGCGGAGGAGGAGCCCGCCGGCTCGACGGCGATGCTCGTCTCGGCCGCGCTCGGCGAGTACGTCCAGACGCCGGGCCCCGCCACCCGGTTCGGTGCGGTGCGGGCCGAGCCCGCGACGGGCGTCGGCCCGGTGCTGGTGGGGGTGCACCCTGCGCCGCCCAGCGGCGACCTCCACGACGTGTGGGAGGAGGACCTCGCCGCCGTCACCGCTCTCTGCGCGCCGCGCACCACGCGGGGCCTCATCCTCGCCGGTGACCTCAACGCCACCCTCGACCACGCCCCGCTGCGCGACATCGGCCGCTGCGTCCACGGCGCCGCCGGCGCCGGGGTGGGCGGGGTGGCGACCTGGCCCACCCGCACCCCGGAGTGGCTCGGTGCCGCGATCGACCACGTCATCGCCGACGGCGAGGCGTACGAGCCGACGCAGGCCGCGGTGGTCGAGGTCGGCGGGAGCGACCACCGGGCTCTGCTCGTGCGGCTGCGGCCGGTGGGCACCGACCAGTAGGCCCTCGCGGCGGAGGAGAAAATCCCTCGCCCGGGCCGGTGGCGCGGTGCGACCGTGGACCCATGCGCACCATGAGCCTCCAGGAGTTCACGGCCGTCACGGACGCCCTGTCCTCGGCGGTGCTCGAGGGCTGCCACGAGGTGCAGACGGAGACCTTCGTGGCGGTCCTGGGCCACGACGACTTCGCCGAGCCCGCCACCGGGCTCCGCGCCGACCTGGCCGACCAGCGCCACGAGGACAAGGTCCTCCTCGTCGCCCTCGCCGACGGCGCCCGCGAGCGTCCCGCCGACGTGCTGGGCTACGCCTGGCTCGTCCTGCACCGTGAGGACAACCGCCACCTCGCCGGCGTCGACATCCTCGTGCGCCCCTCGGCGCGGCGGGCCGGCACCGGCACGGCGCTGTGGCGCGCGGCCGAGGCGCGGGTCCGCGCGGCCGGGCGCACCACCGTGACGTCGTGGAGCGTGCACGGCCCCGAGCCGGAGGACGGACCCGGCGTCCTCGCCGCGCCGACGGGGGCCGGGCGGGTCCGCGCCGACGACCCCGCCACCCGCTTCGCCCTCACGCACGGCTTCGTCCTGGAGCAGACCGAGCGCCACTCGACCCTGGCGCTGCCGGTCCCGCCGGAGCGGCTGGAGGCCTGGCGAGCCGAGGCGGGCGCCGTCGCGGGCCCGGACTACCGCCTCGTCTCGTGGACCGGGCCGACGCCGGAGGAGCGCCTCGCGGGGATGGCCGCGCTGCGCAGCCGGATGAGCACCGACGTCCCCTCCGCCGGGCTCGAGTTCGAGGAGGAGGCGTGGGACGCCGAGCGGATGCGGCACGCCGACGAGCAGCTCGTCGCGCGCGGCGGCTCGCAGATGGTCACCGCCGTGGAGCACCTGCCATCGGCTGAGCTGGTCGCGTTCACCGCCCTGGACCGGCGCGAGCAGGACGTCATCTTCCAGCAGGACACCCTCGTCCGCGCCGACCACCGTGGGCGCCGCCTCGGGCTCCTGGTCAAGGCGGCCAACCTCCAGCTCCTGGCCCGGACCTTCCCGGGTGCGCGCCGGGTGCACACCTGGAACGCCGGCGAGAACCGCTTCATGCTCGACATCAACGAGCGCATGGGGTTCGTCCCCGCGAGCGTCGAGGGGGCGTGGCAGCTGCGCCTGGCGTGAGAGCGGCGCCTCCCTCGCTCGCCTGGGTCGGGAGCCTCGGTCGGGAGCCTCGCTGGGGCTCCTCGACCGGCAGCTCGTCCCGGGTGCTCAGCCCGCCGGGAGGTGGACGGCGAACCAGTCCAGTGCGAGCCGGGCGACCTCGTCCATCCGGTCGCCCACGCCGGGCTCGGCGCCCGCGAGGAGCTCGAGCCGGGAGCCGGCGGGCAGCAGGTGCAGCCCCTCGCGGGTGATGACCACCTGGTCGCTGGCCTCCTCGGTGTGGTCCCCGTGGACGAGGAGGACCGGCACCTTGACCGACCCGAGCAGCTCGGCCTGGTCGATGAGAGAGAAGTCGGCGAGGGTCTGGCGCGAGATCACGGAGTACTCCCGGGCGGCGGCGACGTTGTCGTCCGGGATCCGCGCGTGCCCCAGCCGTTCGAGGTCGTCGAGCTGTCCGGGCGAGAAGATCTCCTCCCACGGGTACGACATCGGTCCGGTCATCGCGCCGGTGAGGACCATGGTGACGACGTGCGGCGCCGCCGCCCGCATCGCCGCGAACGTGCCGAACGAGTGGGCGTGCACGGCCTGGACCGGGTAGCCCTCCTCGGCGAGCCACGCCGACGCCGAGCGGATGTCCTCGACCTCTCCCGCCACCGTGACGACGTCGTCGTCGCTGGCACCGCAGCCGGAGAGGTCCACCTGGAGGGTGGCGTACCCGGCGGCGCGGTACGCGGCGGCGAGCCGGTCGAACCGGGTCGAGGAGTGGCGGTCGGCGAGGAAGCCGTGGACGAAGAGCACCGCCGCGTGGCCGCCGGCGGGCTCGAAGGTCCCCGCGAGGTGGACGCCGCGGGGCGTGTTGATCGAGACCTCGGCCATGCCCCCACGGTAAAGGGTTGGTATGGGGCCGGTCAGCCCCTTCGTCGCCGGTCTCGCATCGCGGTCGCGGGCTCGTCGGGCAGGTGGGCGCGCCGGGCGGGCGGACCCGCCCGCCCGTGCGGTGTCAGGAGCCGGTGCCGACGGCGGCCGCCAGCCGGTCGAGGCACGCCCGCCAGAACTCCTTGGTCTCCGCAACCGCGTCCGCGCCCGGCAACCTGGTGTGCTGGACCGCCACCCGGACCTTGGCGCGGCCGTCGCGGCCCGGCGGCACAGGCTGGACGAGGACGCTCACCCGGCTGCCGTCGTCGCCCCGGAGCCGGAGCGAGCGCGGCTCGGTCGCACCCACCAGCGGCCAGTCGACGTCGAGCCAGTCGCTGCGCAGATCCTCCTCGCCGAGGTAGGGCCAGACCTGCTCAGCGGTGGCGTGCAGGGTGCGGGTCACGCCGGCCTCGAAGTGCCCGAGCGAGCTCTGCCCCGGCAGGCGCAGGCCGCGGGCCTGCTCGTAGCCGACCGTCACCGACTGCGCCCACCAGGCGTCCACATCGTGCTCGCCGCCGAGCCAGCGCGCGATGTGGGCGTGGTCCCACTCGCGAGCGCCCGCGTCGTCGAGGAGCGTGTACCAGGACGTCCGCGAGCGGCCCGTGGCGGCCTGGAGCCGCTCGTCGCCGACCTGCTGCTCCTGGCCGCGGATGCCCATGGCGGCGAGCCTACGCGCGGGCACCGGTCCGGTCAGCGCTGCTGGCGCAGCCGGTCCATCTCGGCGGCGATCTGCGCCGGTCCCGGCGGCGGGGAGTAGACGTCCATCGCGTGGAACAGCAGCCCGATGCCCCAGCCGAGGATCGGGAAGACCGGCCAGAAGAACGACGCCGCCCCGGTCATCCACCAGATGACCACGAGCAGGAGGTTCACGCTGACGTAGGCCAGGAGGTGAGCCTTGAAGTCGCGCTTGTCCTTGAGCCGCTTGACCGCAAGACGGCGGAGCTCGGCCTCGTCCGGGACGGGGTCGGCTGCGCCCGAGGTGTACTGCCCGGGTGTGTACTCGGTCATCGTGATCTCCTCACTCCCCCCACAGCAGCGTCACCCCCGGGGCGACGCCGGGCAAGGGCCCTCGGTCCCCGCGGCCGGTCCGCCCGGGTACTCGCCCCCCGGGTGCGCCGTCCCGGCGCCCGGGGGGCGCGCCGGGTGGGCCGTCGCTCGTGCGCTCAGGTCCTCGGCAGCCGTCCCCTGGTGAGGTACAGGATCGGACCGACCCAGCTGATCGCGATGACCCCCGCCCACCGCGTCTTGCTCCCGGCGACCGCCCACGCCGGCCGCCGGGCGAGGTCCACCCATGCCGTGACCGCCAGGGCGGCCTCCGCGACGCCGAGCGCGGTGACGGCCCGCCGCTGGGTGGTGCTCAGGTCGGACCAGCTGCGCGCGCCCATGGGGGACTCCTCGTCTCGGGTGGGACCAGTCTTGCCCGTCCTCCCCGGCCCTGACCAGGGCCCAAGGGCTCGACGGCGCCGCCGGCCTGCGCCACGCTGGGCCCACGCCGAGCAGAAGGAGGCCCCGTGACCTGGCCCCGACCCCCGGCCGTCGGCGTGACCGGCTCGCTCGTGCTCGTCGCGCGCGCCTACGGCGGTCCCCAGCACCAGGCGCTCGTCGAGCGGGACGTCCCCGCGCCCGGCCCGGGCGAGGTGCTCGTCCGGGTCCGCGCGGCCGCGGTCAACCCGGCCGACGTCAAGCGGCGCGAGGGGCTCTTCGGGACCACCCGCACGCCGCCCCTCGCCCTCGGCCTGGAGCTCTCCGGCGTCGTCGAGGCGCTCGGCCCGGACGTCACGGACCTCGACGTGGGCGACGGCGTCGTGGGCCGCCCGCGTCCGGGTGCCGGCGCCTTCGCCGAGCACACCCTCGCCCGGCGACGCGACGTCGTGGCCAAGCCGGCCGGTCTGCCGCACGAGGTCGCCGCCACCCTCCCGATCGCCGGGACGGCGGCCTGGGACGCGTTCCACCAGGTCGACCCCGGCGCAGGCCGCACGCTCCTGGTCATCGGGGTGGGGGGCGGGGTCGGTGATCTCGTCGCCCAGCTGGCCCGGGCCGCCGGGACCCGGGTGGTCGGCACGGGCAGCGAGAGCAAGCGCGCCCGTGCCGAGAGCCTCGGGGTCACGTTCGTGGCCTCCGGTCCTGGCGCGCTCGCGGCCGTCCGGGCAGCCGGCCCGGTGGACGCCGTGCTCGACCTCGCCGGAGGTGAGGCGCTGCGCAGCCTCGTCGCGGTCGTGGCCGACCGTGCGAGCGTCGTCAGCGCGGCCGACCCCGCCGCCGCCGTCGCGCTCGGGGGGCAGGCGCTCGAGCGAGGACCGGACGTGCTCGCGGACGTCGTCGCCGCGGCCGCGGAGGGTCGTCTGCGCCCGAACGTCACCGCCACCTACCCGCTGACACGCGCGGCCGACGCCGTGGCGCAGGTCGAGGGCCGGCACGCCGCCGGCAAGGTGGTCGTCCTGCCCTGAGGCCCATGTCTCAGGACGTGGGATGCGGGGCCCGCATGCTGGCGCGTGCACCCATACCCCGGCGAGTATGGAGCGTCCATCCCGAGCGGCCGAGAGACCTGGCTCCCCGACGCCGCAGCAACCCGCACCTGCGGGTGCTCCCGCCAGGACCGATGGAGCGTGATCCCATGTCCACCTCTAGCCTCTTGGCTGTGCCGACCACCCGCCCCACGGTCTCCTTCGAGCTCTACCCGCCCCGGCGGCCCGAGCTCGGCGAGGTCGTGTGGCAGCGCATCCTGCGGCTGGCCGAGGCCGCACCGGACTTCTTCTCCGTCACCTACGGGGCGTCCGGGTCCTCCCGCGACGCCTCCGAGCGCCTGGTCCGCCGCATCCTCGACGAGACCGGCGTCCCGGTCATCGCCCACCTCACCTGCGTCGGGACCACCCGCGAGGAGCTCGGCGCGCTCGTGCGGCGCCTCCTCGGCCTGGGGGTGCGGGACTTCCTCGCGCTGCGCGGCGACCCGCCGGCCGGTCAGTCCGTGTGGGCCCCCGCGGCCGGTGGTCTCGCCCGCTCCAGCGAGCTCGTCGGGCTCATCCGCCAGGTCGAGGCCGAGGAGCTCGGCGCACCCCGCGCCGACGGCGGCCGGGAGGCCGGCGTCACGGCGGCCGGGCCCTCGCCCGTCGCCCGCGAGCTGGGGGTGGACCCGGCCGACGTCGTCTCCGTCGCCGTGGCCGCCTATCCCTGCGGGCGCAGCCACACCCGCGAGGCCGAGCTCGCGGCGCTGCGGGAGAAGCAGGCGGCGGGCGCGGACTTCGCCATCACCCAGGTCTTCTACGACGTCGACTCCTACGCCTCCCTCGTGGCGGACGCCCGGGCGGCCGGGGTGCTCATCCCGATCCTGCCCGGCATCATCCCGCTGACCGACCCCGGCCGCCTCGCCCGGCTCGGCGAGCTCACGGGCGTCGACGTGCCGCCGGCCCTGACGGCTCTGCTCGCCGTCGACGACGAGGCCGAGCGCCTGCGCCGGGGCGTGGCGGCCACCGTGGACCTGGTCGAGGGCGCGCTCGCCGCCGGCGCACCCGGGCTGCACCTGTACACCTTCAACCGGGACCGGCCGGCGCTGGACGTCCTGGAGGCCCTGCGCGAGCGCGGGGTCAACAACCCCGCGCTGCCCACGGGCCTGCGCAGGAACCCGGCCCGGCCGGGCGCCCTGCCGCTCGAGCGCCGCTGACGTGGGGGCCGTGCTCGCGCGTCTGGACGTCGGCGGCGAGACGGTGGTGCTGCGCCGCGCCGTCGCCACCGACGTCGCCGGCATCGTCGATCTCCTCGCCGCCGACCAGCTCGGCGCCGGCCGCGACGGCGGCGACCTCGCCCCGTACCTGGCCGCCTTCGCCGCGATCGACGCCGACCCCGCGCAGCTGCTCGTCGTCGCGGTCGACGAGGGGGGCCGGCTCGCCGCCACCTTCCAGCTGTCCTTCATCCCGGGCCTCGCCCGGCGGGGGAGCCTGCGCGCCCAGGTCGAGGCGGTCCGCGTGGCGCCGGACCGCCGCGGCGACGGGCTGGGCCGAGCCATGATCACCTGGGCCGTGGACGAGGCCCGGCGGCGCGGCTGCACCCTCGTGCAGCTCACCACCGACAAGCGGCGGACCGACGCGCGGCGCTTCTACGAGGGGCTCGGGTTCACCGCCACGCACGAGGGGATGAAGCTTCTGGTCGCAGCGGACGGCGACGGCGTCTAACGTGTTCGCGGGCCTCGACCGGGGCCCGCGAGCAACGTGGGAGGACACATGCAGCAGCGCCGTATCGGCGACCGTCCCGTCAGCGCGATCGGTCTCGGTGGGATGCCGATGTCGATCGAGGGCAGACCGGACGAGGCGAGGTCCATCGCCACCGTGCACGCCGCCCTCGACGCCGGCATCACCCTCATCGACACCGCGGACTCCTACCACCGCGACCCCACCGACGTCGGGCACAACGAGCTCCTCATCGCCAAGGCCCTGCGCCTGGCCGGGGCCTCCGCCGACGACGTCCTCGTCGCGACCAAGGGCGGGCACCGCCGTCCGGGGGACGGCACGTGGACCAAGCAGGGCGACGCCGCGTACCTGCGCAAGGCCTGCGAGGCGTCCCTGCAGCGGCTCGACGTCGAGGCGATCGGGCTCTACCAGTTCCACCGGCCGGACCCGGCGGTGCCGTACGAGGAGTCGGTCGGTGCGATCCGCGACCTGCTCGACGAGGGCAAGATCCTCATGGCCGGCATCTCCAACGCCGACCCCGACCAGATCCGCCTCGCCCAGGAGATCCTCGGCGGACGGCTCGTCTCGGTGCAGAACCAGTTCTCGCCGTCGTTCCGCTCCAGCGAGCCCGAGCTCGAGCTGTGCGCGGAGATGGGCATCGCGTTCCTCCCGTGGAGCCCGCTGGGCGGCATCAGCCGTGCGGGCGACCTCGGCTCCACCCACGCCGCCTTCGCCGAGGTCGCGGCCGAGCGGGGCGTGAGCCCCCAGCAGGTCGCCCTGGCCTGGGAGCTGGCCAAGGCGGACGTCGTCATCCCCATCCCGGGGGCCTCCCGGCCGGAGAGCGTGCTCGACTCCGTCGCCGCGGTCGAGCTCGAGCTCACCTCCGAGGAGCTGGCCCGGCTCGACGGCTGAGCGTGGGGGCCGGCCCGGCGCGCGCCGGGCCGGCCCCGCCGGCTCACCGGCGCAGGCTCTCCTCGGTCCCCACGTGGATCCCGAGCCGCGGCAGGACCACGCGGTGGACGAGCAGCACGAGCGCCGTCGCGGCGAGGGCCACGGCGAAGACGGCGACCGAGGAGCCGACGTCGCCCATGAGGTCGGGGTCGACGATCATGACCACGGCCAGGGTGAGCATGAGCATCCCGCCGGCGAGCTTGAGCAGGCGGCCCTGCTTCTCCTGCAGCCGGGTGGCCCGCAGCCCGACGACCGCGGCGCCGAAGAGGGCCAGCTCGTCGAGCTGGTAGATGAGCAGGTACAGCGCCAGCAGGAGGACGAAGGTGCCCGCGGTCGCGCCCTGGCTGGTGAGGAGGTTCGTCCACAGCACCGGGAACCCCGCGGTGCAGGAGAACTCCACCAGCGAGACGCCCGCGGCGAGGACCACGGTCGCCCCCACGAGGGCGGGCAGCGAGTCGCCCTTGGCGATCACGGCGCGCATGCCGCGGTACAGCCCCGGCCGCCGCTCGTCCGCGATGGTGAAGGACAGGCCCTGCCGGTACCAGAAGTAGTCCTTGATGTTGACGACGGCGAAGAACAGCGCCACGAGCGCGACGAGCACCCGCAGCCACGCCGACATGCCCACCACGGTGAGGACCGTGAACAGCCCGGTGATGAACAGGCCGTAGATCGCGGCGGTGACGGTGATGAAGGTCAGGCCGATGACGGCCGTGCGCCGGCGTGACCCGCTGTGCAGCGTCAGGGCGAGCAGGACGGAGAGCACCCACAGCGAGCACGGGTTGAACCCGTCGACGACGGCGATGAGCGCGGTGCTCACGGTGAGCGAGTGCGCCCCCAGGTCCACCTCGCCGAGGAGCGGCAGGCGCAGCACCTCCGTGGCGGCCGCGGGGGGTGCCGGGTCCGGCCCCGCCACCGCGGGCGGGTCGAGCACGCCGGGACCGCCCGCGCGGGCGACCTCGCGCGCGTCGAGGCACCCGTGTTCGGCGCACGTGGCGACGGCGGCCTCGATCTGGGCCCCGTTGAGCTCCTCGGAGAAGCCGACCCAGTACTTCTCACCGAGGAAGATCAGCGGCACGCCGGTGGGCTCGAACCCGAAGCCGGCGGCCATCTCGGCCATGGGCTCGCGGTTCTCGGGGTGGTTCCAGACCTCGAAGTCGACGACGGTGGCGCCGTAGGTCTGCGCCAGCGACGCGAGGAACGGGCTGGCCTCGGCGCAGTGCGGGCACCCGTCGCCCCAGAAGTAGTAGATCGTCGGCGCGTCGGGATCCGCCGGTGCGGCCGCCGCACCCGCCGACCCGGATGTCGCTCCGGCGACGCCGTCCGGCACGGAACGGGCGGTCGGGTCGATGACGCCGTCCGGCACGGAGCGGGCGGTCGCGGGGGTGACGACCGCGAGGGCGGTCGCGACGAGGATCGCGAGGAACGCCAGGACGGCACCGAGGCTCACCCGCCGCACCGGTCGCCTCACCCGCCGCACCGGTCGCCTCCCTCGCCGCCCCGGCGCCGTCGCCGCCGGTCCGACCGGGCTCGAGACCGGCCCGGCCCTCCCATCGTGGGCCCGCGACCCGGCCCCCGCCGCGGACCCAGGTCCCGCCCGGTCGGGACGGTCAGGGGTGGCTGACCTCCGGCAGGGTGCGCCCGACCGCGACCCCCACCAGACCCAGGGCGGCGAGGAGGAGGAGCGCGGCCTCGGGTCCGATCGTCGCCAGCGCCCCGGAGACGGCGCCGACGACCAGGAGCAGCACGCCCATCGCCGTGTTCGCCACCGCGACGTACTCGGTGCGCCGGTCGCCCTCGGCCATGTCGACGACGTAGGTCTTGCGCGCCACCCGGATCCCGGTGTGGGTCAGGGCCAGGAGCAGGTAGACGAGCGGGTGGAGCCACCACGACTCCCTGACCGCGGTCAGGAGCCGCAGGGCGAGGAAGGCCAGGACGAGCAGCGACGCGGCACCGGCCCCGGCCACGAGGAGGGCGCGGCTCGAGCGGTCGGCCAGCCGGCCGAACAGCCGGCCGCCGAGCAGGCCGGCCACGCCCGAGGCGATGACGAACGGGCCGAGGCCACCGAGACCCACCCCGCCCTCCGCGGCGGCGAGCGCGACGACGAACGGCGGGCTCAGGGCCGAGACGAGCAGGAGGGTCCGCACGGTGACGAAGCGGCGGAACGGGGCGTCGGAGCGCAGCAGCGACCAGGCGCGGGTGAGCCAGCCGGGACCGTCCGGCGCCCGGACGGACGGCTCCGCCGGGGGCTCGACGATGCCGGAGTAGACGACCAGGGCGAGGACCCAGGCGAGGGCGGCCGCGCCGAGCAGCGCCGCGAGCACCGGCGGGGCGACGTCGTCCCCGCCGAGGGCCCGGATGCCGAGCCCCAGGGTGATCGCGACCAGGCCCGACAGGACGGTCGCGATGCCGTTGATCTGGCCGCGCTGGCCCTTCGGGACGGTCCGGCCGAGGACGTCCTTGTCCACCAGCGAGGTCAGCGCCCGGGCGAGGGCGAACACCGCCAGGGCAGCGAGCACGGCCACCCCCGCCACGGCGCCGGTCGTCGCCGCCGCCGCGAGGGCCATGGCCGCGGTGGCCCCGGCCTGGCCCGCGGCGCCGGCGACCCACAGGCCCTTGCGCACGCGGTGGCGCTGGACCCACGGCGACAGGGCCGCCTGGGGGAGCATCGAGCCGGACTCCCGCACCGGCACGAGGAGGGCGACGAGAACGGCGGGGGCGCCGAGGGAGGCGAGCAGCCAGGGCAGGACGGTCTTGGCGCTGACCACCTGGTCACCGGTGCTGAGCAGCGCGTTCGCGGCGATCTGGCGCAGCCCGTTGCCGGGTAGGCGGGCCGGCTCCGGCGCCGCGCCGGCCCCGGCGGGACCGGGGCGGACGAGGCGGCGGTAGAGCCGTTCGGCGGTGGGCATGACGGAATGGTAGGAGCGGCTCAGGTCCGCGAGGGATCCTCCACCAGCGCCGAGGCGTGGTCGGGCACGTACGAGGACACCGACATCGGCGGACGCCGGTAGCCCGTGCCGGCGGGCCGCTCGGGAAGCTCGACCGACCCCCGGGAGGGGACGTCGTGGTAGGGCAGGGACTCGAGCAGGTGGTGGATCATGTTCAGCCGCGCCTGCTTCTTGGAGTCGCTGGCCACGTGGTACCAGGGCGCCGACGAGGTGTCCGTGTGGACCATCATCTCGTCCTTCGCGCGGGAGAAGTCCTCCCACCGGGTGATCGACTCCAGGTCGATGGGGGAGAGCTTCCACTGGCGCAGCGGGTCGTGCAGGCGCTTGCGGAACCGGGCGAGCTGCACCTCGTCCGAGACGGAGAACCAGTACTTGCGCAGGTGGATGCCGTCCTCGACGAGCATCTGCTCGAAGATCGGGCACTGGCGCATGAACCGTTTGACCTCCTCCGCGGAGGCGAAGCCCATGACCTTCTCCACCCCGGCGCGGTTGTACCAGGAGCGGTCGAACAGGACCATCTCCCCGGCGGCGGGCAGGTGCTCGACGTAGCGCTGGAAGTACCACTGCCCCTTCTCGCGCTCGGTCGGTGCGGGCAGCGCCGCGATGCGCACCACCCGCGGCGAGAGGTACTCGGTGATCCGCTTGATCGTCCCGCCCTTGCCGGCGGCGTCGCGGCCCTCGAAGATCACCACCACGCGGGCGCCGGTCTCCTTGACCCATGTCTGGAGCTTGCCCAGCTCGCCCTGGAGCCGGTAGAGCTCGGCCGCGTAGACCTTCGGTGGGATCCGGGTCGTGCGGAACCCGCCCTCCTCGCCGCCGGCGACGCCGTCACGCTCGCCGTCGTGCTCGCCCCCGGGGCCGCCGTCCGTGTCGCGCCGCTTCGCGTGAGCCATGGCGCCAGGCTAGACCTGGCACCGCGCGCGCGGCGGGGCGATCAGACCTAGGCTCGGGGCCAGACCGCACCACTGACGCACGGAGGTATTTCATGGGCAAGCTCTCGTTCCTCACCGGCGCCGGCATCGGCTACGTCCTCGGCGCCCGCGCCGGCCGGGCCCGTTACGAGAAGATCAAGGGCGCGACCGCGAAGCTGTGGGAGAACCCGAAGATCCAGCAGAACGTCCACAAGGTCGAGGCCAGGGTCACCGACGCCGCGAAGAACAGCGGGTCGCAGCTGACCGACAAGGTCGCCTCCACCGTCAAGGGCAAGCTCTCCGGCTCACGCGGCGCGCACCACCCCGACTTCCCCGTGGGCAACACCGGCCGGGGTACGGACGGCCCGATGCCGCCCACCACGCCGCAGCCCCCGCTCTGACGCCGGCGACCGTCCGACCGACACCGGCGGCCCGTCGTGGCCGCCGGTGTCGGCGCGCAGGTGAAGACTGATCCCATGCCCGTCCTGCGTGCCCTGGTCCGCCGTCCCGGACCCCGCCTCGCCGAGGGGATCGTCACCCACGCGAGCGGCGGCCCCGTGGACGTCGCCCTCGCGCACCGGCAGTGGGCCGAGTACGTCCGCACCCTCCAGGACGCCGGCTGGCAGACCCTGGAGGTCGAGCCCGCCGACGACCAGCCCGACGCCGTCTTCGTCGAGGACACCCTCGTCGTCTACGGCGACCTCGCCGTGCTCACCCGGCCCGGCGCCCCCGGGCGGCGGGGCGAGCTGCCCGCCGTCGCGGAGGCCGCCGCCGAGGCCGGGTACCGGGTCGCGCGGATCGAGGCGCCGGGCACCCTCGACGGTGGCGACGTCCTGAAGTTCGGTGGCACCGTCCGGGTGGGGCGTAGCGCCCGCACCGACGACGACGGCATCCGCCAGCTCGCCGCCCTCCTCGGGCCGATGGGGGCGCGCGTCGTTCCGGTCCCGGTGCGCTCGGTCCTGCACCTGAAGTCTGCCGTCACCGCCCTGCCCGACGGCACCCTCGTCGGCCACCCGCCCCTCCTCGACCACCCCTTCGACGACCTGCTGCCCGTCCCCGAGCCCAGCGGTGGCCAGGTCGTCCTCCTCGAGCACGGCACCGTCCTGCTCGCGGCCAGCGCCCCGCGCACCGCGGAGCTGCTCCGCAGGCGTGGCCACCGGGTGGTCACCGTCGACATCAGCGAGCTCGAGAAGCTCGACGGCGGCGTGACGTGCCTGTCGGTGCGCCTGCGCGACGAGGGCGCCGCCGCCGGCGCGCGGTCGTGAGCGCACCGGACCGGCTCGTGCCGGGGCCCGGCACGCCGGTGCCGGCCTCGACGACGGCGCGGGGCGTGGGTCTCGTCGGTCTCGGCGCGATGGGCCGGCCCATGGCCCTCCACCTCGCCCGCGCCGCCGCCGAGCGCGGGACCGAGCTCGTGGTCACCACCAGGCGGCCCGCCACCGCCGCGGCGGCGCTCGCGGCCGGCGCGCGCTGGGCAGCCACGCCGCGCGAGCTGGCGGCGCGCTGCGACGTCGTCGTCGCGATGGTGCCGGACCTGCCCGACGTGCGAGCGGTCACCGACGGCGAGGACGGACTCCTCGCCGGGGTCGCCGGGCCCACCGTCCTCGTCGTCGGCGCGACCGTCTCGCCGCAGGGGGTCCGCGACCTCGGAGGCGACCTTCGCGCGCGCTCCGCCGGCCGGTTGCGCCTGGTCGACGCCCCCGTCAGCGGCGGGGTCGAGGGCGCCGCCGCGGCGACGCTGTCGATCATGGTCGGCGGCGACCCGGAGGACGTCGCCCGCGCGGAGCCGTGGCTGCGGGCGCTCGGCCGGCCGGTCCACCTGGGCCCGCTCGGCAGCGGCGAGGTCGCCAAGGCGTGCAACCAACTCGTGGTGGCCGCCACGACGGCGGCGCTCGGGGAGGCGGCCGTCGTCGCCGAGCGCGCCGGGCTCGACCTCGCGGCGCTGCTGGACCTCCTGGGCTCCGGCTACGCCGGCTCCCGGCTCCTCGAGGTCAAGAAGGACAAGCTCGTCGCCCACGACCACAGCCCGGCCTCCCCGGCACGCTTCATGATCAAGGACCTGGCGTTCGCCGCCGAGGCCGCGGAGGGGGCCGGGGTGGTGCCGGCGCTCCTGCCCGCCCTGCGTGAGCTGTACGCCGCCCTCACCACCGCGGGTCTCGGCGACCTCGACTCCACGGTCGTCCAGCGCTACCTCGACGAGCACTCCCCCGACTGACCGGTCAGCACCGGACGGCCGGTTCCTGGTCATCCCGACCTCAGGTTTCCTTGCCCCGACGGCGATTCTTCGGTCCGGCGAACAGTGGGCGATCCCACCCCGGCCGGGGTTGGGAGGGCTCTTGTCCGCTGCGACGATGGACGGATGTCCTCCTCCTCCGCCGATCCCGTGCACCGCCGCCCGAGCAAGGAGCAGGTGCGCCGGTGGCGCCAGTACCTCGCCGACGAACGGGCCGAGGCGGCGGTGTACCGCCACCTCGCCGCCCGTCGCCACGGCGAGGAGCGTGAGATCCTCCTGGGCCTGGCCGAGGCCGAGGCCCGGCACGAGCAGCACTGGCGCGACCTCCTCGGTGATCAGGTGGGGCGCCCCGTCCGCGGTGCGCTGCGGGTCCGGCTGCTCGCCCGGCTGGCCCGGATGTTCGGCGGGGTCTTCGTCCTCGCGCTGGCGCAGAGCGCAGAGCAGCGCTCTGCCTACGACGGCGACGGCGACGCGACCAGCGCGATGGCGGCGGACGAGCGCGTCCACGGCGAGGTGGTCCGGGCGCTGGCCGCGCGTGGCCGCTCCCACATGTCCGGCACGTTCCGGGCTGCCGTCTTCGGGGCGAACGACGGCCTCGTGTCCAACCTCGCCCTCGTCCTGGGGGTGGGGGCCGCGGGCGTGAGCTCCGGGACGGTGCTCCTGACCGGTGTGGCGGGTCTGCTCGCCGGCGCCCTGAGCATGGGGGCGGGGGAGTACGTCTCGGTCCGCTCCCAGCGCGAGCTCCTCGACTCCTCCCGGCCGGACCCCCGCTCGCACGAGAGCCTGCCGGACCTCGACGTCGACGCCAACGAGCTCGCCCTGGTCTACCGCGCCCGCGGGATGGACGCCGCCGCGGCGAGCGCGCACGCGACCGAGGTCCTCGAGCGTGTTCGCGACGGCCACCACGTCCCGGACCGGGCGGAGCCCGACTACGAGGAGATCGGCACCGGCTGGCGGGCCGCGACGTCGAGCTTCACGTTCTTCGCCGTCGGTGCCCTCGTCCCGATCCTGCCCTACCTCCTCGGCGCCACGGGGCCGGCGGCGGTCCTGCTCTCCGCCGGGCTCGTGGGGCTCGCGCTGCTGGGCACGGGTGCCGTCGTCGGGGTCCTGTCCGGCGCCCCGCCGCTGCGCCGCGCGCTGCGCCAGCTGGCCATCGGGTACGGCGCGGCCGGGGTGACCTACCTCCTCGGCCTCGCCTTCGGGACCACGGTGGCCTGAGGCGGTCACGTACGTCCCGCTCGTGATGCCCCCATAACCATCGTCACCTGAACTCTTGACCCCTGTAGTGCATGTCACCTACGTTGAATCGTTACAAAGGCCATCCAGCCCAGCGAAGGATTCGACGATGAGTCTCAGCCCCACACTGTCCGCCCGCGTCGTCGCCGCTCTCGCGGCGTCCGCCCTGGTCACCGGCGCGGCCGGTGCCGCGTCGGCCGCCCCGCCCGCGCCGCCCCCGCAGGAGCCGCAGCTCGAGGTCCTCGACCGCGGTCTCGTCGCCGCGGTCACCGACGACGGCGTCTTCCTCAGCTGGCGCCTCCTCGGCCACGAGGTGACGGGCGCGACGGCGACCGGGATGACCGGCGCCGACTTCAACGTCTACCGCGACGGTGAGCTCCTGACCACGGTCACCGACAGCACCAACCACCTCGACGCCGGCGGCTCGGCGACGAGCGAGTACCGGGTGGTCGCCGTCGTCGACGGCGTCGAGGTCGACCGCGGGGCCACGACCTCCCCGTGGACCCAGCCGTACACCGAGCTGCCGCTGCAGCGGCCGGCCGACGGCGTCACCCCGGTGGGGGAGGCGTACACGTACTCGGCCAACGACATGTCCGTCGCGGACGTCGACGGCGACGGCGCGTACGAGTACGTCGTCAAGTGGGACCCGTCCAACTCCAAGGACGTCTCCCAGAAGGGCTACACCGGCCCCGTCTACATCGACACCTACGAGGCGGACGGCACGCTGCTCCACCGCCTCGACCTCGGCCCGAACATCCGCGCCGGCGCCCACTACACGCAGTTCATGGTCTACGACTTCGACGGCGACGGCCGGGCCGAGACGATGCTCAAGACGGCGCCCGGCACGAAGACCGTGACGTACGGCCCCGACGGCTCCCCGACCGAGGAGTACATCACCCTGCCGGCCGAGGACGTCGCCGCCGGGTACTCCAACGATGACGACTACCGGCTCAGCGCCGAGGGCTACCGCGACCACCTGGTCGAGGTTTTCCGGGGCTGGGACTCCCACCCCGAGGTCGTCGCGGGGAGCTGGCCCGCGACCATCGAGGAGGCGCTCGGCATCGACCCCGTCCACGACTACCCGCTCTCCCAGGAGAGTGCCGAGGCGCTCGTCGACCACTTCATCGACGTCTACGCCCCGCAGCGCAGCGGCCGCAACGACCTCACGACCTTCGAGGGCTTCATCCTCTCCGGGCCCGAGTACCTCACCGTGTTCGACGGAGCCACCGGCGAGGAGCTCGAGACGGTCCACTACAAGCCGGGCCGCCACGACGACGGCCTCATGTGGGGCGACTACGCGATGTCGCGCATCGAGCCGGGCAACCGCGTGGACCGCTTCCTCGCCGGCGTCGCCTACCTCGACGGCGTCAACCCCTCGGCGGTCTTCGCTCGCGGCTACTACACCCGCTCCACCCTCGTCGCCTACGACTGGGACGGTGAGCACCTGAGCGAGCGGTGGTACGTCGACTCGGGCTGGACGCCGATGTCCAACCCGTTCAACGACGGCCCGCACGGCGTCGACGGCACCGACCCGGAGTTCGCGACGCTGACCACGCAGGGCTTCCACTCCCTCAGCGCCGCCGACGTCGACGGCGACGGCCGGCACGAGATCGTCTACGGCGCCGCCACGATCGACCACGACGGCTCGCTCCTCTACTCCTCCTTCGACACCATGCCCGCGGCCAGCGCCCAGCCCGGTGCTACCGCCCGCCTGGGCCACGGCGACGCCATGCACGTCACCGACATCGACCCCGACCGGGAAGGCCTGGAGATCTTCACCGTCCACGAGGGCGGGCCCTGGGCGCCCTACGGCAACGCGATGCGCGACGGCGCCACCGGTGAGGTCCTCTTCGGCACCTACTCCGGCCGGGACACCGGGCGCGGCATGATCGGCGACGTCGACACCTCCACCCGCGGCATCGAGGTGTGGGCGTCCATGCCCGGCGGCACCGACGGCTCGGGCCTGCTCAGCGCCACCGGCGCCCAGCTCGCGCCGACGACCCCCGGCACCAACCAGTCCATCCGCTGGGCCGCCGACGGCAGCACCCAGATCGTCAACGGCTCGCGCGACGACACCCCGACGATCGACGACCGGGAGCGCGGCACCCTCCTCACCGCCGAGGGCACCCGCACCAACAACTGGACCAAGGGCAACCCCTCGCTCGTCGCCGACGTCCTCGGCGACTGGCGCGAGGAGCTGCTCGTCCGCACGGTCGACAGCTCGGCGATCCGGATCTACCTCTCGACCGAGGTGACGGACCGCAAGCTCTACACGCTCATGCACGACGTGCAGTACCGGGCCGAGGTGGCCCGGCAGAACACGACGTACAACCAGCCGTCGTACACGAGCTTCTACCTCGCCTCGGACACCGACTTCACCGAGGTCCCGGTGCCGGCCTACCGCGCCCCGGGGGCCGCAGCGGCGCCGGCCGACGTCCTGGCCGGGCTCGTCGAGGACGGCGAGGTGAGCGGTGCGGCCGCCGCCAAGCTCACCGAGACGGCGGAGCAGGCCGAACGCCACGCGGCGGCCGGGCGGTTCGACCAGGCCGCCGACGCCCTCGACCGGCTGGTGCGGCACCTCGGCTCGCCCGCGGGCACGGTCTCGCCCGCGGCCGCGGCGATCCTCACCCACCAGGCGGGGGTGGCGAGCGGGCTCCTGGGCTGATCCCCGCGGGGGTGGCGGTCACCCGGCCGCCACCCCCGCGCGCCGCCGCCACGGCGGCGCGCGACCACGCCGCAGCCCTCGCGGGGCACGGCGTCCGACCGGAACGACCCCACCGACAGGCCGGACGGCAGCGACGCCGTCCGCCGAGGAGCAAGAGATGACATCACCCACCCCACCCGGGCGCCGGCGCGGCGTCCTGGCCGCGGTCGTGGCCACGGGCGCCCTCATCGGAACCGTGTCCGTCCAGGCGACGGCGTACGCCGAGCCCGGCGAGCCGGTCGTCCACCGCTTCGACCTCCAGCCGCCGGGCGCGCCGGTGGCGGAGGGCTTCACCGAGGTGACCCGCACCGCCACCTACACCGCGGAGAACGGCTACGGCTTCACCGAGCTCAACCTCGGTGACCGCGACCGCGGAGGCGCGCTGGACGCCCTGCGTCGGGACTTCGTCCTGCCCCCCGTCGGCTCGGGCAGCACCTTCGTCGTCGACGTGCCGGACGGCGAGTACCACGTGACCACCTGGTCGGGGGACGGCATCGCCTCGAGCCGCACCGCCTACACGATCGAGGGCGTCGCCTACGGGGACCAGGGCGCCTCGAGCGGGACCGTGAACGAGCGCGTCTTCGACCCGGTCGTCGTCGAGGACGGTCAGATGACCATCCACGTCGCGGGCAGCTCGCCGCGGCTCAACGGCATCCAGATCCTCTCCGCCCTCGCCGCGCCCACCGGACTCGCCGCGAGCGTCGACTTCGCGGCCCCGTCGGTGACGCTCACCTGGGACGCCGTCCCGGACGTGGACGGCTACCGCCTCTACCGGACCGCCGCGGACGGCGAGGCGGAGCTCGTCACCGAGCAGCCCGGCACCAGCTACACCGACGCCGGGGTCCAGCTCGCCGGTGAGTACTCCTACCAGGTGGCCGCCGTCGCGCAGGGCCGTGAGGGCACCCTCTCCGACCCGGTCGACGTCAGCGTCGTCGACCCCGACGTCGCGCCGCCCGCCACGCCCACCGACCTCACCCTGGCCGACATCGGCAAGGAGCACATCGCGCTGACGTGGACCGGCGACGACGCCGCCACCGCCTACGACGTGCAGCGGTCGCGCTCGCCGGAGGGACCGTTCGCCACCCTCGCCCGCGTGAGCGAGACGTCGTACACCGACGAGGACGTCCTCACCACCGTCGAGTACTCCTACCGCGTCGTCGCGGTCAACGCCGGCGGCGCCTCGCAGCCCTCCGCCGTGCTCACGACCGAGGCCGTGACCACCCTCGTCCGCCAGGCCGAGCACCTCGACCGCGCACCCGTCGCCGTCCGGTCCGACGACGGCGTCCACGTCGGCTGGCGCCACCTGGGCACCGACCCCGACGGCATCGCCTTCCACGTCTACCGCGACGGCGTGCGCATCACCGACGAGCCCGTCACCGGGGCGACGAACCTCCTCGATGAGGGCGGCGACGCCGGCTCCACCTACCGGGTCACCGTCGTCACCGACGACACCGAGGCCGACGCCACCGAGGACTTCGGCGTCTGGGCCGAGGGCCACCTCGACATCCCGCTGGACAAGCCCGCCGACGGCGTCGTGAACGGCCAGCCCTACAGCTATCGGGCGAACGACGTCTCGGTCGGCGACCTCGACGGCGACGGCACCTACGAGGTCGTCCTCAAGTGGGACCCGACGAACTCCCAGGACAACTCCCGGTCCGGGTACACCGGGAACGTGCTCGTCGACGCCTACGAGCTCGAAGGCACCCGGCTGTGGCGCGTCGACCTCGGCCGCAACATCCGCGCGGGCGCCCACTACACCCAGCCCATGGTCTACGACCTCGACGGCGACGGCCGGGCCGAGGTCGTCATGAAGACCGCTGACGGCACCACCGACGGTGCCGGCACGGTCATCGGCGACGCCGACGCGGACCACCGCAACTCGGGCGGCTACGTGCTCGCCGGGCCCGAGTACCTCACGCTCTTCGACGGGGAGACCGGGGCCGCGCTCGACACGGTCGACTACGTGCCCCCGCGCGGGAACGTCGGCGCCTGGGGCGACGGGTACGGCAACCGCGTCGACCGGTTCCTCGCCGGCGTGGCCTACCTCGACGGCGAGCGGCCCAGCGTGGTCTTCAGCCGCGGGTACTACACCCGCACCGTGGTCGCGGCGTGGGACGTCGTCGACGACGCCCTGGTCGAGCGGTGGGTGTTCGACTCCGACGAGGCCGGCGAGCAGTACGAGGGCCAGGGCAACCACCAGTTCTCCGTGGCCGACGCCGACGGCGACGGCAAGGACGAGATCGTCTTCGGGGCCATGACGATCGACGACGACGGCACGGTCCTCAACAGCTCCGGGCTGGGCCACGGCGACGCCATGCACGTCTCGGACCTCGTCCCCGACCGGGAGGGCCTGGAGGTCTTCCAGGTGTTCGAGTGCATGAGCTGCTCCGGCAACCGGGCCGCCGCCATGCGTGACCTCGCCACGGGCGAGGTCATCTGGGACATCCCGGGCAACCGGGACACCGGGCGGGGTGCGGCCGCGGACATCGACCCTCGGTTCGACGGCGCCGAGGCGTGGGCCATCGGCGGCGACTACGCGTGGAACTCTCAGGTCGGCCACCTCATGGCGGCCGACGGCACCCGCATCGGCGAGCAGATCCCGGCGGCGAACTTCGTCACCTGGTGGGACGGCGACCTCCTGCGGGAGATCACCGACCACGACTTCGACGCCACGACCCGCGAGGGCGTGCCCACGGTGTCCAAGTGGGACTACGAGGCCGGCGAGCAGGTCGAGCTCATGACCCTGACCGACCTGCGCACCAACAACGACACCAAGGGCAACCCCGCACTCCAGGCCGACCTGTTCGGCGACTGGCGCGAGGAGCTCGTCTACCGCACGGCGGACTCCACCGCCCTGCGGGTGCTCACCACCACCGACGTCACCGGGCACCGGCTTCGCACGCTCATGCACGACCCGGTCTACCGGCTCGGCGTCGCGGGGCAGAACGTCGCCTACAACCAGCCCCCGCACACGAGCTACTTCCTCGGTGAGGGCATGGAGCGGCCGCCGGCACCGAGCATCACCACGGTCGGCGGCCCGGACGTGGCCCGGCCGCCGTCGGCGCCGGGCAACGTGCGCCTGAACGACGACAACGCGCGCGGCACCGGTGTGCACGACGGCGACTACACCGTCACCGCGACCATGAACGCCGGCCAGAACGCCACGGTGTTCCGCCTCTACGAGAACGGGGTGGTCATCCACTCCGAGCTCCTGACGGACGACACCGCCGAGCCGCAGGTCGTCGAGGTCGCGATCACCGGCCGGGCGAACGGCGACTACCGGTACGTCGCCGAGCTCGTCAACGCGACCGGCACCACGACCTCGCCCGAGCGGAAGGTCAAGGTCAAGGACGCCGGCTGACGCCTCAAGGGGTGCGGCGGCGCAACATCCGCAGAACGGGCGGGCCCGGTGGGATCACCCACCGGGCCCGCTCTGCGTGGGGCTCAGCTCTCCTGCACGACGGCGACGCCGTGCGCGGGTACCCGGACCTCGCCGTCGACGTCGGTCGCCCGGATCAGCTCGCGTCCGTGCGTGGCCACGGTGACGTCCGCGCCGGTGTGGTTGACGACGAAGAGGAAGCTCGTCCCCTCGCCGTGCCGCCGGACGACCTCGACCCCGTCGGGTGCCTCAGCCGCCGGCGCCACCCCGGCCTCGGTGAGGAGCGCGTCGACGACCCGGGCGGTGCCGGTCTCGTCCAGCCGGGTCGCGGCGTACCAGGCCACGCCGTCGCCGACCGCCCGGCGGGTGACCGCGGGCCACCCCGCCAGCGGGCCGTCGGCGTACGTGCGCACCGCCTCCGCGCCGGCCAGGTGCGTCTTCTCGGTCCACAGCTGCGACGACGTGCCGTCGTCGAGGGTGCGCCGCTCGCCGTCGAGGAGCGGGAAGAACTCCTCGGTGCGCACCCCCAGCAGATCGCGGAAGGCCCCGGGGTAGCCGCCGAGACGGACGTGGTCGTGCTCGTCGACGATCCCGCTGAAGAACGTCACCAGGACCGAGGCACCCGCCTCGGCGGCCCGGGCGACGGCCGCGGCGGCGTGGTCGGTGACGCAGTAGAGCGTCGGGATGACGACGACCCGGTAGCCCGTGAGGTCCGCCCCGGCGGGGACGAGGTCGACGGTGACGTTGCGCCGCCACAGCGCCCGGTACCAGGCGAGCACCTCGTCGGTGTAGCGCAGCGCCTGGGTGGGGTGGGAGTCCAGCTCGGCGCCCCACCAGGCGGGGTAGTCGAAGACGAGGGCGACATCGGCGCGCACGCGGCTGCCGCGCACCGGGCCCAGGGCGCCCAGCGCGGCACCGAGCTCGACGGTGCGCCGCCACACGTTTGTGTCCCGCCCGGCGTGGGGGACCATCGCGGAGTGGAACTTCTCCGCCCCGGCGGCGGACTGGCGCCACTGGAAGAACATCACGGCGTCGGCGCCCCGGGCGACGTGGGTGAGGGAGTTGCGCAGCATCTCGCCCTCGCCCTTGGCGCGGTTGCGCGGCTGCCAGTTCACCGCCGAGGTGGAGTGCTCCATGAGGATCCACGGGTCGCCGCCGGCGACGCCGCGGGTGAGGTCCGCGCTGAAGGCCAGCTCGACGTGGCCCTCCGGGTCGTGGGCGCGCAGGTAGTGGTCGTTCGCGACGACGTCGAGGTCGCCCGCCCAGGAGAAGTAGTCCATCCACTTCGTGCCGGTGGAGAGCATGAGGTTCGTCGTCGTCGGCACGTGCGGGGTGACCTCGCGCAGGACGTCGCGCAGCGCCCGGTAGTGGACGAGGAGCTCGTCGGAGGAGTACCGCGCGAAGTCCAGCTGCTGGGTCGGGTTGGCGTACGTCGGGGCGGTCCGCGGGGGCAGCACCTCGTCGAAGGAGCCGTACCGCTGGGACCAGAACGCCGTCCCCCAGGCGGTGTTGAGCGCCGCGACCGTGCCGTAGCGTCGCTCGAGCCACCGCCGGAAGGCGGCCGCGGCGTCGTCGGAGTAGTCGTGCGGGACGTGGCAGCCGAGCTCGTTGTCCACGTGCCACAGCGCCAGCGCCGGGTGCTCGCCGTACCGCTCGGCCATGGTCCGGGTCATGCGCAGGGCGTAGTCACGGAAGACCGGCGAGGACACCGAGTAGGCCTGGCGCCCGCCCGGGTGCAGCACCGTGCCGTCGGCGAGCTCGGGGAGGATCTCCGGGTGCTTGCGGGTCAGCCACGGCGGTGGGGAGGCGGTCGCCGTCGCCAGGGCCACCCTGATGCCGGCGCCGTGGAGCCGGTCGAGCGTGTCGTCGAGCCAGCCGAAGTCGTGCTCGCCCTCGCGCGGCTCGAGCATCGCCCACGAGAAGATCCCGACGCTGAGGATGGTCACCCCCGCCTCGCGCATGAGCCCGACGTCCTCCAGCCGGACGTCCAGCGGCCACTGCTCGGGGTTGTAGTCGGCGCCGTAGTCCAGGCCTCGGGTCATGTCTGCGGTTCCTCTCTGGTGGTCGTGCCCGACGGCACGGTCGTCTCGTCCGGCCGGCGGCCGGTGGTGTGCCGGAGCTGGTCACGGTCGTGCCGAACCTCGTCCGGGGTGCGGGCCCGCCACCACAGCACCGCCGCGACCGCCGCCGTGGCGGTCAGGGCGAGCGCGCCGGTGACGGCGAGCCCGGCGCGCACGCCGAGCTCCTCCGCGAGCCGTCCCTGCAGCAGGCCGCCCAGGGCGTGGCCGACGAGCAGGACGGGGGTGTAGATGGCCAGCACCCGCCCGCGCACCTGCGCGGCGGCGGTGAGCTGGACGTAGGAGACCGCACTGGTGAGGAAGAACTGTGTCGTGGCGCCGACGACGGTCAGCGCCGCGAGGAAGGCGGCGTGCCCGGGCACGAGCGCCGCCGCGGTCTCGGCGACGGCGAACGCCGCGGAGCCGGCCACGACGGTGCGGACCCGCAGACCCGGGAGCCGGGAGGCCAGGAGCGCCCCGACGAGGGCGCCGGCCGCGGCGAGGCTGTTGTACAGGCCGAACCCGCGGGCGCCGGTGTCCCACACCTCCTCGGCGAACGCGGAGTACACGACGGGTCCGTTGAGCCCGAAGGCCCCCATGAGACCGGCGAGGACGACGACGGCGGCCAGGCGCGGGCGGGTCAGGACGTAGGCGAAGCCCTCCCGCAGCTGCCCGGGCGCGCGGGCCACCGGCGCGGCGCGGTGCAGGTCGGCCGGCCGCATGGCCGCGACGAGCGTCACGACCGCCAGGCAGACGAGGGCGTTGAGACCGAACGACCACCCGTCGCCGACCTCCGCGATGAGCAGCCCGGCCAGGGCCGGGCCGACGAGCCCGCCGCCCTGGTTGAGGGCGTTCGTCACCGAGACGGCGGTGCGCAGTGAGGCGTCGCCCGCCACCTCGCCGACGAGCACCTGACGGGCCGGACCCTCGACGGCGGCGACGACGCCGAGCAGGGTGGCGGCCACGTAGAGGTGGGCCACGGTGACGACGCCGGTGAGGGTGACCGCGGCCAGGGCCGCCGCGAGGAGCGCCGTGGCGGTCTGGGCGCCCATGACGAGGCGGCGCTTGTCGTGGCGGTCGGCGAGCAGCCCGCCCGCCGGTCCCAGGAACAGCAGGGGGAGGAACTGCAGGGCCACGAGCACCCCGACGGCGGCGGGGCTGCCGGTGAGCTCCAGGACGAGCCAGTCCGTGGCCATGCGGAGCATCCACGTCCCGGCGCTGCCCAGGGCCTGGGCGCCGAGCAGCAGCCGGAAAGCCGGTCGCCGCAGCAGCGGAGCAGGCGGGACGGGATTCATGCGACTCCTCGGCGAGGTCGGCCCTTGTGACCCGGACAACAATATTGTAACGTTTCACTCACGCACCTTGTCCGGCCGGTCGCACGGCACCTACGTTCGGGAATGCGCTTACACACCCTACTGAGCAAGGAGGCTCATCCGATGAAGCGACAGCTCATCAAGATCGCCGGCACGGCGACTGCCATGACCCTGGTTCTCGCCGCCTGCTCAGGCGGCGGCACCGGGGACGAGACCGCCACCGAGGGTGGCGCCACTGCCGGGGCAGGGGGTGGCGAGCCCGTCACCCTCACGTTCACCTGGTGGGGCAACGACGACCGCGCCTCCCGCTACGAGCAGGCTCTCGAGCTCTTCAACGAGGAGTACCCGGACATCACCGTCCAGACCTCCTTCGCCGACTTCCCCAACTACTGGACCGCTCGCGCGACCGAGGCCGCGGGCCGCACCCTGCCCGACGTCATGCAGTTCGACCTGTCCTACCTGCGGGAGTACAGCGAGAACGGTCACCTCCTCGACCTCGCCGAGCACACGGACGCCACGATCGACGTCTCCGGCTTCGACCAGTCGCTCCTGGACTCCGGCGTCATCGACGGCGCCCAGATCGGCATCCCCACCTCGACGAACACGCTCGCGCTGTTCGTCAACCCCAACCTCGTCGAGCAGGCCGGCGTCGAGCCCCTCCCGGAGGACTACACCTGGGAGGACTACAACGCCTTCCTCGCCGCCGTCTCGGACGCCGGCGCCACCACCGACGAGGGTCAGCCGATCTACGGCGGCGCCGACTACACCGGCACCTTCTGGTTCTTCATGCAGTGGCTCGTCCAGCAGGGCGTCACCCCCTTCGAGGACGACGGCTCCTTCGGCTTCGACGAGCAGCACATGAAGGACTTCCTCGCCATGACCGAGGACCTCCGTGCGGCCGAGCAGGTCTACCCCGTCGACCGCGGCATCCAGCTCCTCCCGCTGGGCGGCTTCACCGTCAACGAGTCGGCCTCGGAGTTCAGCTGGGACAACTTCCTCGCCGGCTACACCGCCGACTCGGGCACCGAGAACATCGAGATGCTCCCCATGCCGGTGCCCGAGGACGGCGAGCGGGGCATGTTCTTCAAGCCGTCCATGCTGCTCTCGTCCGGCGCGAACACCGAGCACCCGGAGGAGGCGGCCATGCTCATCGACTTCCTCGTCAACGACCCCGAGGTCGGCGCCATCTTCGGCACCTCGAAGGGCGTCCCGGCGGTCGCCGCCCAGCGTGACGCGATGGAGCTCGAGGAGGGCAGCGTCGACGCCCGCGTCGTCGCCTACGAGGACGCCGTCGCCGAGTACGTCACCGAGCCCGTGCCGATCCCGGTCAAGGGCTTCGGCTCCATCGAGGCGGAGTACAAGCGCCTCGCCGAGGAGCTGGCCTACGGCACGATCACGGTCGACGAGTTCGTCGAGACGTGGTTCGCCGAGGCCCAGCTCATGACCCAGTAGGACTCCCGACGCCCACGAACGGATCGACAACCGTGACCACCACCGACACGGTGACCGGTCGGCGTGCCGCCGTCCCGCCGTCCCCCGCCCCGCGGCGGAGACGGCGGGCGGCGGAGACCCGGGCCGGCTACGCCTTCCTCACGCCCTGGCTGCTGGGCTTCTTCGCCCTGACCGCCGGCCCCATGCTCGCCTCGCTCTACCTCGCCTTCACCGACTACAACCTCTTCGCCGCCCCGTCGTGGGTGGGGCTGGAGAACTTCCGGCTCCTGTTCGACGACCCGAGGTTCATCCAGTCGGCGAAGGTGACGCTGACCTACGCGGTCCTGGGCACGCCCATCAAGCTCGCCGCCGCCCTGGCGGTGGCGATGCTGCTCAACACCGCCCACCAGGGCAAGGGCTTCTACCGGTCGGTGTTCTACGCACCCTCGCTCATCGGTGCGAGCGTCTCGATCGCCATCGTGTGGAAGGCGATGTTCATCGACAACGGCATCGTCGACCGTCTCGGACAGTCGGTCGGCCTCGAGGCCGGCGGCTGGGTGGGCAACCCCGACATGACCATGCCGATGTTCATCCTGCTGACCGTCTGGCAGTTCGGCGCCCCGATGGTCATCTTCCTCGCCGGCCTCAAGCAGGTCCCGGCCGAGCTCTACGAGGCGGCCTCCGTCGACGGTGCCGGCCCGGTGCGCAAGTTCTTCTCCATCACCCTGCCGATGCTCTCGCCGGTGCTGTTCTTCAACCTCCTGCTCGAGACCATCCACTCGTTCCAGATCTTCGCCTCCGCCTTCATCATCTCCGGCGGCACCGGCGGGCCCGCGGGCTCGACCCTCTTCTACACGCTCTACCTCTACATCCGCGGCTTCCAGGACTTCCGCATGGGCTACGCCTCGGCGATGGCCTGGGTCCTCGTGGTCGTCGTGGGCCTGATCACCATCGTCTTCTTCCGCACGTCGAAGTCCTGGGTGCACTACAGCGGGGAGGGAAAATGACCGCCGTCGACACCGCGCCGGCCACCACGCGCGACTCCGAGGAGCACAGCGCCGCCCTGCGCAGCAGGCACCAGCGCTCCTCCCGGGTCCGCTCGCTGCTGTTCCACCTGTTCGTCCTGGCCGTCGCCGCCGTGGTCCTCTACCCGGGCCTGTGGATGCTCATGTCCTCGCTCAAGCCCACGTCGGAGATCGTCGGCAACGTCAGCCTCATCCCCACCAACGCCTCGCTGGACAACTTCACCAAGGCGCTGCAGGGCATCGGTGGGATCTCGTTCTGGACGTTCTTCTGGAACTCCACGATCCTCGCGGTGGGGGCCGTGGTGGGCACCGCGCTGTCGGCGTCGGTCAGCGCCTACGCGTTCTCACGCATCGAGTTCCCCGGCCGCAAGGTCTTCTTCGCGCTGATGATCGCGACGCTCCTGCTGCCCTTCCACGTCGTGATCATCCCGCAGTACATCGTCTTCAACAATCTCGGCCTGGTGAACACCTACGTCCCGCTCCTCATCGGCAAGTTCCTCGCCGCCGAGGCGTTCTTCGTCTTCCTCATGGTCCAGTTCATGCGCAACCTGCCGCGCGAGCTGGACGAGGCCGCCCGCATCGACGGCGCGGGACACCTGCGGATCTTCACCTCGATCATGCTGCCGCTGATGAAGCCCGCCCTGGTGACGTCCTCGATCTTCGCGTTCATCTGGTCCTGGAACGACTTCTTCGGTCCGCTGCTGTACCTCAAGGACCCGTCGTTGTACTCCCTGCCCATCGCGCTGCGGCTGTTCGTGGACCAGACGTCGACGTCCGACTACGGCGCCCAGATGGCGATGGCCGTGCTCGCCCTCATCCCCGTCCTGCTGTTCTTCCTCCTCTTCCAGCGTCACCTCATCGAAGGTGTCGCCACCCAGGGGCTCAAGGGCTGATGGGGACGGCGGCGCGGGAGCGGGCGACGGTGACAGGCGGGACGAGCGGGGACCGACCCCGGGACCGGTTCGAGGGCCTGCCCGACGACCGGTCCGACGCGAGCGGGCACGAGCTGCCCGACGGCGGCGAGACGGACCGGTCCGCCGACCGCGCCGCAGGCTTGACGTCGCGGATGTCGCTGTTCACCGAGGTCGCCGTCGTCGGTGCCGCCGTCGCCGTCGCCGCGATCACCGTGGTGCTGGCGGTGCTGGTCATGGCGGCCGGGGCCGCGCACCTGCGTTGCCACCTCGCAGGCGAGCCGGACACCGTCCGGCGCCTGCTGACCGACGTCCGCTCCGCCGTCCGTGACCTGTGGCCGCTCGCCCTGGCGGTCCCGGCCGCACTCGCCCTGCTCGCCACGAACGTGTGGGCCGGGCTCAACGGCCTCCCCGGCGGCACCGTCGTGGCGGCGGTCAGCGCCGCGACAGCCGTCGCCGTCACGGTGGTCACCCTCCGGGTGGTGGGCACGTGGGAGCCGGGACGGTCCTGGCGGCCCGCCGTCCGGGCGGCCGCCTCGTGCTCCGTCACCGACCTCACGGGGTCGGTGCTGCTCGTGGCCGCCGTCGTCATGGTGGCCACCATGGTGTGGATGCTGCTGCCGCTGCTCCTCCTCGCCGGTGGGCTGCTCACCATGGCCGCCCTCGCCGTCGAGCGACGGGCCGGGCGATGAGCGTGGCGCTGACCGGGGTGACGAGTTCGGCGCCGACCGACGCGGCGCTGAGGGTCCGGCACGACCTCGGCCACCGGGTCGTCGTCGGTCACGGCGACGTCGATCTCGTCACCTACGTCTACGGCCCCGATGACGTCCAGCTCGAGTCCCCCCGGCCCTACCTCCACCCCGTGCGCACGCTCGGCGGGGAGCTCATGACGCTCTTCCGCCCGCACGACCACGTCTGGCACAAGGGCATCGCCCTGTCGCTGCCGAACGTCGGGCGCCACAACTTCTGGGGCGGACCGACCTTCGTGCGCGACGAGGGCTACGTGCAGCTGGCGAACAACGGGAGCATGGACCACGTCCGGTTCACCCAGCTCGAGGTCTCCGGCGACGCCGCACGTCTGGCCCACGAGCTCGCCTGGCACACCCAGCCCGACGGTCCCGACGGCGGCGCCGAGGTGGTGCGCGAGACGCGGCGGATCACGGCCACCGTGCCGCCCGACGACGGATCGCGGGCGGCGTCGACGGCCTGGGTGCTCACGCTGGAGTCGTCGTTGACCAACGTCTCCGACGAGGCGCTCGACATCGGCTCGCCCACGACGAACGGCCGCGAGAACGCCGGGTACGGCGGTCTCTTCTGGCGTGGTCCCAGGGCCTTCACCGGCGGCACCATCCTGTGGCCCGGGCAGGCGGGCGGGGAGGAGGCCCGCGGCACCCGCGCGGAGTGGATGGGCTTCACCGGCCGCCACGACGGGTCCGGGGAGTCCTCGAGCCTCGTCGTCGTCGACGACGGCGCCAACCCCCACCACCCGCCCGAGTGGTTCGTGCGCAACGAGTGGTTCGCCGGGGTGAACCCGGCGCCGTTCTTCAGCGAGGAGGTGCCGTTCCCGCCCGGTGGGACGCTGGACCTGCGCTACGCCGTCGTGATCGCCGACGGCGCCGCCGACCCGGTCCGGGCCGAGGCGCTCGCCGGGTTCGGCCGCACGGCGCTCGCGGGGCTGGATGCGGCTGAGCCCGAGGGTGTTGCTCGGGGTTGAGCCCGCAGGTGTTGCTCGTTTGAGCCCGCCGGATTCGCCCGGTTGAGCCCGCCGGATTCGCCCGCGGGTGAGTCCGTGGGCTTCGCTCGGGGGGTGAGCCCGCGGCTGAGTCAGGACCCTCCGGCGCGAGTCAGCAGCAACGTTTCTGCTGACTCGACCCGGTGGGTACTGACTGGGCGAAGCCGCGTCCGATGGGTACTGACTGGGCGAAGACGTGCCCGGCGGGTACTGACGGGGCGGATCGGTGCCGGGCGGCCGAGGTCTCGGGCGGTTCGGCCTGGGCGGCTACCGACTGGACGGCGCCCGTCCGGTCACTCGCGACCGGACGCGCTGCTTGCCGGCCCGGCGGCGCCCGGCCGGAGGTCGGTGACCTCCGCGCGCAGCCCGGTGGTGAAGCGCTCGTCGGCGTCGAGCACCTCCGGCGTCACCGATCGGCCGTGGGTGGCTGAGGCGTAGATCGCGGCCACGAGCTCGAGCGGACGGCGGGCGTGGGTGAGCAGGTCCGGGAGCGGCTGCCCCGCGGCGACGGCGTCGACGAACGCGCGCACCAACGGGATGTGCCCGCTCGGCTCGTCGTCCTCCGGCAGCTCCCACGTGCGGGCCCGCTCCGGGTCGACGCCGCGGGCAGGGGTGACCCTCCAGCTGCCGCGGTCGTGACCGTAGAGGTGCTCGACCTCGATCGTGGCCAGCTCGGTGTCGATGCGCAGGTAGCTCGTCTCGCGCGGCGAGAGCACCGAGGACACGGCGGTGGCGACGACCCCGTTGTCGAAGCGGATGATCGCGGTCGAGGCGTCCTCCATCTCGATCTCGCGGGCCAGCCGCCACAGCCTCGCGTCGACCTCGGCCCAGTCGCCGAGGAGGTGCGCGAGCAGGTCCATCTGATGGATCCCGTGGCCGAAGGTGGTCCCGCCGCCCTCGCCGTCCCACGTGCCGCGCCAGTCGACGGCGTAGTAGTCGTCCTGGCGCAGCCAGAGCGTCTGGCACTGCGCCAGGAGCGGACGGCCCAGCTCGCCGGAGTCGAGGAGCGACCGCACGTGCGCGGCCGCGGTGCCGGTGCGCTGCTGGAAGACCATGCCGAACGCGATGCCCGCCGCGTCGGCGGCCGCCTGCATCTCGTCGAGCTCGGTGAGGGAGAGCGCGGGCGGCTTCTCGCACAACACGTGCACGCCCGCCGCGCAGGCGGCGAGGGTCTGCTCGCGGTGGAGCTCCGGCGGCGTGCAGAGGATGACCAGGTCGAGGTCCTCGCCGTCGAGCAGCGAGTCGAGCGTCTCGTGCCGGCCGGGGACCGCCCATCGGTCGGCGAACTCCTCCCGGCGCCGGGCGCCGCGGTTCGCCACCGCGACGAGGTCGACGCGTGGGTCGGCGGCGAGCGCCTCGGCGTGCAGGTGGGCGACGGCACCGGTGCCGACGATGGCGGCCTTGAGAGTCACCGCTGCTCCTTCGCTCGGGGGACTCTCCGCAGCGTAGCCGCATGTCTAAAACGTTTCAATCCACGAATGGGCGCGTCCGTCTTCAGCTCCGGGCAACGTGTCTGCTCCGGACCCGGGCAACGCGTCTGCTCGGGACATTGACGACGCGTCCTGCTGCAGACCTACGCGTGAGCCGCGACGCCCGCGAGCTCCGGCAGCTCGAACCGGAGTGGGTCGGCCCGGACCATCGCGACGCCGCGGTGCACCGCACCGAGGGTGACGCTGTCGGCCCCGAGCGTGGACGCGACGAGCGTCGGGACCGGCAGGTGCGTGTGCGCGGGGAGCTTCGCCGCGGCACTCTCCACGATGGGGCCGGCGGCCTGGGCCAGGGCGCCGGCGACGATGACCCGCTCGACGTCGAGCAGGCCCGTGAGGACGGCGGCCACCCGGGCGAGCCGCTCGCCCAGGCGGTCGACGATCGCGGCGGCCGCCTCCTCCCCGGCCTGCGCCGCCTCGACGACGTCGACCAGCTCGGCCGGCTCGGCGGCCCGGCGGCGCATCAGCGACCCGGGGGGGACATCGCCCGCGTCGATGGCCTCCTGCGCCCAGGCGCGGGCGACGAAGCCCAGGCCGTCCGCGGACCCGACGTCCTCGACGAGGTCGAGGAGGTGCAGCTCTCCGGCGCCGCCGTGCCGGCCACGCAGGAGCGTGCCGTCGACGATGAGGCCCGCGCCGAACCGCTCCCCGGACAGCAGGGCGACGAACGACGACGCACCCACCCCGGCGCCGACGCTGCCCTCGGCGATCGCGGCCAGGTTGGCGTCGTTGTCGACGACGGTCCGCCCGGCCGCCAGCTCGGTGGCGAGGTCGGCGTTCATCCTCGGCCAGTATCCGTCCTGCCCGGCAGGTGAGCGTCCGCGGTCGTCAGCGGGTGCGGGGATGCCCACGACCGTGACGAGAACGGCCCGGTCGTCGGCGCCGACGGCGTCCAGCGCCTCGGCCACGGCGGCGCGTGTCACGGCCACGCGGCTGGCGGCGTCCTCGTCGTCGCGCTGGGTGCGTTCCGCGCGGGCGAGGACGCCCCCCCGAAGGTCGGCGACGCACGCGGTCACCCGGTGCTGGCCTGCGTCGACCCCCAGGACGTACCCCGCCCGCGGCTCGAAGGCGTAGTGCCGGGCGGGCCGGCCCTTGGTCGCCCCGCCCGGCGGCCGGTGGTCCTCGACCTCGCGGAGCCAGCCGAGCCGGACGAGGTCGTCGGCCCGCGCCAGCACGGTCGCGCGCGTGAGGCCGGTGGCGGTCATGGCGTCCGTCGCGGTGAACGTGGGCACGTCCCAGGCGTGGTCCAGCACCGCGGACATGTTCGTCCGGCGCAGCAGCTGCGGCGGGGGCGGCGTGCTGCGGCTGGGGTCTTGACCTGGGTGGCGCACGTCCCTACATTAAACCCTGCGCCTAAATTTAGATGCTAAATCAATCCCTGGCCGCACCGTACCGCCACGTTCGCATCGAAGGAGACGACGACGTGCCCTCCCAGCCTCCCCTGCCCTCCCGGGCCCTGACCCGCCGGACGTTCCTGCGCGGTCTCGGTGCTGCCGGGGCCGGCCTCGCCCTGTCCGGCTGTGCCCCGACCTCACGGTCCGGGGTCACGGAGATCACCTTCTACCAGTCCAAGCCCGAGGTGATCGGCTACTTCGACGACCTCATCGAGCAGTTCCACCAGTCGCAGTCGAGCATCCGGGTGCGCCACGACGCGACCTCCAACCTCGCCGGCTCCTTCGTGCGGGAGTCCCCGCCGGACATCGGCTGCCTCAACTACAACTTCGAGATCTCCCGCTACATCGAGCGTGGGGCCCTGAGCGACCTCGGCGACATGCCGGAGGCCGCACGGATCAAGGACGAGCTGCAGCCCCTCATCGACGTGACGGCCACCTACCCCGGCCGGACGAGCGTCATCCCGTACTCCCTCATGGCGGCCGCCGTGCTCTACAACCGCGACATCTTCGCGGAGCACGGTCTCGAGCCGCCGACGACGTGGGAGGACTTCGTCGCCCTCTGCGAGACCCTCACCGCGGCCGGCGTCACACCCGTCTACAGCACGTTCCGCGACCCGTGGACGATCGCCCAGGGCCACTTCGACTACTCCGTCGGCGGCATGCTCGACACGACCGACTTCTTCACCCGGCTCAAGGCGCAGGGGGCGGACGTCGGCGCGGGCTCGCCGGTCGCGTTCCAGAAGCAGTTCCTCGAGCCGGTCGAGCGGATGACCCAGATCGCCGCGTACTCCAACGACGACGCGCCCAGCCGAGGCTACGGCGACGGCAACCTCGCGTTCGCCAACGGCGAGGCCGCCATGTACCTGCAGGGGCCGTGGGCCCTCACCGAGATCGCCAAGACGAACCCCGACATGAACGTCGGGGCGTTCCCCCTGCCGATGACCCAGGACCCGGAGGACCGCAAGGTCCGGGTGAACATCGACCTGGCCCTGTGGATCCCGGAGGGCTCCACCAAGAAGGCGGCGGCGCGGGAGTTCCTCGCGTTCCTCATGCAGCCGGAGATCATCGACACCTACAACGCCGACAACCTCGGCTTCGGCGTCACCAAGGACGCCGCAGAGGTCACGAACCCGACCCTGGTCGAGCTCAAGGAGTACTACGACCGCGCCGCCTTCTACATCGGCGCCTCGCAGCTGGTCCCTCAGTCGATCCCGCTGCAGAACTACGCCCAGTCGTTGGTGGCCGGGGCACGCCCGGAGTCCGTCCTGCGCACCCTCGACGCGGACTGGGCCCGCCTCGCCTTCCGATCCTGACCAGCCTCACCGCCGAGAACTGGAGTCACCCCATGGCCACCACCACAGCCACCCGACCGGATCGGGGCACCGCCGCCGTGCCCGCGAGATCCGGCAGCGGCCGGCGCCCCGCCGGCCTGACGTTCTACCTCTTCCTCGTGCCCTCGCTCGTCCTGTTCACCCTCGCCATCACGGTGCCGGCGATCATGGGTATCACGCTCAGCTTCACGAACTCCGTCGGCTTCGGCGAGTTCGACTTCGTCGGCCTGACGAACTACGTCGCGATGGTCTCCGACCCGGCGATCCTCAGCTCGTACGGGTTCACGGTCGGCTTCGCCCTGGTCACCGTCCTGCTGGTCAACGTCGTCGCCTTCCTCCTGGCGGTCGGCCTGACCGCCAAGATCCGGGGCAAGATGGCGCTGCGGGCGATCTTCGTCCTGCCCATGGTCATCTCGGGCATCGTCATCGCCTACGTCTTCAACTTCCTCTTCTCCAACTCGCTGCCCCAGCTCGGGCAGGCGATCGGGTTCGGACCCCTCGAGCAGAGCCTGCTCGCCGACCCCGACCTCGCGTGGGTCACGATCGTCATCGTCACCGCCTGGCAGGCGATCCCCTCCGCCCTGCTCATCTACATCGCCGGCATCCTGTCCATCCCCGGCGAGGTGTACGAGGCCGCCTCTCTCGACGGTGCGTCGGCGACCAGGCGACTGCTCGCCATCACGCTGCCGCTGGTGGCGGGCTACGTCGTCATCAACATCATCATCGGCTTCAAGAACTTCCTCAACGCCTACGACATCATCGTCGGCCTCACCAACGGCGGTCCCGGCACCGCGACCCGGAGCGTCGCGATGACGATCTTCTCGGGCTTCACCGGCGGCGACTACGCCTACCAGATGGCCAACGCGACGATCTTCTTCCTCATCGCCGTCGTCCTGGCCGTGCTCCAGCTGCGCCTCACGCGCGGAAAGGCTGCGTTCTGATGACCACCAGCCAGACGGGCGTCACGACCGCCCCCGCACAGGTCCCCGTGAGACGGCGCCCGCTCAAGGCCCGGTCGGGCGACACCCGGCCGAGCTGGTCGGCGACCACCGTGCTCCTCCTGTGCTCGCTCGCCGTCTTCGCCCCGCTCTACGCGACCCTGACGATGGCCTTCAAGACCACCCAGCAGTCCGTCGACGGCCAGGCCTTCTCCCTGCCCTCCCCGCTCAGCGTCGACGGCTTCGTCGCCGCCTGGGACCTCACGAACTTCCCCCGCGGGTTCGGGATCTCGGTGTTCGTCACCGCGATCACCGTGGTCGGCACGGTGATCCTCGCGGCCTTCGCCGCGTTCGCCATCGCCCGGAACTGGGACCGGCGGTTCTTCCGCTGGTCGTTCTTCTACCTCCTCGCCGCGATGTTCCTGCCCTTCCCCGTCCTGGCGCTGTCCCAGGTCAAGCTCACCGGCATGGTCGGGCTGGCGAACCCGGTCGGCGTCGCGATCCTGCACGTGATGTTCCAGCTGTCGTTCAGCGTCATGCTCTTCACCGCGTTCATCCGCTCCCTGCCCGAGGAGCTCGAGGAGAGCGCGCGGCTCGACGGTGCGTCGACGTGGATGACCTTCCGCCACGTCGTCTTCCCGATGATGGCGCCCATGAGCGCGACGGTCGCGATCTTCGCGTTCCTCGCGTCGTGGAACGACTTCATGATGCCCTCGCTCATCATCGCCGACTCCACGCAGCAGACCCTGCCGGTGCTGCAGAGCGTGTTCCAGACCCAGTTCAGCAGCAACTACAACGTCGCGTTCGCGTCCTACCTCATGGCCATGGCGCCCGCGATCGTCGTCTACGTCTTCACCCAGCGATGGGTGATGGCCGGCGTCACCCAGGGCGCCATCAAGTAGCACCGGCCCGACAGGCACCGCCGAACCGGCACACCCGCGGGCACACCCGCACCGCACCGGCACGTCCGCACGGGCGAGTCGCACCGACACACCCGCACCGGCACACCGCACCGACACACCCGATCCGTACAGAGAGCGAGCCCGAAGCCCATGACCGAAGTTCTCGACGTCCGCGCCATGCCCGACCTGGGCAAGGACGACGCCGCCTGGTGGCGCCAGGCGGCTGTCTACCAGATCTACCCCCGCTCCTTCGCGGACTCCGACGGCGACGGCATCGGCGACCTGCCCGGCATCACCTCGCGGGTGCCGTACCTCCGGCGCCTGGGCGTCGACGCCGTGTGGCTGAGCCCGTTCTACCCCTCGGCGCTCGCCGACGGCGGCTACGACGTCGACGACTACCGCGACGTCGACCCGCGCCTGGGTACGTTGGCCGACTTCGACGCCCTCGTCGCCGCCCTGCACGGGGAGGGGATCCGGCTCGTCGTCGACCTCGTCCCCAACCACACCTCCGACCGCCACGAGTGGTTCCGGGAGGCGCTCACCTCACCGAAGGGCTCCCCGGCGCGGGACCGCTACATCTTCCGCGACGGCAAGGGCCCGGACGGCGCCGAGCCGCCCGCCGACTGGACCTCCGCCTTCGGTGGCCCCGCCTGGGAGCCGGTCGGTGACGGCCAGTGGTACCTGCACTACTTCGCGACCGAGCAGCCCGACCTCAACTGGGACAACCGAGAGGTGCGCGACGACTTCCTGCGCACCCTTCGGTTCTGGTCCGACCGTGGCGTCGACGGCTTCCGGGTCGACGTCGCGCACGGCCTGGCCAAGCAGCTGCCCGACGAGCTGCCCACGCAGGCCGAGCTCGACGCCCTGCCCAAGGACGGGACCCACCCGCTCTGGGACCGCGACGAGGTCCACGAGATCTACGCCGAGTGGCGTGCGGTCTTCAACGCCTACGACCCGCCCCGCACCGCGGTCGCGGAGGCGTGGGTGCAGGCGTCGCGCCGGGCGCGCTACGCCAGCGCCGAGGGCCTGGGCCAGGCCTTCAACTTCGACCTGCTCGAGGCCGACTTCGACGCCGAGCAGTTCCGTGAGGTCATCACGTTCAACCTCGAGCTCGCCGAGACGTCCGGCTCGTCGACGACGTGGGTCTTCTCCAACCACGACGTCGTTCGTCATGCGACGCGCTACGGACTGCCCCCGCGGCACGGCAGCACGGACAAGCACGGCGGGAGCTGGCTCCTCTCCGGCGGCACCGAGCCCGAGCTGGACCGGGAGCTCGGCGTGCGCCGCGCCCGCGCCGCGACGCTGCTCCAGCTCGCGCTGCCCGGCTCGTCCTACCTCTACCAGGGTGAGGAGCTGGGTCTGCACGAGGTGGCGGACATCGCCCCCGACGCCCGGCAGGACCCGGCGTACTTCCGCAACGCCGGCGTCGACGTCGGCCGGGACGGCTGCCGTGTGCCGCTGCCCTGGGCGCGGGAGGGGGAGTCGTTCGGGTTCGGCCCGGCGGCGGCGGTCATGCCCCAGCCGGACTGGTTCGGTGACCTCTCGGTCGAGGCGCAGGACGGCGTCGCGGGCTCCACCCTCGAGCTGTACCGCGACGCCCTCGCGCTGCGCCGGGAGCTCCAGAGCGACGAGGACCTCGTCTGGGTGAGCACCGACGACGACGTGCTCGCCTTCCGCAGGTCCAACGGCTGGCTCAACGTCACGAACTTCGGGGCGCGGACCGTGGCCCTTCCCGCGGGTGAGGTCCTCCTGAGCAGCGTGCCGCTCACCGACGGCAGGCTGCCCGGCGCCGCCACGGCGTGGCTGCGCACCGAGGTCTGAGGCGCGCTCGGCAGCTGAGCGGCGGCCGCCCCTGCTGAGCCCGGCTCGGCGGGGGCGGCCCCGTTCACCCGGCGGCGGTGACCGGCTGCGACGACTCCCGCACGACGAGCTCGGGGGTGAAGACGACCTGTCGCGCCGGCTCGTGGTCGGGCCCGGCCGAGCGCAGCAGCATGTCGGCGGCGAGGTGGCCGAGCTGGTGGGTGGGCTGGCGCACCGACGTCAGCGGGGTCATGAGCATCGCGGCGAAGTCCACGTCGTCGTAGCCGACGACGGCCATGTCGCCCGGGATGGACAGCCCGTGCGCACGCAGGACGCGCATCGCGCCGAGGGCGGTGAGGTCGTTGACGCAGAACAGTGCGCTCGGCACCGGGCCACCGGCGAGCAGCTCGGTCACGCCCTGCTCGCCGCCGGTGGCGTTGAGGGAGGGGACGACGACCTCGACCAGGGCCTCGTCAGGGTCGAGGCCGGCCTCGGTCAGGGCCCGCACCGCGCCGGCGCGTCGGTCGACGCACTGCTTGATCGAGGGCGGGCCGTTGACCAGCCCGATGCGCCGGTGGCCCTGGGAGATGAGGTGGGTGACCGCCATCGCCGCTCCGGCGACGTCGTCCACGGCGACGGAGCAGATGCCGGGGTCCGGGGAGGTCCGGTCGAGGAGGACGATGCCGAGGCCGCGCTCGCGCAGGCGCATCAGGGGCCCGAGGTCGTCGCCGGCCGGGGTCGCCAGGACACCGAGGACCCCGTGCTCCTCGAACAGGCGGAGGTAGCGCGCCTCACGGCGTGGGTCCTCGTCGGAGCTGGCGAGCATGAGGGTGTAGTCGTCCTCGGCGAGTCGGTCCTCGATGCCGCGGGCGACCTCGGTGAAGAACGGGTTGGCGATGTCGAGCAGCACGGCGCCGACCGTGGTGATCTTCCCGGCCCGGAGCTGCCGCGCGGATCCGTTGCGCACGAAGGAGAGCTCGGCGATCGCACGCTCGACCTTCTCGCGGGTGGTCGGGGCCACCCGGTCGGGCCGGTTGAGGACGTTGGAGACCGTGCCCAGCGAGACGCCGGCGAGGCGTGCGACGTCGTTGATGCTCGAGCGGCGCACGGACGTTGCCGCCGGCTCGACCGCGTCGGTCGTGCCGGAGTGCTGGACATTCTCGGTCGTGCTCATCCGGCGCCTCCTCGTGCCCACGCGGTCCTTGACGACCCCCCGGGACCTCCCTAGCGTCCATTGTGCCCCTGAACCGATTCACGGGGCGATCGCCCACGGAGGAACCATGGCCCGCGTCTGCTTCGTCTCCCGCATCCGCCCCGACCAGGTCGAGACCTACAAGGCCCGGCACGCCGAGGTCTGGCCGGCGATGCTCGACGCGCTGCACGAGACAGGGTGGCGCGACTACACCCTCCACCTCGCGCCGGACGGCCTGCTCGTCGGGGTCGTCGACGTGGACGACTTCGACGCCGCGCGCGAGGCGATGGCCGCTCGCGAGGTCAACACCCGGTGGCAGGCCGAGATGGCCGAGCTCTTCGGCACCGACGGCCCGCCCGACGAGGGGTTCGTCGAGCTGGAGTGCGTCTTCGACCTCGACGCCCAGCGGGCCGCGCTGGGCCGGACCGACTGAGGAGCCTGCGGGGAAGCTTCACCGGGTCGGTGGGGAGGATCCGACGGTTCGGGTCACATCCGACGGCTCTCCACCGTCGGAAGCTCCCCAGCATGGGCGCGGCGCGGCGCGTCAGCCGGTCCGCCGCCGAGCGTGCGAGGGTGGGGCCTGGCCGCCACGCCGATCTTCCTCACCCGCACCGGTTGACGACGCGCCGCCGCCCTCGCTACGCTGGATGAAACGTTTCACAGAGCAGTGGAGCGACGACCAGGAGCGAGGAACACCGTGACGACGTCGAGCATCGACGACCGGCGCCGGGCCGCGACGGCCGCGCTGCGCGAACAGACCATCGAGCTGCCGAGCTGGGCGTTCGCCAACTCCGGCACGCGGTTCAAGGTCTTCGGCCAGGCCGGCGTGCCGCGCGACCCCTTCGAGAAGATCTCCGACGCCGCCGAGGTGCACCGGTACACCGGCGTCGCGCCGCGCGTGTCCCTGCACATCCCGTGGGACCTCGTCGAGGACTTCGGCGCGCTGCGCCGCCACGCCGAGGACCTCGGGGTGAGCATCGGCGCCATCAACTCCAACGTCTTCCAGGACGACGACTACATGCTCGGCTCGCTGTGCAACCCGGACCCGCGGGTGCGCCGCAAGGCCGTGGACCACCACCGCGCGTGCGTCGACGTCATGCGCGCCACGGGCTCGACCGACCTGAAGATCTGGCTCGCCGACGGCCTCAACTACCCCGGCCAGGACGACCTCCGTGCCCGTCAGGACCGCCTCGCCGAGGGCCTCGCGGCGATCTACGCCGAGCTCGACGAGAACCACCGGATCCTGCTCGAGTACAAGTTCTTCGAGCCCGCGTTCTACGCCACCGACGTCCCGGACTGGGGGACCTCCCTGCTGCACTGCCTCGCGCTGGGCGAGCAGGCGACCGTCGTCCTCGACACCGGCCACCACGCGCCGGGCACGAACATCGAGTTCATCGTCGCCCAGCTGCTGCGGCAGGGCCGGCTGGGGGCGTTCGACTTCAACTCGCGCTTCTACGCCGACGACGACCTCATGGTCGGTGCGGCCGACCCCTTCCAGCTCTTCCGGATCATGCACGAGATCGTCGGCGCCGACGCCCTGCGGCCGGACTCCGGCGTGAACTTCATGCTCGACCAGTGCCACAACATCGAACCGCGCATCCCCGGCCAGATCCGGTCGGTGATGAACGTCCAGGAGGCCACCGCCAAGGCCCTCCTCGTCGACCGCGAGGCGCTCGGCGCCGCCCAGGCCGCCGGTGACGTGCTCGGCGCGAACGCGGTGCTCATGGACGCCTACAACACCGACGTGCGCGACCTCCTCGCCCAGCTCCGCCAGGACATGGGGCTCGACCCCGACCCGATGGGCGCCTACGCCGCGTCGGGCTACGCCGAGAAGATCGCCGCCGAGCGCGTGGGCGGAACCCAGGCCGGCTGGGGCGCCTGAGCCCGGGTCCGGGCCACCCACCACCAGGACCAGGACCTGAGCCGCCCGGACCTTCGTGGCCCGACCGCCGCCCTGAACGACCCCGCGCCCGCTCGACCCGCGCTTCCCGACCCACGAGAGGACCCCCGTGACCAACCCCGCAGCCGCCGACCTCGTCGCCCGCTCCAACCGCCTGGGCGCCGACGCGCGCAACACCAACTACGCCGGCGGCAACACCTCCGCCAAGGGCACCGAGACCGACCCCGTCACCGGCGAGCCGGTCGAGCTGCTGTGGGTCAAGGGCTCCGGCGGCGACCTGGGCACGCTCACCGAGAAGAACCTCGCAGTCCTGCGCCTCGACCGTCTCCGGGCGCTGACGAACGTCTACCCGGGCGTCGAGCGCGAGGACGAGATGGTCGCCGCGTTCGACTACTGCCTCCACGGCAAGGGCGGCGCCGCCCCGAGCATCGACACCGCCATGCACGGCCTCGTCGACGCCGCGCACGTCGACCACCTCCACCCCGACTCCGGCATCGCCCTGGCCACCGCCGCCGACGGCGAGGCCCTGACCCGCGAGTGCTTCGGCGACCGCGTGGTCTGGGTGCCGTGGCGCCGTCCCGGGTTCCAGCTCGGCCTGGACATCGCCGAGGTCGCCCGCGCCAACCCCCAGGCCATCGGCTGCGTCCTGGGCGGCCACGGCATCACCGCCTGGGGCGCCACGAGCGAGGAGAGCGAGGCGCGCTCGCTGGAGATCATCGCCGCCGCGGAGGAGTTCATCGCCGCGCGCACCGAGGCCCTCGCCGCCGAGGGCACCCACCCCTTCGGTCCCGAGGTCGCCGGGCGGGGCGCCCTGCCCGCGACCGAGCGTCGCGCCCGCGCCGCCGCCCTCGCCCCCACGGTCCGCGGCCTCGCGAGCACCGACAAGCCGCAGGTCGGCCACTTCACCGACGCCGACGTCGTCCTGGAGCTCCTGTCGCGTGAGAAGCTCGGCGCGCTCGCCGAGCTCGGCACCTCCTGCCCCGACCACTTCCTGCGGACCAAGGTCAAGCCGCTCGTCGTCGACCTGCCCGGCGACGCCCCGCTCGAGGACGTCCTCGTCCGGCTGACCGAGCTCCACGCGGCCTACCGCGAGGACTACGCCGCCTACTACGACCGTCACGCGACGCCGGACTCCCCGGCCATGCGCGGCGCCGACCCCGCGATCGTCCTCGTGCCGGGTGTCGGCATGTTCTCCTTCGGCAAGGACAAGCAGACCGCCCGCGTCGCCGGCGAGTTCTACGTCAACGCCATCAACGTCATGCGTGGCGCCGAGGCGATCAGCACCTACGCCCCGATCGACGAGTCCGAGAAGTTCCGCATCGAGTACTGGGCGCTGGAGGAGGCCAAGCTCCAGCGCATGCCGAAGCCGAAGACGCTGGCCACGCGCGTCGCCCTGGTCACCGGCGGCGGCTCCGGCATCGGCCGCGCCACGGTCGAGCGGCTCGCCGCGGAGGGCGCCTGCGTCGTCGTCGCCGACCGTGACCTCGCCGCGGCCCAGGAGGTCGCCGCCGCCCTCGGCGGGGACGACGTCGCCGTCGCCGTCGAGGCCGACGTCACCGACGAGGACGCCGTCCGCGCGCTCGTCGACGCCTCCGCGCTCGCCTTCGGCGGGGTGGACCTCGTCGTCAACAACGCGGGCCTGTCGGTCTCCAAGCCCCTGCTCGAGACCACGACGGCGGACTGGGACCTCCAGCACGACGTCATGGCCCGCGGCTCGTTCCTCGTCTCGCGCGAGGCGGCCCGGGCGATGATCGCCCAGCGCATGGGCGGCGACATCGTCTACATCTCCTCGAAGAACTCGATCTTCGCCGGCCCCAACAACATCGCCTACTCGGCCACGAAGGCCGACCAGGCCCACCAGGTGCGTCTCCTCGCCGCCGAGCTGGGCGAGCACGGCATCCGCGTCAACGGCATCAACCCCGACGGCGTCGTGCGCGGCTCCGGCATCTTCGCCGGCGGCTGGGGCGCCAAGCGGGCGGCCGTCTACGGCGTCCCGGAGGAGGAGCTGGGCGCGTACTACGCCCGGCGGACCCTGCTGAAGAAGGAGGTCCTGCCCGAGCACGTGGCCGCCGCGGTGCTCGCCCTGACCGGTCCGGACCTCGTCCAGACCACGGGCCTGCACGTCCCGGTGGACTCCGGCGTCGCGGCCGCCTTCCTGCGGTGAGGGCCCGGCCGTGAGGACCTACGCCGCCGTCGACCTCGGCGCCTCGTCCGGCCGGGTCATCACCGGCCGGGTCGAGGGTGGGCGCGTCGTCACCGAGGAGGTCGGGCGCTTCCCCAACGGGGCGGTGCCCGTCCCCACCCGCGGCGGGACCACCCTGCACTGGGACGTCCTCGCGCTGTGGTCGGGGATCCTCGACGGGCTGCGCCGCGCCGCGGCCGGCGGCGACCTCGCCGCCGTCGGCATCGACTCCTGGGCCGTGGACCACGGCCTTCTCGACGCCGGCGGCGCCCTGCTGGGCAACCCCGTGCACTACCGCGACGCCCGTACCGACGGAGTGCCCGAGCAGGTCTTCGCCCACCTCCCGGCCGAGGAGCTGTACGCCACCACCGGCGTCCAGGTGCAGCAGTTCAACACCATCTTCCAGCTCGCGGCCGCAGCCGGGACGCCCGCCCTGACCGCCGCCCGGCGCGCCCTGCTCGTCCCCGACCTCCTCGGCTACTGGCTCACCGGCGCCGAGGTCGCCGAGGTCACCAACGCCTCGACCACCGGCCTGCTCGACGTCCGGGCGCGGGACTGGTCGGCCGACGTCGTCGGCCGGCTGGGGGCGGCGTACGGGACCGACGTCGCCGGGCTGCTCGCCCCGGTCGTCGAGCCGGGCACCGACCTCGGGCCGCTGCGCCCGGAGATCCTCGACCGGATCGGGCTCGCCCCGGCCGGTGGGTCCGGCTCCCCGGGCCGCTACCCGCACCTCGTCACCGTCGGCTCGCACGACACCGCCTCCGCGGTCGCGGCCGTCCCCGCCGAGCGGGAGGACTTCGCCTACATCTCCTGCGGCACGTGGTCCCTCGTCGGCCTCGAGCTGGACGCCCCCGTCCTCACCGAGGCCTCCCGCGCCGCCAACCTCACCAACGAGCTCGGCGTCGACGGCACCGTGCGCTACCTCCGCAACGTCATGGGCCTGTGGGTGCTCCAGGAGACCCTGCGCACCTGGCGCGAGCGCGGCCAGGACGCCGACCTCGCCGGGCTGCTCGCCGCGGCCGCCGACGTACCCGCCCTGCGCTGCGTCGTCGACGTCGACGACCCGGCGTTCCTGCCGCCGGGCGACATGCCCGCCCGCATCGCCGAGGCCGCCCGGCGCACCGGGCAGCGCCCGCCGGAGAGCCCGGCCGAGACCGTGCGCTGCATCCTCGACTCCCTCGCCCTGGCCTACCGGCGCGCCGTGCGCACCGCGGCCGGCCTCGCCGGTCGGGAGGTCGGGGTGATCCACCTCGTCGGCGGCGGCGCCCGCAACGCGCTGCTGTGCCGACTCACGGCCGCGGCCACCGGCCTGCCGGTCGTCGCCGGGCCCACGGAGGGGGCTGCGCTCGGCAACCTCCTCGTCCAGGCCCAGAGCCTCGGCGACGTCGCACCGGGGTTGCCGGCCCTGCGCCGGGTGGTCGCCGCGTCCGTGCCGACCACCCGCTACGAGCCCACCCACGCCCGCACCGCCCGGGACCGACCCGCCGGCACCGAGGCCGCGTGGGACCACGCAGAGGACCTGCTGCGGCCGTGAGGGTCGCGCACCGCCAGAAGGAGACACCATGCCCGTGACCGCCCCCTACCCCGAGCTCGACGAGATCCTCGCGAGCATGGGGGTCGCCGGCAGCCGGATCAGCGAGATCGACGCGAGCGAGGCCGGGGCGGGCAACATCTCCGTCCAGCTCGGCTGGGAGGTGGAGGTCCGCCGCCGCTTCCCCCTCGCCGAGGAGATCGAGCTGCCCCTCGCCGCGCCCGCGCTCGCCGGCCGCACCCTCCTCGTGACCGGCTCCGGCCGGCGCCTGCGGCAGATCTCCGACGATCCGCTCGCCAACATCGGTGCGCTGAGCGTCAACGACGGCGGGACGACGGCGACCCTGCGCACCGCGCCCGGGCGCCTGTTCGAGCGGCTCACGTCCGAGCTGAACTCCCACCTCGCCGTCCACAACGACCAGGTCGAGCGCCGCGACGTCGTCTTCCAGGCCGTCGTCCACGCCCAGCCGATGAACCTCACCTACCTCAGCCACATCGAGGCGTACCGCTCCACCGAGGCGATGAACGCCCGCATCATCCGGTGGGAGCCGGAGACGATCGTCGCCGTCCCGCAGGGCATCGGCGTGCTGGAGTTCATGGTCCCCGGTTCGCCCGAGCTCATGGCGGCCAACGTCGCCGGTCTGCGCGAGCACGAGATCGTCCTGTGGAGCAAGCACGGGGTCATGGCACGCTCGGACCTGTCCGTCACCCGGGCCGTGGACCGCATCGAGTACGCCGAGACCGGCGCCCGCTACGAGTACATGGACCTCGTGGCCGGCGGCCGCGCCCAGGGGCTGACCAGGGAGGAGCTGCACACCGTCGTCGAGGCGTTCGACGTGCCGACGACGCTCGCCTGACCGGCGGCGTGGGGGCGGGACCCGAGCCTGTCGCGGTGGAAAGCGCTTGCCAGCGAGGGGTCGGGCTGGCAGGATCGGGTGGGACCCGCGGTGTGACCCGTGGGCCCGCCGCGAGGCGGACCGGCACCGGAGCGGGCCGGCCACGACGAGGAAGGGCGACGATGCCGAAGGTTGCGATGATCACCGGCGGGAACCGCGGGATCGGTCTGGGGATCAGCGAGCGGCTCCTCGACGAGGGGTACGCCGTCTCGATCCTGGCCACCCGGGAGGAGCCGGCCGACGTCATGGGCGCGCTGCGCGAGCGCGGCGAGGCGATCTACGTGCGCGGCTCGGTCGCCGAGCTCGACGACCACGCCCGCTACGTCGACGCCACGCTCGAGGCGTTCGGGCGCATCGACGTCCTCGTCAACAACGCCGGCGTCGCCCCGAGCGTGCGCGACGACATCCTCGTCGCGACGCCCGAGAGCTACGACCGCGTCATGGACATCAACCTGCGCGGGCCGTACTTCCTCACCCAGCGGGTTGCGGCGGCGATGATCGAGGCGCGCGGCGAGCTCACCGGGCTGCCCGAGGCGCCGGTCGGCACCATCGTCAACGTCTCGTCCATCTCCGCCACGGTCGTCTCGACCAACCGCGGGGAGTACTGCCTGTCCAAGGCCGGCGGGGCCATGGCCACCCAGCTGTGGGCGGCGCGGCTGGCCCCCGAGGGGATCGTCGTCTACGAGGTCCGACCCGGCGTCATCGCCACCGACATGACCTCCGGCGTCAAGGAGAAGTACGACGCCCTGTTCGCCGGCGGCCTGGCGCCCATGCCGCGGTGGGGCCGCCCGTCCGACGTCGCGGGCGCCGTCGCCCAGCTCGTCGCCGGCCAGATGCCCTACTCCACCGGCGACGTCGTCAACGTCGACGGCGGCATGCACATCGCCCGCCTGTGACCGCCGAGCCCGCGCCCACCGCGTCCGGGAGGACCGCCATGACCCACGACCCGCAGCCCCTGACCATCGCCGGGAGGCAGGTGCCCGTCGTCACGGCCAACACCGTCGTCGTCGGCACCGGCTCGGCCGGCTTCTGCGCCGCCGACCGGCTCGTCGACTTCGGCCAGGACGACGTCGTCATGGTCGTGGACAAGGTCGGCGCCGGCGCGAGCCGCAACGCCGGCTCGGACAAGCAGACCTACTACAAGCTCACCCTCTCCGGCTCCGACCCCGACTCGGTCCACGAGATGGCCCGCACCCTCTTCTCCGGCGGAGCAATGGACGGCGACAACGCCCTCGCCGAGGCGGCCCTGTCCGCGCGGGCGTTCCTCCACCTGTGCGACCTCGGCGTCCCGTTCCCGCAGAACCGGTACGGCGAGTTCATCGGCTACAAGACCGACCACGACCCCCGCCGGCGCGCCACCTCCGTGGGCCCGTACACGTCGCGGTCGATGGTCACCCAGCTCGAGGAGAAGGTGAACCGCGACGGCACGCGCATCTTCGACGACTGCCGCATCGTCGACCTCGTCACCTCCGGCGGCGCCGTCGTCGGCCTGCTCGTCCTGCGCCTGGACGTCCCCTTCGACGGCGACGAGAGCCCGTTCATGCTCTTCCGCGCCACCAACGTCGTCTACGCCACCGGCGGCCCGGCGGGCCTGTACGCCACGCGGGTCTTCCCCAACGGCCAGTGGGGCGCCTCGGGCGCCGCCTACCGGGCGGGCGTGCGCGGCAAGAACGTCACGGAGTGGCAGTTCGGCCTCGCCTCGATCAGGCCGCGGTGGAACGTCTCGGGCACGTACATGCAGGTGCTGCCCCGGTTCGTCTCCACCGACGCCGACGGCGGCGACGAGCGCGAGTTCCTCTCCGAGGCCATCCCCGACTACGGGCGCCAGCTGTCGCTGATCTTCCTCAAGGGCTACCAGTGGCCCTTCGACGTGCGCAAGGCGCTGGACGGCTCGTCGCTCATCGACCTGCTCGTCTACCGCGAGACGGTCCTGCGCGGGCGCCGCGTGTTCCTCGACTTCCGGTCCAACCCGGTCCGGCCCGAGCTGGACGCGGGCGAGCTCAGCCCCGAGGCGCACGCGTACCTCGAGCGGGCCGGCGTCCTCTTCGGCACGCCGATCGAGCGCCTGCAGCACATGAACCGCCCGGCATACGACTTCTACCTCAACAAGAACCCGTACGTGGACCTCGAGAAGGAGATGCTCGAGATCGACGTCTGTGCCCAGCACAACAACGGCGGCCTCGTCGTCGACGCCTGGTGGCAGTCCAACCTCGCCGGGTTCTTCCCGGTCGGGGAGGCCGGCGGCGCTCACGGCGTCTACCGGCCCGGCGGTGCCGCGCTCAACAGCGGTCAGGTGGGCGCCACGCGGGCGGCGGAGTTCATCGCCGCCCGGCGCACGGACACACCCGTGGACGACGCGGCCTTCGCGGCCGCGGCCGAGCCGGTGCTGGCCGGGGCCGTCGAGCTGGCCGCCGCCGCGACCGCCCGGTTCGCCGGCGGCGAGGAGGACAACACCGGTGACCTCCTGCGCGAGGTCGGGGAGCTCATGAGCGCGAAGGCCGGACCGGTGCGCTCGGCGCAGTCGATCCATGAGGCGCTCGTCCAGGTCCAGAGCTGGCTCGCCGGCTACGAGCGGTTCGTCAGCGCCGACGGCGGGTCGCGACGCGCCGTCAACCGCACCTTCCTCGTCCGTGACATCCTCACCACCGCCTACGTCTACCTCTCGGCGATGGCCGACTACGTCGGCCACGGCGGGCGGTCGCGGGGGTCGGTGCTCTACACCGACCCGGACGGCTCGCTGCCGCGGGCCGGGTTCGGTGCCGACGCCGAGCGGGAGCTGGACCTGCCAGAGCTGTTCCGCTTCAGCCTCGACGGCGGGGCTCTCGACGGGGAGGTCCAGGAGACCTGGTGGACGCCGCCGGCCGGCGCGGCGGACGGCCGGACCGTGTACGGGGACGCTGGGACCGCGTACGACGACGGCGGGACCGCGCAGAAGGACGGCGTCGACGGCGCGGGCCGGGTCGGGTTCGAGTGGCGACCCGTGCGCCCGATCCCCGAGGACGACGACTTCTTCGAGAACGTCTGGCGGGAGTTCCGCGAGCACCGCAACATCTACTGACGCCGGAGGGTCCCGATGACCGCCGACTCCCCGCCCGGGGCCTCGCTGCCCCGGCCGCTCGACGTGCCCCTGCTCGACGTGCCCCTCCTCGACGGCCCGGTGCGCCTCGCCGGCCTGGCCGAGGTGGAGCCGACGCCGGACGGCCTGGTGCTGCACCGGCTGCCCGCGGCGGCGCGCGCGCAGCTCCCCGACGACTTCGTGACGATGTGCGAGGAGCAGCCGGCGGGCGTGCGGCTCCTCATGCGCACCTCGGCGACCGTCCTCGAGCTGGACGTCCGGGCCACGCGGACCCGGTTCACCGGGCGCCCGGTGGCCGACGCGGGCCGCTACGAGGCGGTCGTGGCCGGCGCCGTCGTCGCCTCGGGCACCGCCGAGGCCCACGGGGTCCTCGAGCTCGACCCGGTGACCGGCCTGGGCGCCCGCCGGCCGGGCCCGGTGGCCACCGTGCGCCTCGGCCCGCTGCCCCCCGGCGAGAAGGACGTCGAGGTCTGGCTCCCGTACGGGGAGATCACCGTGCTCGTCGCGCTGCGCGCCGACGCCCCGGTCGTCGCCGCCGCCGGGGAGACGCGCCCGCGGTGGGTCCACCACGGGAGCTCGATCAGCCACGGCGCCTCGGCCACCGCACCCACGGGCACCTGGCCGGTCGTGGCCGCCCGGGCGGCGGGTCTGGACCTGGTCAACCTGGGCCTGTCCGGCAACGCGCTGCTCGACCCCTTCACCGCCCGCGCGATCCGGGACCAGCCGGCCGACGTCATCACCCTCAAGCTCGGCATCAACGTCGCCAACCACGACGGCTTCCGGCGCCGGACCTTCGCCCCGGCGGTGGACGGCTTCCTCGACACCGTGCGGGAGGGCCACCCGGACACGCCTGTCGTCGTCATCTCGCCGATCCTCTGCCCGATGGTCGAGGACCGGCCCGGGCCGACGTCGATCGACCCGGACTCGCCGCCCGGCGCCCCGATCTTCCGGACCGCGGGCAAGCCCGAGGAGGTCGCGGAGGGCAAGCTGAGCCTGGCCGTGATGCGGGAGATCCTCGCCGCCGTCGTCGCCCGGCGCCGCGCGGCCGGCGACCAGGCGTTGACCTACCTCGACGGCCGGGAGCTGTTCGGCGAGGCCGACTGGAACCGGATGCCCATGTCCGACCTGCTCCACCCCGACGACGACGGGCACCGGCACATGGGGGAGCGGTTCGCCGCCCTGCTGCCCGGGCTCGCCGCGCTGGGCAGCTAGCGCGGGGTGTCGGCCGGACCCTCCGGCGCGGGGTGTCGGCCGGACCCTCCGGCGCGGGGTGTCGGCCGGACCTCCTGGCGGGGCGGCGTCGACTCCCGCAGGACGACCTCCCCGGCGAGGTGGACCTCGCGCGGCTCGCCCGGCCCCAGAGCCAGCTCCGTGGCCAGCACGCCCGCCTCCACGAGGGGGACCCGCACGGTGGTCAGGGCCGGGGTGATGTCGCGGAGGGTGGAGATGTCGTCGAACCCGGCGACGGCGACGTCGTCCGGCACCGCGACGCCGGCGTCCCGGGAGGCGGCCATCGCACCCACCGCCATGACGTCGTTGACGGCGAAGACCACCTCGGGCCTGGCCTCGCGCCGCAGCAGCTCGGCCATGCCCTCGTACCCGCCGTCGCGGGTGAAGCCGGAGTGCACGACCGTGCCCTCCGCCAGGGGTGCGCCGAGCTCGTCGAGCGCCTCGCGGAAGCCGCTGAGCCGGTCCCGGGAGGTGAGGTGGTCCACCGGGCCGGCGACGACGGCGAAGCGGCGGTACCCGATCCCGTGCAGGTGCCGGGCGAGGTCGGCGGCCCCCTCGCGGTTGTCCACCACCACGGTGCTCATGCCCTCCAGCGGCTGGCTGACGAGCGCCACCGAGCCGCCGGCGGCCTGGAACCCCTCGAGTGCCTCGCGCAGCGCCGCGGTGCCCTCGGGGTCGTCGCGCCGGCCGCCGGTGACGACGATGGCGCGGACCCGCTGGCGGCGCAGGAGCTCGACGAAGCTCACCTCGCGGGCAGGGTCGTGCTCGGTGGAGGTCAGGACCACCGACAGGCCCGCGGCCTCGGCGGCGCGGGTCACGCCCGCCGCGATGGCGGAGAAGTAGGGGTCGGCGATGTCGTGGACGATGAGCCCGAGCGAGGTGGTGCGCCCCCGGGCCATGGCCTGGGCGTTGGCGTCGGGGGAGTAGTGCAGCCGCGCCGCGGCGGCGAGGACCCGCTCGCGCAGCGCCGGTCCCACCGTCCGGTTGGTGCTGCCGTTGATCGCCCGCGACGCCGTCGCGAGGGACACCCCGGCCTCCCGGGCGACGTCGCTGAGGGTCGTGGTGCGCACCTGCCCAGGGTAAAGGCTTTCCGGCTTGCCGCGGCGGTCTTCGCCACTCGATAGTGTGGCCGGTGCCGAGGTGTGGCGGCCGTCGGGGCCGCCCGAGGGACCAGGAGGCACGATGAGCCAGGCCGGGGCATCTCCCGTCGAGGCGGTCGACCGCGCCCTGCTCGCCCTCCAGGCCCTGGCCGACGCCGGCCCCCGCGGGCTGGTGCTCGCCGACCTCGCCGCGTCGCTGGGGTTGAACAAGACCACCACCCACCGCGCCCTCGCCGCGCTGAAGTTCCGCGACTTCGTCATCCAGGACGCCGTGAGCGGCCGGTACGTGCTAGGTCCCGGTGCCACCCGGCTGGGCGAGTCCTTCTACGCCGACGAGAACCTGCCCGCGCTCCTGCACCCGGCCCTCGTGGCCCTCGTGGCCGAGGTCGACGAACTGGTTCACCTCGGGGTGCTCGCGGGGACGCAGGTCGTCTACCTCGACAAGGTCGAGCCCGAGCGGGCGGTGCGGGTCTGGTCGGCGATCGGACGGCGCGTGCCGGCGGCGACGACGGCGCTGGGCCGGGCGCTGCTGGCCTACCGCGGCACGGACCGGCCCGTGCTCGAGGGGTACGTCCGCTCCCTCCCGGACCCCTCGCCGGCCGTCGCGGAGCGCGCCTGGGCCGCGCTCGAGGAGGCCCGGGCCGGGGGGTTCGCCCGGGAGAGCGAGGAGAACGAGCCGGGCATCAGCTGCCTCGCGGTGCCGCTCCTGCGCCTGGGGGCAGCCGTGGCCGCGGTGAGCGTGACCGCGCCGGCCGAGCGCATGACCGAGGACCGCGTCACCGCCCTGCGCGGGACGATCTCCCGGGTGCTGCCGCCCCTGCTGCCCGAGGGCTTCACCCTCCCCGAGCCTGCCCGCTGACCGGCGAGGTCCCGACGGACCGACGAGGCCCGACGCCCGACGAGGCCCGACGCCCGACGAGGCCCGACGCCCGACGAGGCCCGACGCCCGACGAGGCGCGACTGACCGCGATCCCCTCACCAGGGCGGTTGCGGCCGTAGGCGCGACGTGACAGAGTGCGTTACACCTACCGTTATGTGCGTTCCCCTGAGTGAAACGGAACCTTTCATGGATGTCCTCCAGGCCCTCACCGACGCCCGCCTGGTCCCCGTCGTCGTCCTCGACGACGCCGCCGACGCGGACCCGCTGGCCGCCGCCCTCGTCGCCGGCGGCCTGCCGGTCGCCGAGGTCACCTTCCGCACCTCCGCCGCGGAGGATGCCATCCGGGCCATGTCGGCCCGCGGTGACATCCTCGTCGGCGCCGGCACGGTGCTCACCGCCGAGCAGGTGGACCGTGCTGTCGACGCCGGGGCCTCCTACGTCGTCTCGCCCGGTCTGAGCCGCGCCGTCGTCGAGCGCTGCCGCGAGCGCGGCGTGCTCCCGCTGCCGGGCGCCGTGACCGCCACCGAGATCCAGGCCGCCCTCGAGCTCGGCCTGGACACGGTCAAGTTCTTCCCCGCCGGCACCTCCGGCGGCGCCCCCGCCATCAAGGCCCTCGCCGCACCCTTCGGCGGAGTGCGCTTCGTGCCCACCGGCGGGATCGGGCCGAAGAACCTGCGCGAGTACCTCGACATCCCGGCCGTCGCCGCCGTCGGGGGGTCGTGGATGGTGCCGAAGAACCTCGTCGCCGCCGGCGACTTCGCCGAGGTGACCCGCCTGACCACCGACGCCGTCGCGCTCGCCGCCGGCGCCTGAGAGAGGACCAGACATGAGTGACCTGACGATCCGCCCCGCCGAGGAGTGCCAGTACGACGTCGTCTCCCTGGGCGAGGTCATGCTCCGCCTGGACCCGGGCGAGGGCCGCATCCGCACCGCCCGGAACTTCCGCGCCTGGGAGGGCGGCGGCGAGTACAACGTCGCCCGCGGCCTGCGCCGGTGCTTCGGCCTGCGGGGCGCCATCGTGACCGCCCTGGCCGACAACGAGATCGGCCGCCTGGTCGAGGACCTCATCCTCACCGGCGGTCTCGACACCCGCTTCATCAGCTGGGTGCCGTACGACGGCATCGGGCGCGGCGTGCGCAACGGCCTGAACTTCACCGAGCGGGGCTTCGGGGTCCGCGGCGCCGTCGGGGTCTCCGACCGCGGCCTCACCGCCGCGTCGCAGCTCGCCCCCGGCGACGTCGACTGGGACCACCTCTTCGGCGAGCTCGGGGTCCGGTGGCTGCACACCGGCGGGATCTACGCCGCGCTGTCGGAGACGTCGGCCGAGACGGTCGTCGCGGCCGTCACCGCCGCCAAGCGGCACGGCACCGTCGTCTCCTACGACCTCAACTACCGGCCCAGCCTGTGGAAGGCCATCGGCGGGCAGGACAAGGCGCGTGAGGTCAACCGCGAGATCGCCGAGCACATCGACGTCATGATCGGCAACGAGGAGGACTTCACCGCCTCGCTCGGCTTCGAGGTCGAGGGTGTGGACGAGAACCTCTCCGAGCTCGAGGTCGACAAGTTCGCCGCCATGATCGACAAGGTCGCGGCGGAGTACGAGAACTTCAAGGTCATCGCGACGACGATGCGCACCGTCCGCAGCGCCACCGTCAACGACTGGGGCGCCCTCGCCTGGTCGCGGGCGACCGGGACCGTCCAGGCCACCCACCGGCCCGGGCTGGAGATCCTCGACCGGGTCGGTGGCGGGGACTCCTTCGCCTCCGGGCTCATCTACGGCCTCCTCGAGGGCGAGCCCCTCCAGACGGCGGTCGAGTACGGCGCCGCGCACGGGGCGCTGGCGATGACCACCCCGGGCGACACCACCATGGCCAGCAAGGCCGAGGTGCTCAAGCTCGCCGGTGGTGGCGGGGCCCGCGTCGACCGCTGAGTCGACGTCACGCCTGAGCGCAGGGCGCGCACACCGGGAAGGGGCCGGTCGACCGTCGAGGTCGGCCGGCCCTTCTGTGCGCCCCTGCGTGCTCTGTCCGTCCGCTGGCGCAGGCGGACGCTCCGGTGGAGGGCTGCTCGCAGCGCGGGAGGTCCACCAGGGGTGGGGGAGCCGGTGCACACGCGGGCGACACCCTCCTCTTGACGGGTGTGTGCGCTGGCGCATAGATTGGTGGAAAGCGCATTCCCGGAGGCACCGACGCCGCCGCGGCCGCCCTGAGACCCGGAGGAACCCACATGACCACGCTGCGCATCGCGATGAACGGCATCACCGGACGCATGGGCTACCGGCAGCACCTCGTGCGCTCGATCCTGCCGATCCGCGACGCCGGCGGCGTCGAGCTGCCCGACGGCTCGCGCGTGCAGGTCGAGCCGATCCTCGTGGGCCGCAACGAGGCCAAGCTCCGCGAGCTCGCCGAGCTCCACGGCGTCGAGCACTGGACCACCGATCTCGACGGCATCATCGCCGACCCCACCGTCGACATCGTCTTCGACGCCTCCATGACGAGCCTGCGCCCCGCGACCCTGGCCAAGGCCATGCGCGCCGGCAAGCACATCTTCACCGAGAAGCCCACCGCCGAGACCCTCGAGGACGCCGTCGAGCTCGCCCGGCTGGGTGAGGAGTCCGGCGTCACCGCCGGCGTCGTCCACGACAAGCTCTACCTGCCCGGTCTGGTCAAGCTCCGGCGACTGGTGGACGAGGGCTTCTTCGGCCGCATCCTCTCCATGCGCGGCGAGTTCGGCTACTGGGTGTTCGAGGGCGACGTCCAGGCTGCGCAGCGCCCCTCCTGGAACTACCGCAAGGAGGACGGCGGCGGCATGACCGTGGACATGTTCTGCCACTGGAACTACGTCCTCGAGGGCATCCTCGGCTCCGTCGAGTCCGTCACCGCCAAGGCCGTCACCCACATCCCGACCCGCTGGGACGAGAAGGGCCAGCCCTACGAGGCCACCGCCGACGACGCCGCGTACGGGATCTTCGAGGTGCGCACCCCCGACGGTGACCCCGTCATCGCCCAGATCAACTCCTCGTGGGCCGTGCGCGTCTACCGCGACGAGCTCGTGGAGTTCCAGATCGACGGCACCCACGGCTCCGCCGTCGCCGGGCTGAACAAGTGCGTCGCGCAGCAGCGCGGCCACACCCCCAAGCCGGTGTGGAACCCCGACCTGCCGGTCACCGAGTCCTTCCGCGACCAGTGGCTCGAGGTGCCCGCCAACGCCGACCTCGACAACGGGTTCAAGCTGCAGTGGGAGGAGTTCCTCGGCGATGTCGTCGCGGGGCGTCCGCACCGCTACGGCCTGCTCTCCGCCGCCCGCGGCGTCCAGCTCGCCGAGCTCGGCCTGCAGTCCTCGGCCGAGGGGCGGCGCCTGGAGATCCCGGAGATCACCCTGTGAGCGCCCCGCCGGCCGGGACGGACCGCGTGGTGGTGGACCTGCCGAACGTCGTCGGCACCACCGACCCGTACGTCCTCGGCGCCCGCGGTCCCTGGACCCGGCCGGCGGGCCCCCTGACCGCGCGACGCGCCTTCGCCGCCGCGCACGTCGTGCCCCTGACGACGGCGGACAACACCCCCGGCCGTCCCGCCGAGCTCGACTGGGACGCCACGCTGGGCTTCCGCCACATGCTGTGGTCCTACGGGCTCGGCGTCGCCGAGGTCATGGACACCGCCCAGCGCGGCATGGGCCTGGACTGGGACGCGGCTGCCTACCTCATCCGCCGCACGGCCGCCGAGGCCCGCTCGGTGGGCGGGCTGCTGGCGTGCGGCGCCGGCACCGACCACCTGACGCCGGCCCGGGTCGCCGAGCTCGTGGCGGGCGACCGGGAGGCGGGCCTGCACGCCGTCACCGACGCCTACCGCGAGCAGCTGGGGACGGTCGCCGCTGCCGGTGCCACGCCCGTCCTCATGGCCTCGCGTGCCCTCGCCGCGGTGGCCCGGGACGCCGACGACTACCTCGCCGTCTACTCCACGCTGCTGTCTGAGGTGACCGAGCCGGTCATCCTGCACTGGCTCGGCGAGGTGTTCGACCCGGCGCTCGCCGGGTACTGGGGGGCCGGGGACCCGCACGCGGCGGCTGCAACGGTGCTCGAGCTCCTGCGCGCCCACGGGGGCAAGGTCGACGGCGTCAAGGTCTCGCTCCTCGACGCCGGGTTCGAGGTGTGGCTGCGTGGGCAGCTCCCGGCCGGCGTCCGGCTGTACAGCGGGGACGACTTCAACTACCCCGAGCTCGTCGTGGGTGACGACCATGGCCACTCCGACGCGCTGCTCGGCGTCTTCGCCGCCATCGCCCCGGCCGCCTCCACCGCCCTCCAGGCGCTGGAGTCGCGGGACGAGGCGGGCCGGGCCCGAGCGCTGGAGATCCTGCGCTCGACCGAGGCGCTCGGCCGGCACATGTTCGAGGAACCGACACCCCACTACAAGGCGGGCATCGCGTTCCTGTCGTGGCTCAACGGGCACCAGCCCGGCTTCCAGATGGTCGGGGGCCTGCAGTCGGCGCGGTCCGCGCGCCACCTCACCACCCTCTTCCGGCTCGCCGACGGCGCGGGCCTCCTGCTCGACCCCGACCGTGCCGCGCACCGCATGAGGGCCTTCCTCGAGGTCGCCGGCATCACTCCCGAGGAGACCCGATGACCGACCTGTCCCGACTGTCCCTCAACACCGCCACGACCAAGGCCTGGACCCTCGAGCAGGCCGTCGACGGCGCTGTGCGGGCCGGCCTGCCGGCTCTCGGGCTGTGGCGTGACCGTGTGGCCGAGGCGGGGCTCGAGCGCAGCGCGCGTCTCGTCGCCGACGCGGGTCTGCGGGTGTCCTCCCTGTGCCGCGGCGGTTTCCTCACCGCCGCCGACGACGAGGGACGGCGCGCCGCCGTCGAGGACAACCGGGCGGCGATCGTCGAGGCCGCCACCCTCGGGACGCGCGAGCTCATCATGGTCGTCGGCGGACTGCCGGCGGCGAGTGCGCCCGGTGGGCCGGCCCTGCCCGACGGCGACCGTGACGTCGTGGCTGCGCGCCGGCGGGTGGCCGACCGGATCGGCGAGCTGGTCCCCTTCGCCGGCGAGCACGACGTCCGGCTCGTCCTGGAGCCGCTGCACCCGATCTTCGCCGCGGACCGGGCGGTGCTGTCCACCCTCGGTCAGTGCCTCGACCTCGCTGCCGACTTCCCGGCCGAGTCGGTCGGGGTGGTCGTGGACACCTACCACGTGTGGTGGGACCCGGAGCTGCGCACGCAGATCGCCCGGGCCGGGGCCGAGGGCCGCCTCGCGTCCTACCAGGTGTGCGACTGGATGCTGCCGCTCTCGGCCGACCCGCTGCTCTCCCGCGGGTACATGGGCGACGGGTACATCGACTTCCCGACGATCACCCGCTGGGTGAGCGAGGCCGGCTACGCCGGCGACGTCGAGGTGGAGATCTTCCGCCAGGAGATCTGGGACGCGCCCGGTGACGAGGTTGTCGCCACGATCGCCGACCGGTACGTGCGACACGTCCTGCCCTCGCTCACCGCGCCGGTCCGCAGCGCCTGACAACAGAAGCTGGCTCCGGCGCCCGACCTTCGCGCCGGACGTCAGGTCCGGGACGGGACGCCCACGGGGAGCGGCTCTGCGCTTCGGAGCCGCCCAGCCGACCCACCGGCGCCGTCACCCGCGAGCCGGTCCATGACGCGCGCGGTTACTCCGTGACGCCGAGGTCGTCCGTCTCCCGAAGCGGTCCGTGACCCGACGCCATCAAGACGGCCTTCGTCGGGTGTGTCGGGAACCTTGCGCCACCCCCGATCGTCGGACTTACAGTGGAACCCGTGGGGCTCGGGCCCCCAGCGAAGGTGAGGTGGGCGCGGTGCAGGTCGACGCCAGCGCGGTCGTCGAGACGGTCGGGCAGGTCCTCCTCGTCGGAGGGCTGGTCACGCTCGCCGTCGCCACCGCGGTCGGACTCGCTCTCTGGTACGTCGTGCGCCGGGTCCGGCGGTCCCGCCGCCTGCGCCGCGGCCTCGACCGGAGCCGGCTGACCGTCCGGTCGGTCGCCGCCGACGACGCCGGCCGCCGCCTGGCTCGTCTTCACCTGGAGCTGCACCGCTCTCTCGACGCGACCCAGCGCTCCATCGGCGCTGCCACCTCCTCCCACCGGCCGGTGGGCAACATGCCCTCGATCGCCGCGAACCTCGTCCGCGCGGGCGAGCAGCTCGAGGAGGAGCTCCGCCTCGCCGAGCTCGAGCCGGACAAGGCGCTGCGCGAGACCTGGGCCGCGTGGCTCGAGGGGCAGGTCGCCGAGCACGCCCGCCTCTCCACCGACCTGCGGCGGTCGCTCCTCACGACAGGCGTCGGCCCGGGCGTCAACCACCTCGACCGCGCCAGCCAGCACCTCGCCGTCGAGATCGAGGCCCTCTCGGCGTGGGACCCCGCGTACCGCAAGCACCCCCACAGCGCCTGAGGCGACGGATGTCCATCGGTCGACGGCTGGCGCGACTCGTCCGCGCCGAGCGGCGCGTGCGCCCCGACGATCCCGTTCGAGCGGTCGAGGCTGCCCACGCGCGTCAGGAGGAGCTCGTGGACGCCGCTCGGCGCAGCGTCGCCGACGTCGCCGTGCACCGGCGCCGCACCGAGATCCTCGCGGAGCGCGCCGCGGCCGAGGCCGGGCGGGCCGCGGACCTGGCCGCAGCGGCAGTCGCCGCCGGCGACGACGGCGCCGCCCGCGAGTACCTGCGCAGCTCCCTCGCCGCCGAGGAACGTCACCGCACGCTCCAGGACCGCTACGCCGCGCTGGACGCCCAGGTCCGCGAGCTCGAACGCACTCTCGGCGGGCTCGAGTCGCGCACGGAGCAGGCCGCCCGCCACCTCGACGACCTGCGCGCCGACCACGACGCTGCCCGCGCGTCCCTCGGGATGCGGGACGCCGCCGCCGTCGCCGGCCGCCGGGCCGCCGACGCAGCGCTCGCCGCGGACCGCGCGGAGGACGAGATCCGCCGGCTGAGAGCACGCGCCGTCGGGCACGCCGAGCTCTCCTGGTCCGACCCCGGCTCCGCGCAGGTCCGAGACGCCTTCGACCGGCTCGAGACCGGACTGGCCGCCGAGAGGGAGCTCGAGCGGCTCAAGGAGCGCCGCGCCATCGAGGGCGGCTGACCGCTCCCCGCCCGCGACCCTCCTCGCCCGGGTTACCGGCCTTCCCCGCACCGCCGTCGCGGCGTAGCGTGGTCGGCGCGCCGGCCCGCCCGGCGACGGGGGCCCGCACGTCGACGGAGCGACGATGGCGAACGACCGGCTCAGACCGCAGACCCGCGCGCTCCTCGGCGCGTTCACCCTGCTCACGCTCCTCGCCGTCGTCTCCCTGGTCGGCGGTGCCGCGCAGACCGACCGCACCTTCGCCTGGACGATCCAGCCACCCGCGACGGCGACGTTCCTCGGGGTCGGCTACCTCTCGGGCACCGTGCTCGTCGTGGGCTCCTGGCGCTCGCGCTCCTGGGCGCGGACCCGTACCCCGGTTCTCGTCATCGGCGTGTTCACGGCTCTGACCCTGGCTGCCACGGTCCTCCACCTCGATCGTTTCCACCTCGGCGCGGGCGGGCTGGCGGAGGGCGCCGCCTGGGCGTGGCTCATCGTCTACGTCGTCGTGCCGCTGTGGATCGGTGTGACGCTGGTGCGTCAGGGCCGTCCAGCCGCCGGCCGCGGACGGCGCCTGCCGAACGTGCTGAGGGTTGCCCTCGCCGCCGAGGGAGCGGTGCTCGCCGTCGTGGGCGCCGTGCTGTACCTCGTCCCGGCCGCCTCGGCCTCCTGGTGGCCCTGGGCGCTGACGCCGCTCACGGCGCGCGCCGTCGCGTCGTGGCTCCTCGCGTACGGCCTGGCCGCTGCGCTCCTCGTCGGGGCGGACCGGCTCGACCTCCTCGAGGTGCCGGCCCTCGCGTACACGGTCCTGGGGGTCGGGGAGCTCGCCGTGGGTCTCGCGGCAGCCGGTGCCGGCACCGCCGACCTGGGGAGTCGCGCCGGCGTCGGCTACCTGGTCGTGGGCGGCACGGTCGTGCTCACCGGGGCGGCGACGGCTCTCGCCGCGCGGCGCGCCGGGACGACGCCCACCCCGCGGCGTGCCGGGCCGCGACTCACCCCCCGGCGCGCCGGGCCGAGACTCACCCCGCGGCGTGCGCGGACCCGTCCATGACGCCGACCAGACCGCGCTCGCCCGCGGCCATGACGTGGCCGTGCGCCGCCCGGAAGACGGGGGCCGCGACGGGGGAGAGTGCGCGCATCCACGGACGGCGCGTCTCGACGTCCCAGGTGATGTCGGTGGCCACACCGCCCGTGGTGGGGCGCAGCTCCCACCGTCCCCGGCCGGTGAGCTGCCCGGCCACCCGCGCCTCGACGAGGAACGGCGGCCGGATCCTCACCACCTCGACGCCGAAGGAGAGTCGGTACCCCAGCGGGGTCCGGAAGACGAGGTGCGTGCGCCGCCCGTGGCCCAGCCTGTCGCCGTCGGCCACGACCCGCGACGACGCCACGTACGGCCACCACGCCGGCCAGGCCTCGACGTCCCAGAGCACCGGCCACAGGTCGTCGGCCGTCGTGGGGACCTGCCACGTGGACGTGAGCAGGAATCGCGCCACCGGCACACCGCCTTCCGTCCTCGGGCCGAGCTCGACCGTCCAACCCTTCGACAGCTCCGGTGACCAGCCTGCCTGCCTGTCCGCGGACCAACCCGTCTGCCCGTCCGTCGACCGGCCTGCCCGTCCGTCCGGTGACCAGCCTGCCCGCCCGTCGCCCCCGCCACCACCTGGAGGTCCACAGCGATGACCACCGACGACGCCGTTGCCGGTCCTGTCCGTCCCGCGATCGTGCTCCTCACCCGCGACGACGGCACGCGCCGCATCGTCGAGGACGCGCTGCACCGCCGGTACGGCGCGGACTACGACGTCCACACCTTCGGTGACGTCGCGACCACCCACGACGAGCTCGCGGGGCTGACCGCCGCCGGGACACCGGTCGCCCTCGCCCTCGTGGCGCTGGGCACCGACGACCCCGACGGGCTCGAGGTCCTCGAGCACCTCCCGGTGGACCGCACCTGCGTGCGTGTGGCGCTCGTACGGTGGGGCGACTGGAGCACCACCCGGCCCATCTTCGACGCCATCGGCATGGGCGCGATCGACCGCTGGATCACGTGCCCCGGCCTGCCGGTCGACGAGGAGTTCCACACCGCCGTCACGGAGTACCTCGAGGAGGCGGCGACCCGGCGCGGCACCCGGTTCGAGGTGGTCCGCGTGGTGGGCGAGCGCTGGGACCCGCGCACGCAGCACCTGCGCGACCTCTTCGACCGAAACCACCTGCCCGCGGGCTTCTACGACGCCACCGCCCCGGAGGGGCGCGCCGTCCTGCGCGCCGCGGGGCTGGCGGACCCGGCCCTGCCCGTCGTGCTCCTGCACTACCAGCAGGTCCCGACCGTGCTGCAACGGCCCACCGACATCCAGATCGCCGACGCCTTCGGCCTCTTCGAGCCGGTCGGCAGGGACGAGGTGTTCGACCTGGCCATCATCGGCGCCGGTCCCGCCGGGCTCGGCGCCGCCGTGTACGCGGCGTCGGAGGGGCTGCGCTCGATCGTCGTGGAGCAGGAGGCCGTCGGCGGCCAGGCCGGGACGTCGTCGCTCATCCGCAACTACCTCGGCTTCCCCGCGGGCATCTCCGGCGGCCGCCTGGCGTTCCGCGCCTACGAGCAGGCCTGGACCTTCGGTGCCCGGTTCCACTTCATGCGCTCGGTCACCGGGCTGGCCGCCGACGGTGACGAGCGGCGCCTGACGCTCTCCGACCGCGGTACCGTCCGGGCCGCCACCGTGGTCCTGGCGACCGGGGCGTCCTACAAACGGCTCGGGGTCCCCAGCCTCGACGGCCTCTCCGGCCGCGGCGTCTTCTACGGGGCCACGGTCTCCGAGGCGCCGGCCATGCGCGGGCGCCAGGTGTACGTGGCCGGCGGAGGGAACTCCGCCGGCCAGGCGGCGGTGCACCTCGCCCGCTACGCCGATCACGTCACCCTGCTCGTGCGGCGCCAGGGCCTGGAGACGACGATGTCGGAGTACCTGCGCCGGGAGATCGCCTCCACCCCCGCGATCACCGTCCGCACCCGCTCCGAGGCGGTCGCCGGGACCGGGACGGACTTCCTCGAGACCCTCACCCTGCGCGACCTGGACACCGGCGCGGAGGAGACCGTGCCCGGCGTGCTGTTCGTCCTCATCGGTGCCGAGCCGCACTCGCAGTGGCTCGCGGGCTCCGTCGCACGCGACCGGTGGGGCTACGTCCTCACCGGCGCGGACCTCACCGGCGGCCGGGGCACGGCCGCCCCGGCACCGGAGGACCCCACCTGGCCGGCGGAACGGTCCCCGGCGATGCTCGAGACGACGATGCCCGGGGTGTTCGCCGTCGGTGACGTCCGGCACGGCTCGGTCAAGCGCGTGGCCTCGGCGGTGGGGGAGGGGGCGCTCGCCGTCTCCCTGGTCCACCAGCACCTGGCCCGCCGGTAGCGGCCGGTGGGGCGCCCGGCCCGGCCGGGCCGGCACCGGTGGGGCGCCCGGCCCGGCCGGCAGGAACCGCTGGGGCACCCAGGCCGCCGCACCAGAACCGGTGGGCCCGGGCGGGGCATCCGACGGCGTCATGGCGCGTAGCGTCGGCCCTGTGAACGACGACGTCATCAGGGTCGACCGCCTGGAGAAGTCCTTCGGCCGGGTGCGGGCACTCGACGGGCTCGACCTCACGGTCGCCCGCGGGGAGGTCCACGCCTTCCTCGGGCCCAACGGTGCGGGGAAGTCCACCACGATCCGGGTCCTGCTCGGCCTGCTGCGGCCCGACGCCGGCCACGTCGAGCTGCTGGGCGGGGACCCCTGGCGCGACGTCGTCGCCCTCCACCGGCGCCTCGCCTACGTCCCCGGCGACGTCAGCCTGTGGCCGGGCATGACCGGCGGCCAGGCGATCGACCTGCTCGGGAATCTGCGCGGTGGGCTCGACGAACGGCGCCGCGCCCACCTCCTCGAGCGCTTCGAGCTCGACCCCACCAAGCGCGGGCGCACCTACTCCAAGGGCAACCGGCAGAAGGTCGCGATCGTCGCCGCGCTCGCGTCCGACGTCGAGCTCCTCGTCCTGGACGAGCCCACCTCCGGCCTGGACCCGCTCATGGAGGCGGTCTTCCAGGAGGAGATCGCCGCCGAGCGCGAGCGCGGCCGCACCGTCCTGCTCTCGTCCCACATCCTCAGCGAGGCCGAGGCGCTCGCGGACCGCGTGAGCATCATCCGCGAGGGCCGGGTCGTCGAGACCGGCACGCTCGCCACGCTGCGCCGGCGTACCCGCACCACGGTGCGCGCGGACCTGGCCGGCCCGCCGCCCGCCACGCTCGACGGCCTGCGTGCGGTGCGCGACGCCGAGATCGAGACGCGTGACGGTCGGTCGGTGCTCACCGGTCACGTCGACGGCGACGACCTCGCCGCCGCCGCGGCGGAGCTGTCCCGTCTCGAGCTGCTCTCGCTCACCGTGGCACCGCCGTCGCTGGAGGACCTCTTCCTGCGGCACTACGGGTCACCGTAATGAGTGCTGCCCGCGCGCGTGCGGGGGCACACGTCGCCAGCGGGGGCACGACCGCTGCGCACACCCGGACCCGCTCCCGCGCACACGGGGCGAACCGGCGCGGCGAGCCGCGCGCCGACGCGCCCAGGGGCACCGCCGCCATGACCGGGACGCGGCGTCTTCTCGTGGCCCTCGCCGAGCAGGACCGCGCGTCCATCGCTCCGTGGGTCGCCCTCATCACGGTGCTGTCCGCGTCGTCGGTGCTCGTGTACCCGTGGATCTTCCCCGACTCCGCGAGCCGGCTCGAGCTGGCCGCGACCGTGGGAGCGAACCCCGCCCTCGGCCTCATCTTCGGCCCGGCGCGGGACCTCTCCACCGCCGACGGGTTCAACGCCTGGCGTGCGTTGAGCCTGGGCGGGTTCTTCGCCGCCCTCATGGCGATCTTCACGGTGGTGCGCAACAGCCGCGCCCTGGAGGACTCCGGGCAGGCCGAGCTCGTCGCCGCCGGCGTCGTCGGCCGCGGGGCCCGGCTCGGCGCGGCCGTCGGCCTGGCGGGCCTGGCGTCGGTCGCGCTCGGCGTCGTCTCGGCGCTCGTCACGATCCTGCTCGGCGGCTCCCTGGTGGACTCGCTGACCCTCTCGGCCACCTTCACCGCCTCGGGGCTGATGTTCGCCGGGGTCGCGGCCGTGGCGGCGCAGCTCGGCTCGGACGCGCGGACGGCGAGCACGCTCGCCGTCGTCGTCCTGGGGTCCTCCTTCCTCCTGCGCGGCTGGGTCGACGCGGGCGGCGGCGCGGAGTGGATGAGGTGGCTCAGCCCTCTGGGGTGGATGCACGAGGTCCGGCCTGCGGCCGGGAACCACTGGCTGCCCCTGCTCGCCGCCCTGGGGCTGAGTGTGGCGCTGATCGCCGTCGCGGTCGCGCTGCAGTCGCGGCGCGACTTCGGCCAGGGAGTCGTGCCGGTCGCGCCGGGACCGGCACGAGGCCGGGTCGCGGCCACGCTCACCGGGTTCGTCGTCCTCCTGCACCGCGGTGCACTCCTGTCGTGGGCGGTGGCGTTCGCCGTCGTCGGCGCGGTGTTCGGCACCCTCGCGACGTCGGTGGGCGAGCTCATCGCGGAGAACCCCACCGTCGGCCTGCTCATCGCCGCCGGCGGCGCGACGGAGGAGAGCCTCGTCCTCCAGCTGGTCCTGACCCTCCTCAGCCTCCTGGGCACCCTCGCCGCGGTCCTCGGCGTCCAGGTGGTCATGCGGCTGCGGGCCGAGGAGGTCGCCCACCGGGTCGAGCCGGTCCTGGGCGCGGCCGTGCCCCGCTCGGCCCTCCTGCTGCGCCACGCGGCCGTCGCGCTCCTCGCCCCGGCGGTGGCGATGCTCCTCGGCGGCACGGTCCTGGCCTGGGTCGCCGCGTCGCAGGACGCCACGGTCGGTGCCGGCGAGGTCGTGTCGCAGGCGGTCGCCACGGTGCCGGCCGCGTGGGTGCTGGTCGCGCTCGCGCTGGCCGCCGTCGGGGCCCGGCCCCGCCTGCGCATGGTGGGGTGGGCCGGGGTGGTGGCGAGCTTCGCCCTGACGATCCTCGGCCCGATCTTCCGCCTCGACGACTGGGTGCTGGGTATCAGCCCGTTCTGGCACGTGCCGGACGTCAACGCCGCCGAGCCGGACCTCACCGGTCTGGCGGGGCTGGCTCTGGTGACCGCGGCGCTCGTGGTCGTGGCGTTCGTGGGCTTCCGCCGCCGCGACGTCGACTAGCGCCCGGCTCCGGCGTCGTCCGTCGCACGGGGTCCCCGTCGCGTTCCCGCCGCTGAACCGCCGCGCCCACTGTGCCGCGCCTCTAGCGTTCGTCCATGCGAATCCGTGCGCTCATCGTCGTCGCCCTGCTTGCCGCGGGCGGCGCCGGCTGCACCGACACGACCCGGCCCCTCGTCCCGGTCACCTCCGGGTCGGCAGCGCCGGCCCCGACCGCCCCAGTGACGTCGAAGCCGTCGGCCGGCGAACCCACCCTGACCGGCGAGACCGCGGCGGCCGGCGCGGGGACGTCGGCGCCGTGGACGGTCCCGGACGTCCCGGGCGAGATCGCCCGGGCGATCGTCTCCGGCGGCAACGGGGAGAGCATGATCTCCGGAGCCGCCACGGCCGGGGAGCCGCTCACGCTCCGGGTCGCGTGCCGAGACACGGCGTCAGGGGCCGAGGCCGGGTACTCCCTCGTCGACGCCCGCGTCGACCAGGAGCGCTCACTGGGGGAGCGCACCTTCCTCAGCGGTACGGCGCAGTGCGACGGGCTCGAGACCGTGAACGGCTTCTCCGCCGATTTCACCGGGCCCGTGCAGGTCATCCTCACGATCGACGCAGTGGACCCCGTCGACGGCTACGCGATCCTCAGCACGTCCTAACGACCGGCCTCCCGGACCAGCTCCTCGAGCCGGTCCGCGTGCGCACCGCGCCAGAACGGCTTGCCGCACCGCGTGCACCGGACGAACTCCTCGTACGTGCGCGCGGTACCCGGCAGCAGCAGGTGGGCCACCTCCGCCTTCGTCACGGGGACGAGCGGCCCGCCGCACCGCGCACACAGCGTCAGCGGGGCGAGCGGCGGTCGAACCGGTCCAGGACGTCCGCGAGCTGCTCCGTGGTCGTCCGGCCGTGGACGTCCGCGGCGCGGGCGGGCTGCCGGGCCCAGGAGCCGGCCGTCGTGGCGACCACGGCGCCCCCGTCGGGGGCGAGCACCCGACGTCGGAGCAGCCCTCGGTCCTGGGTCAGCAGCACCCGGGTCTCGGCGACGGCGCGCGCGGCCAGCTCGTCGTCGTCGGCGGCGTTGGAGTAGTCCACGTCGATCCCGAGCAGGCGCATCCGGCGGGCGAGCGTGCCGAGGTGGACGTCGAGGAGGAAGCGCCAGGCCGCCACGGGCTGCGGGCGCCGCACCGGCGCGACGACGACGACGTCACCCGGGCGCGGCCGCGCGTCCACCCCGACCTCCGTGCCCGCGACCGTGATCGCGCCGACCTCGGTCAGCGGCAGCCCCGCCGCCGGGACGAGGTGGCGCAGCGGCACGCCGGCCTCGAGGGGCACGTCGGCCTCCCGGACCCGCGGGGCCAGGTAGCGGCGCAGCGACGGGTCGACCCGGAGCCGTGGCGGGCCGGCGCTCATCCTCCGAGGCTACGTCGCGGCGGCCAGCGCCGGGACGGGGGACGGTGGGACGAGCCCGCGGTGGGTCGGGTAACGGGGTGGCGGGGCCGGGCGGCGAGGGGGGTCAGGACGCCGCGGGCTCCTGGCGGGTCTCCGGCGCCGGCAACCACAGGACGGCGGCGGCCAGCGAGATCCCGCCGGACAGCGCGAAGGCCGCGCCGTAGCCCACATGGTCCACGAGCAGGCCCGCCAGGACCGGCCCGAGGATCTGCCCGACGTCGGTGGCCATCTGGAACGCGGCCAGCACCGGGCCGCCGGAGCGCTCCTGTCCGACCACGTCGGCCACGGTGGCCTGCTGGGCGGGGTTGAGCATGCCCGTGCCCACGCCGGCCAGCGCCGAGACGGCAAGGAGGGAGACGACGTCGCCGGTGAGCCCGAGGACCGCGGTCAGCGCCCCGCTGACGGCGAGGCCCAGGATGACCAGGGGCTTGCGGCCCCGGCTGTCCGCCAGGCGTCCGGCCGTGCCGAGCGCAGCGGCATTGCCGACGGCGAACGCGGCCAGCGCCGCACCCGCCGCCCACGGCGCGGCGCCGAGGGCCGCCGCGGCGAAGAGCGGGACGATCGCCACCCGGACGCCGAAGTTCGACCAGCCGTTGGCGAAGCCCGAGGCGAGTGACGCCCGGTAGGCGGGATGTGCCCACCCCTCCCGGAGGGTCATCGGCGGCCGCGGGACCGTGCCGGGCGGCGGGCGGAGCGCCTCCGGGCGGAGCAGGACCGCCACGAAGCCGGCGGCGACCACCAGTGCTGCGGCGTAGACGAGGAAGGGCACGCGCAGCCCCGCCTCGGCGAGCAGACCGCCGAGCAGCGGGCCGCCGATGTTGCCCAGGAGGAAGGCGGTGCCGTATGCGGCCGAGGCGCGCCCCCGCGCGGCGGGAGGGGCGAGCCGGACGATGAGGCCCATCGCCGAGACGGTGAACATCGTCGAGCCGATGCCGCCCAGGCCGCGGAAGACGAGGAGCTGGCCGTAGGACTGCGCGAACGCCGTGACACCGGTCGACAGAGCCACGATGAGCAGGCCGGTGATGTACACCGCACGCTCGCCCAGGCGGGTGACCAGGCGCCCGCTGGCCGGGGCGAACACGAGCCGGAAGAAGGCGAAGACGCTCACCACCACCGAGGCGGCGGTCACGCCGACGTCGAAGCTGCGCGCGAACTGGGGGAGCACCGGGGCGACGAGGCCGTAGCCCATGGCGATGACGAACGCGGCGGCGACGAGCACCCAGATCTCGCGGGGGAGCGTGGCGGGCGCGGGAGTGGCGCGGGTATCGGTCATGTCGCGGTCGATTATGCGCTCACAGGAAGGCCGTGCCGCACCCGGCACGTGAACGGCCCCCGGGCACTCCCCCGGGGGCCGTGTCCGAGGCTCAGCTCACGAGGCGGATGGTGAGCGGGTACCGGTAGCGCTCGCCACGGTTCGCGGCCACGGCCGCCAGGATCATGAAGACGACGGCTGCGATGTAGTACAGGTAGAGGAACGCCCCGATGCCGAGGGTGATGACCGTGATGATCGTCATCGCGACGCCGAGGATCGCCAGGGTGATCTGGAAGTTCAGTGCCTCCTTGGACTGGTCCTCCACGAAGGCGCCACGGTCCTTGAGCACGAGCCAGGTGATGAGCGGGCCGAGGAACGAGAAGAGGCCGCTGATGTGGGCGAGTGTGGCCCACAGCCGCTGGTCCGCGTCGCTCATGATGGTCGGCGCGTAGGGCTGCTGCTGGCCGTAGCCGGGCTGGGGGTACGGGGGCTGCTGGCCGGGCCGGCCGTACTGTCCGGGTCCGGGCTGGTCGTACTGTCCGGGGCCGGGCTGCCCGTACGGGGGCTGGCCGGTCTGGCCGTAGCCGGGCTGGTCGTACGGGGTCTGCTGGCCGGTCTGGCCGTAGCCGGGCTGCCCGTAGCCGGGCTGCTGGCCGGCCTGGCCGTAGCCGGGCTGGTCGTACCCCGGCTGCCCGTACTGCCCCTGCTGGGTCCCGTAGCCCTGGCCGCTCTGGCCGTAGCCGGTCTGCGCGCCGGTCGGGCCGTAGTCGGGGCCGGCCTGGCCGGAGCCGGTCGGGCCGTATCCCGAGTACCCCGACTGGCTCGTTCCCTGCTGGGACTGCTGGCCGTAGTCATGGCGCGGCTGGTCGTGGTCCTCATCCGCAGCGCGGTCGGGCGCGGCCCCCCACGCCTCGCCCTGGGCGGCCGCGGCGGCCGCCGCCGGCGACGGAGTGTCGGTGCTGTCGGTGCTGTCGGTGCTGTCGGTGCCGTCGGTGGCATCGGTCCGGTGGGGTGCGGCGCCCCACGCCTCGCCCTGTGCGGCAGCCGCTGCCCCAGCCGGCGACGGGGGCTCGGAACGCCCCGAGAGCGGCACCGTCGGGTCCTGCGGGAGCGGGGTGGTCGCGTCCGCGCCCTCCTGAGGCAGCGGCGTCGTCCGTGCGCCCTCGGAGCCCTCGTCGTGCTCGGGCGTCGTGCGCTCCGGGTCGTTGGGGTTGGTCGTCATGCTCGCTCACCACTCTTCGCGTCGGATCACTGCAGCCTCAAGCGTCCCAGCACGTTGGCGTCGGCGTACAGGATTCGGGTGTCGGCGGGGCGCGCTGCCCGAGTACACCAGGGCAGGTGGGAGAAGAGAACGTCAGGGTATGCCGGACGTTCTCTTCGGCGTGTGGGCTGGCCGGTCCCGCCCGCACGACGTGAACCCGGTCACAGGTGGCGCACTCGTGACCGCGACCCGTGCCGCAGCGGCAGGCACCCCTTGACCGTGGCAGGGGGCGGTCCTACGGTGGCCGCGTGGTCGGTAATTAATCACTGACTACGATGCGCGCACACCCGGCGCGCCGTTACGGAGGACCGCCATGACCGCACGCACCGCACCCGTCACCGAGCCCGCCGTCCCCGCGGACGTCAGCGCCCTGGTGGAGGACGCCGTCGCTCTCGCGGACCGGTGGCTCGCCGCCACGGAGGCCGGGCAGTCGGCCTCGGAGCGTGCCACGAGCGAGCAGCTCGCGGGCCTCGTCGGGGACGCCGAGGGCCTCGACCTCGCAGTGCGGTTCGTCGACCGGGTCGCCCGGCCCGAGGACGCCCGTGTCGCGGCCAAGGAGCTCTCGACCATCTCCTCCGCCGCGGCCGCGGGCTTCCTCTCCACCACGGACCGGGCCCTGCTCGGGGTCGGCGCCCGGGTGGCCCGGCTCGCCCCGGGTGTCGTCGTCCCGCTCGCGCGGCGGCGCCTGCGCCAGCTGGTCGGCCACCTCGTCGTCGACGCCCACGACCCCGCTCTCGCCGAGCACCTCGCCCGCGCCCGCAGCGAGGGCTTCCGGCTCAACATCAACCTCCTCGGCGAGGCGGTCCTCGGTGAGCGCGAGGCGGCCGGCCGCGCCGAGCGCACCCGTGCGCTCCTCGGCCGCGAGGACGTCGACTACGTCTCGATCAAGGTCTCCTCGCTCGTCTCCCAGATCTCCACCTGGGACACCGAGGGCACGGTCGCCCGGGTCATCGAGCGCCTCCGGCCCGTCTACCGTGCCGCCGTCGCCCGCTCGCCGCACGCCTTCGTCAACATGGACATGGAGGAGTACCGCGACCTCGACCTCACCATCGAGGTCTTCACGGCGCTGCTGTCCGAGCCCGAGTTCCACGACCTCGAGGCCGGCATCGTGCTCCAGGCCTACCTTCCCGACTCCGCCGCGGCGCTCGAGCGGCTCGTCGAGTTCGCCCGCGGCCGCGTCGCCGCCGGCCGGGCCCCGATCAAGATCCGCCTCGTCAAGGGCGCGAACCTGTCCATGGAGCAGGTGGAGGCCGAGCTGCACGGCTGGGCCCAGGCGCCCTACACCTCCAAGGCCGAGGTGGACGCGAACTACCTGCGCCTCGTCGAACGGGTGCTGCGCCCGGACCTCGTGGGCGTGGTCCGGGTGGGCGTTGCCTCGCACAACCTCTACGACGTCGCCCTCTCCCACCTCCTCGCGCAGACGCGTGGCGTGAGCGCGGCGCTCGACGTCGAGATGCTCCAGGGCATGGCGCCCTCGCAGGCCCGCGCGGTGCGCGACACGGTCGGCGCCGTCATCCTCTACACCCCGGTGGTCGCGCCCGAGGACTTCGACGTCGCCGTCTCCTACCTCATCCGGCGCCTGGAGGAGAACGCGCAGTCGCAGAACTTCCTCCACGGGCTCTTCGCCGGCGCGCCGGGGGCCATGGCCGATCAGGAGCGGCGCTTCCGGGACTCCGTCGCCGACCTCGCCGCCGCCCCGACCTCGCCGCGCCGCACCGCCGACCGGCCCCCGGCCGGGCCGCGGTTCACCAACACCACCGACTCCGACCCCGCCCTGCCCGAGACCCGGGCCTGGGCGGCCGACGCCGTCGCCACCACCCCGCCGCCCCTGACCTCCCGCATGCTCGGCTCCGCGGCCGAGGTCGACGACGTCGTCGCGATTGGCCGCGACGCCCAGCCCGCCTGGGCCGCCCGGCCGGGGCGGGAGCGGGCCGCGGTCCTGCGCCGCGCCGCCGACGAGCTCGAGGCCCGCCGTGGCGCTCTCGTCACGGTGATGGCCGCCGAGGGTGGCAAGACCGTCGCCGAGGCCGACCCCGAGGTCTCCGAGGCCATCGACTTCGCCCGGTACTACGCCGATCGCGCCGAGGAGCTCGACGGGCCGGGGCTGCTCAGCGACGGCGCCAGCTTCACCCCGCCGGTGCTCACCCTGGTCACCCCGCCCTGGAACTTCCCCGTCGCCATCCCCACCGGCGGTGTGCTCGCCGCGCTGGCCGCCGGCTCCGCCGTCGTCATCAAGCCCGCCCACCCGGTGCCCGGGTGCACCGAGCCGGCCATGGCCGCCCTCCACGCCGCCGGGATCCCCGGGGACGTCCTCCAGGTGGTCCGGGCCGACGAGCGCGAGGTCGGGCGGGCCCTGGTCTCCCACGAGGGCGTCGACACCGTGATCCTCACCGGCGCCGCGGAGACGGCGGAGATGTTCGCCTCCTGGCGCACCGGCCGGCCCGGCGGGCCGCGCGTGCTCGGCGAGACCTCCGGCAAGAACTCCCTCGTCATCACCCCCGCCGCCGACTACGACCTCGCCGTCGCCGACCTCGTCCGCAGCGCGTTCGGGCACGCCGGTCAGAAGTGCTCCGCGGCCTCGCTCGTCATCCTCGTCGGCTCGGCGGGCCGCTCGGAGCGGCTGCACCGCCAGCTCGTCGACGCCGTCACGTCCCTGCGGGTCGGGTGGCCCACCGATCTCGGCACCACCATGGGACCGGTCATCGAGCCGCCCACCGGCAAGCTCCACCGGGCCCAGACCACCCTCGACGCCGGCGAGAGCTGGCTGGTCGAGCCGCGCAGCCTCGACGACACCGGACGTCTGTGGTCCCCGGGCCTCAAGGACGGCGTCGCCCCCGGCTCCTTCTTCCACCAGACCGAGTGCTTCGGTCCGGTGCTGGGCATCATGCGGGTCGAGACCCTCGCCGAGGCCGTCGAGCTCCAGAACGCCACCGCCTACGGCCTCACCGGCGGGCTGCACTCCCTCGACGAGGCCGAGATCGAGTACTGGCTCGACCGCGTCGAGGTCGGCAACGCCTACGTCAACCGCCACATCACCGGCGCCATCGTCCAGCGCCAGCCCTTCGGCGGGTGGAAGGCCTCGGCCATGGGACCCGGCGCCAAGGCCGGTGGCCCCAACTACGTGGCCGAGCTGGGCACCTGGGCCCCCGACGGCGTCCCCACCCGCCAGGCGGAGCCGCCCGCCCACGTGCGCCACGCGCTCTCGGACTACACCGGGCTCGTCATCTCCCAGGCCGACCGGTCCTGGCTGCGGTCCGCCGTCGCCTCCGACGCCGCCGCGTGGCAGGCGGATCTCGGCCGCGCCGCCGACCCCACGGGGCTGTCCGTGGAGGAGAACGTCCTGCGCTACCGGCCCGCCCCGCTGACGGTGCGGACGGTCCCCGGTGCCGCGGTCGTCGAGCTCGTGCGGGTCCTTCTCGCCGCCGAGCTGGCCGGCACCCCCGTGCGGGTGAGCCTCGACCCGGCCACCAGCGCGGCCCTGAAGGACCTCGACGGCGCGGGGGAGGGGGCCAGGGCAGGCCTGCGGCGCCTCGCCGAGCACGTCGACCGCGCCGAGACGGCGGACGAGCTCGTGGACCGGGTGCGGCGCGACGGGCTCGAGCGGGTGCGCGTGATCGGCACCGGACCCGAGGCGTCGGCGCTCGTCGACGCCCTGTGGACCCCGGACGTGACGGTCCTGCACGGGCCGGTCCTGGCCACCGGGCGACGCGAGCTCCTCGGGGTGCTGCGCGAGCAGGCCGTCTCCCGCACGCTCCACCGCTTCGGCCACCTGCCGGCGCACCGGTGAGCCGGCCGGTGCGGGCAGCGGTGCGGGGGCCACGGTGCTGAACCGCTCCAGCCTCAAGGACCAGGCCCTGGAGGTCATCCGCCAGGACCTCGTCTCCGGGGAGATCAGGCCCGGCGAGATCCACTCCGCCGCGTCGATGGCCTCGCGCCTGGGCACCTCGTCCGGGCCGGTGCGCGAGGCCATGCTCACCCTCGTCGAGCAGGGAATCATGGAGGTGGTGCCCAACCGGGGCTTCCGGGTCACCGACCTCTCGGACCACGACCTCGACGAGGTCCACGAGCTCCGCATGATGCTCGAGGTCCCGGCCATGGGCCGTCTCGCCGAGCTCGGCCTCGGCGCCCACGCCGGCGCCGTCCGCACGGCGGCCCGGCGCTGCGAGGAGGCCGCCCGCCGCCAGGACCTCAGCGAGTTCCTCGTCACCGACCGCGAGTTCCACCTCGGCCTGCTGGAGCTCCTCGGCAACGGCCGGCTCGTGAAGTTCGTGGGTCAGCTGCGCGACCAGACCCGCCTCTACGGCCTGCAGGTGCTCGCCCGCGAGGGCCGGCTCCAGGAGTCGGCCGCGGAGCACGTCGAGCTCCTCGCGGCCATCGACGACGGCGACGCCGCACGGACCGCCCAGGTCATGGCTCGTCACCTCGCCCACGCCCGCAGCGACTGGGGGCCCGGGCCGGCGACGGCGCTCGCCCCGTCCTGAGGGGCCCCGCGCATTCCCGGCCGGCTCGACCGACCGACGTGGAAGCGCTTCCGCTAACCTGTGGGGGCGGCCCGGAGCGGTCCGCCGGGCGGGCCGGGAGGTGCGGATGAGCGGGGCGGAGTTCGCGCTCGTCGCGGTGACGATCACCCTCGCCGCCGGCCTCCAGTCCTCCATCGGGTTCGGCCTCGGCCTGTTCGCCGCGCCCGTCATCGCGCTCGTCGACCCCACGCTCCTGCCGGGCGCCGTCGTCATCCTCGGCACGTCGGTCGCGCTCCTGGTCGCCGTCCGCGAGCGCGCGAGCATCGACTTCCGCGGTGCCGGGTGGGCGATGGTCGGACGTCTGCCGGGAACCGCCGTCGGCGCCGCCCTCGTCGCCACCCTGCCCACGCGGGGGCTCAGCCTGGCCCTGGCCGCCTCCGTCCTCGCCGGCGTGGGCCTGAGCATCGCCGGGTGGCGGCCGGTGCCCCGGCGACGAGCCGTCGTCGCCGCGGGGCTCGCCTCCGGCGTCATGGGCACGGCGACGGCGATCGGCGGACCGCCCATGGCGCTGGTCTGGCAGGGCTCGTCGGGCCCACGCATGCGCGGGACGATGAGCGCCTACTTCATCGCCGGCTCCGTGTTCTCGCTCGTGGCGCTGCTCGCCGTCGGCGCGCTCGAGGCCCGGACGGTGACGATCGCCGTGGCGCTCCTGCCCGCCCTCGTCCTCGGCTTCGTCCTGTCGCGGCTCGTGCGCCCCTGGCTCGACGCGAACCGGCTGCGCACCGCGGCGCTGGCCGTCTCGGCGGCGGGTGCGGTGCTCGTCGTCGTCGCGGGCTGACGCGGCGCGCCACGCGCGAGCGCGGGGTAAGCGCCAGGGCGATCCTTCCCGTCCGGCGCGCGCAGGAGTACCTTCCGCGACACGTGTCTCGTAGATGAGGCGGTGGCGGGCGACGGCGTCGCCAGAAGGGTCACGTCCATGGAACCTCGCGCACTTCGCCGGTGGGGGGTGGCGGCGCTCGCCGTGCCGACCCTCGCCCTGACCCTCGCCGTCGCCCCCGCCGGGGCGGCCCCCTCGCCCACCGCACCCGACGCGTTCAGCGCCGAGGCGCTCGAGCCGGACGGCACCGTCACCGCCGGGAAGTCCGCGTCGTCCCGCCTCGCGCGCACCCCCGACGCCCTCCTGGAGCGTTCGGACGGCGACCCGGTCAACGTGGTCATCAAGCTCGACTACGACGCCGTCGCCAGCTACGCCGGCGGCGTCGACGGCCTCGCCGCGACCAGCCCGCGGGTGACCGGGCGCAAGCTCACCGGCGCCACGCCGGCCGAGCGCGCCTACGGCCGCCACGTCGCCGCGCTCGAGAGCGACGTCGTCGCCGACCTCGCCGCCGCCGTGCCGGCACTCGAGGTCGGGCAGTCCCTGCGCACCGTCTACGGCGGCGTCTCGGCCGTCATCCCCGCGGCCGCGGTCGAGGACGTCCTCGCCGTCGACGGCGTCGTGGCGGTCCAGCTCGACGAGCTGCGCCAGCCGCTCACCGACGCCAGCCCGGCGTTCGTCAACGCCCCGCCCGTCTACACCGCCCTGGGCGGTCCGGCCGACGCCGGCGCCGGCGTCATCTACGGCAACCTCGACAGCGGCGTCTGGCCCGAGCACCCCTCCTTCGCCGACCTCGGCAACCTCGATGCCCCGCCGGGACCGGCGCGGGAGTGCGACTTCGGGGACAACCCGCTCACCGCCGAGACCGACGTGTTCGCGTGCCAGAACAAGCTCATCGGCGGCGCGGCCTTCCTCGACACGTACCTCGACAGCCCCGCCCGCGCGGCCGCCGAGCCCTTCCACACCGCCCGTGACTCCGACGGGCACGGCACCCACACCGCCTCCACCACCGCCGGCAACGTGGTCGACAGCGCCGAGGTGTTCGGCGTCGAGCGCGGCCCGGTGCAAGGCATCGCGCCCGGCGCCTGGGTGATGGAGTACAAGGTCTGCGGCGTCCAGGGCTGCTTCGACTCCGACTCGGCCGCAGCCGTCGGGCAGGCCATCACGGACGGCGTCGACGTCATCAACTTCTCCATCTCCGGCGGCACCGACCCCTTCACCGACCCGGTCGAGCTGGCCTTCCTCGACGCCTACGCCGCCGGCGTGTTCGTCTCCACCTCCGCCGGCAACGACGGCCCCGGTGCCTCCACGGCGAACCACCTCTCGCCGTGGGTGACCTCCGTGGCGGCCTCGACCCAGACCCGCGAGTTCGCCACCACGCTCGAGCTGGACGCCGGCGGCGCCACCTTCACGGTCGACGGCGCGTCCATCACCGCCGGCGCCGGCCCGCGGACCGTGGTGATGTCCTCCGCGGCGCCGTACTCCGACCCGCTGTGCCTCAGGCCCGCTCCCGCCGGCACCTTCCAGGGCGTCATCGTCGCCTGCCAGCGCGGTCAGAACGCCCGCGTGGACAAGGGCCACAACGTCCTCCAGGGCGGCGCCGAGGGGATGATCCTCTACAACCCCACGCTCCAGGACAACGAGACCGACTCCCACTGGCTGCCCACTGTCCACCTGGCCGACGGCACCGACTTCGTCGCCTTCATGACGACGCACGCCGGAGAGACGATCATGGGGTCCTTCGCGGCTGGCGAGGCACGTGACGGCCAGGGCGACGTCATGGCCGCCTTCTCCTCCCGCGGCCCCGCAGGCCTGACCATCAAGCCCGACCTCACCGCACCCGGCGTGCAGATCCTCGCCGGCGACACCCCGGTCATGGAGACCATCACCAGCGGCCCGGCGGGGGAGTACTTCCAGGCCATCGCGGGGACGTCGATGTCCTCCCCGCACGTCGCCGGCGCCGGCGCGCTCCTCATGGCCGCACACCCGAACTGGACGCCCGGCCAGGTCCGCTCCGCCCTCATGACCACCGCCGTCACCGACGTCGTCAAGGAGGACCTCACCACCCCCGCCGACCCGTTCGACATGGGTTCGGGTCGCATCGACGTCGGCGCCGCGGCGGCCGCGGTCCTCACCCTGGACGAGACCGAGGAGCGGTTCCTCGCCCTCGGTGGCAGTGAGCTCACCGCGATCGACCTCAACATCCCGTCGATCAACGCCCCCACGATGCCCGGGTCCATCACGACGACGCGCACGGTCACCAACCACACCTCGACCATCCAGAAGATCGACGTGACCACGGCGGCGCCCGAGGGCACCTCGATCACCGTGACGCCGGCGAAGTTCAACGTCCTGCCCGGACGGTCGCAGACCCTCACGGTGACCATCGCCGCTGCGGAGGCGACGGGCGAGCAGCAGTTCGGCAGCATCCTCCTCACCCCCAAGGGCCGCGGCGGAGCCCTGCACCTGCCGGTCGCGTTCGTGCCCACCCAGGGCGCGATCAGCCTCAGCCAGTCCTGCGACCCCGCGTCGATCGCCGTCGGCGGCCTCACCGAGTGCACCGTCGAGGCCGTCAACAACACCTTCGACGAGCAGGCGGTCGACCTGACGACGACGGTCAACCAGCCGCTCCTTCTCCGGGCCGCCGCGGGCGCCGTTCTCACCGGTCCGCGGAGCGCCACGGCGCAGGCGACCCTCGCAGGGGCTGCTCTCGGTGTGCCGGACGTCGCGCCGGGTGCATCGCCGGCAGGTGGGTACCTCGCGCTGTCCCTGTTCGGGATCGCGCCGACCGTCGTCGGCGACGAGGACATCGTGAACTTCAGCGTCCCGGCCTTCGAGTTCGCCGGGCAGACGTGGAACACGCTCGGCGTGGACTCCAACGGCTACCTCGTCGTCGGTGGCGGGACGAGCGAGGACAACAACTGCTGCAACCTCCCGGCCGGCCCCGACCCGGCCCCGCCGAACAACGTGCTCGCCCCGTTCTGGACCGACCTCGACGGCACCGGGGCGCCCGGGATCTACGCGGGCACGCTCACGGACGGTGTGAACACCTGGCTCGTCATCGAGCACCAGGTCAACGTCTGGGGCACCACGGACCTCCGGAGCTTCCAGACGTGGATCGGCGTGAACGGTGTCGAGGACATCTCGTTCACCTACGCCGCGCCTCAGCTTGACCCGGCCGGTCAGGACTTCCTCGTCGGTGCCGAGAACGCGCTCGGCCAGGGCGACATGGAGGCGGTCCTGCCCAGCGTCGACCTGCGGGTGACGTCCACCGACGCCACCCCGGGCGGGAGCCTCGTCTACACGGTCACGGCCGAGGGGCTGCGCGCCGGCGCCGGGCTCGTGACCACGTCGATGACCGCGGGCGGTGTCCCCGGGACCACCGTGGTCCGCACCCCGGTGGAGGTGACGCGCCGGTAAGCGCTGCGCGGTGGGTGGCTGCTGGGGGCGCCACCCACCGCGGGGCGCCACTGGCGCGTGCCACGTCGTTCGTCACCGAAGGACCACCATGACCACCGAAGCGCGCCGCAACCCCGTCGGTCCCGAGAAGCGCCCGGACGGGACGCCCGCCTGCGAGACGGGCGACCTCATCATCATCCACAACCTCTTCCGCCGGCTCTACGCCGAGGCGCCGCAGCTCGTCCGCGCGGTGCCCGACGGCAGCGCCGAGCGGACCCGGGTGGTCGCCGACCACGTCGACGACCTCTCCCGCGCCCTCCACATCCACCACACCGGCGAGGACGAGGTCCTCTGGGACCGGCTCGAGCAGCGGGCCCCGGCGTGCGCGATGCACGTGGGGCAGATGCGCGAGCAGCACGCCCGGATCGCCGAGCTGCTGGACCGTCTCGACGGCGAGGTCGCCGCCTGGCGCGGTGGCGCGACCGCGGCGCACGGCGAGAGGGTCGCCGGGACCCTCGACGAGATCCGCGGCAGCCTCTTCAGCCACCTCGGCCAGGAGGAGGAGGACATCGCCCCGGTCGCGGCCGTCACCCTCACCCAGGCGGAGTGGGACCTCATGGGTGAGCACGGCATGGCCCGGATCCCCAAGGACAAGCTGCTCATGCAGCTCGGCGCCATCCTGGACGGCCTCGACCCGGAGGAGCGCAAGCACTTCCTCAAGAACGTGCCCGCACCCGCGCGGCTGCTGTGGGCGCTGCTCGGCAGGCGCAGGTACGCCCAGGCCAAGCGCGAGCTCTACGCCGACCTCACCCCCGCCTGACGGGCGTCCAACCCGGTCCGGCCTCAGCAGGGCGGGCCGTTGTGTCCGTGCACGCACGGACCCGCGGCGAGCGTCGTCCGGCGCCTACGGGGTGTAGCCGAGGTTGGGCCCGAGCCACGTCTCGGCCTGGGCCACCGACCAGCCCTTCCGGGCGGCGTAGTCGGTCACCTGGTCGCGGCCGAGCTTGCCGATGGCGAAGTACCTCGCCTCGGGGTGGCCGATGATGAGGCCGGACACCGCCGACGTCGGCGTCATCGCGCACGACTCGGTCAGCGCCATGCCGGCCTCGTCCGCCCCGAGGAGGGCGAAGAGGGTGCGCTTCTCGGTGTGGTCCGGCTGCGCGGGGTAGCCGGGCGCCGGGCGGATGCCGGCGTAGCGCTCGCGGACGAGGTCGGTGACCGGCAGGTCCTCGTCCGGCGCGTAGCCCCACAGGTCGCGGCGCACGTACCGGTGGACCCACTCGGCGAACGCCTCGGCGAGCCGGTCGGCGAGGGTCTGGGCGAGGATCGCGGAGTAGTCGTCGTGGTCGGCCCGGAACGTCGCGGCGAGCTCGTCCGCGCCGTGGACGCCGACGGCGAAGCCGCCGAGGTGGTCGCCCGCCGGGGCGACGAAGTCAGCGAGCGCCGCGTACCCGTTCGCGCGCTCCTTCTGCTGACGCAGGGTGTGCAGCCGCACGCCCTCGCCCGCCGACGAGCCCGCGGGGGCGCCGTCGGGCCGGGCGCTGCCGTCGGACGGTCCGCCGTCGTCCGGCTCGACGACGATGTCGTCGCCCTCCCGGTGCGCCGGCCACAGCCCGACGACGCCGCGGGCGACGAGCAGCTTCTCCTCCACGATCCGCGCGAGCAGGGCCTGACCGTCGGCGAAGAGGTGGCGGGCCTGCTCGCCCTGGCGCGGGTCGTCGAGGATCGCCGGGTAGGTGCCGCGCAGCTCCCACGCGGAGAAGAACGGCGTCCAGTCGATGATGTCGACGAGCTCGGCGAGGTCCGGCTCGATCACCCGCCGGCCGAGCACCTGCGGGGTGGGCTGGCCGGGGGCCTCGACGGCGCGGCTGCCGGCGCGCGCCGTCGCCAGGTCGACGAGGGTGACCTTCTTCGCCCCGTGGCGCTCGCGCAGCTCGGCGTACTCGGCGCCGACCCGGGCGGCGATGGCGGACTCGCGGCCGATGACGTCGGCCGCCACCCCGACCGCGCGGCTGGCGTCGACGACGTGCACCACCGTGCCGGAGTAGGCGGGGTCGATCTTGACGGCGGTGTGCGCTGCGGAGGTGGTCGCCCCGCCGATGAGCAGCGGCGTGGTCAGACCCCGTCGGGTCATCTCGGTCGCGACGCCGACCATCTCGTCCAGGCTCGGGGTGATGAGCCCGGACAGGCCGATGACGTCGGCGCCGATCTCGGCGGCGGTGTCGAGGATCTTCGCCGCCGGCACCATGACGCCGAGGTCGGTCACCTCGTAGCCGTTGCACGCCAGGACCACGCCGACGATGTTCTTGCCGATGTCGTGGACGTCGCCCTTGACGGTGGCCATGACGACCCGGCCCTTGACGTGGCCGCCCGTCTCGGCCGCCGCGGCCTCGAGGTAGGGGGTCAGGTGCGCCACGGCCCGGCGCATGACGCGGGCGGACTTGACCACCTGCGGGAGGAACATCTTGCCGCTGCCGAACAGGTCGCCGACGACGTCCATGCCGTCCATGAGCGGGCCCTCGATGACCGACAGGGCCGAGCCGAGCTCGGTGTAGGCCTCCTCGGCGTCCTCGACGACGTGGTCGGCGATGCCGTGGACGAGCGCGTGGCGCAACCGGTCGGCCACGGGGGCCTCGCGCCACGCGTTCCGGGCGGCTGCGCCGTCGCCGGCCTCGCGGGCCTGGCCGCGGTAGCTCTCGGCGAGGGTGATGAGGCGGTCGGTGGCGTCCTCGCGCCGGGCGAGGACGACGTCCTCCACGGCCTCGCGCAGCTCGGGGTCGATGTCCTCGTAGACGCCGAGCATCCCGGCGTTGACGATCCCCATGTCCAGGCCCGCGCGGATGGCGTGGAAGAGGAAGACGGTGTGCATGGCCTCGCGGACCACGTTGTTCCCGCGGAAGCTGAACGAGACGTTGGAGATCCCGCCGCTGACCAGGGCGCCGGGCAGGTTCGCCTTGATCCACCGGGTGGCCTCGATGAAGTCCAGTGCGTAGCGGTCGTGCTCGCTCATGCCGGTGGCGACGGTGAGGACGTTGGGGTCGAAGACGATGTCCTGCGGATGCACGCCGGCGCGCTCGGTGAGGAGGCGGTACGCACGCTCGCACACCTCGGTGCGGCGCTCGTAGGTGTCGGCCTGGCCCTGCTCGTCGAAGGCCATGACGACCATGGCGGCGCCGTGGCTGCGCACCACCGCCGCCCTGCGCAGGAACTCCTCCTCGCCGTCCTTGAGCGAGATGGAGTTGACGACGCCGCGCCCCTGGAGGCACTTCAGGCCCGCCTCGAGGACGTCCCAGCGGGAGGAGTCGACCATCACCGGCACGCGGGAGATGTCCGGCTCGCCGGCGAGGAGGTTGAGGAAGTGCGTCATGGCCTCGACGCCGTCGAGCATGCCCTCGTCGAGGTTGACGTCGATGATCTGCGCGCCGGCGTCGACCTGCTGGCGGGCGATCTGGATGGCGAGGTTCCAGTCGCCGTCCATGACGGCGGCGCGGAAGCGGGGGGAGCCGGTGACGTTGGTGCGCTCGCCGACGTTGATGAAGTTCAGCTCGGGCGTGACCTCGAACGGCTCCAGGCCGGACAGGCGCAGCCGGTGGGCGAGCGTCGCGGGGATGCGCGGGCGGGCGTCGCGCACGGCAGCGGCGATGGCGGCGATGTGCTCGGGCGTCGTCCCGCAGCAGCCGCCGACGATGTTGACCATGCCGTGGGTCGCGAAGTCGCCGAGCGTGGCGGCCATCTGCTCCGGCGTCTCGTCGTAGCCGCCGAAGGCGTTGGGCAGGCCGGCGTTGGGGTGGACGGAGACCAGGCGCTCGGTCGCGGCGCCGATCTCGCCGAGGTAGGGGCGCATGGCCTCCGGGCCCAGCGCGCAGTTGAGGCCGACCGAGAGCAGGTCGGCGTGCTCGGTGGAGATGACGAACGCCTCGGGGGTCTGGCCCGAGAGTGTGCGGCCGGACGCGTCGGTGATCGTGCCCGAGAGCATCACCGGGACGCGGCGGCCGAGCTCGGCGCCGACGTCCTCGACGGCGTGCAGGGCGGCCTTGGCGTTGAGGGTGTCGAAGACCGTCTCGACGAGGACGAGGTCAGCCCCGCCGTCGAGAAGCGCGCGGGCCTGCTCGGTGTAGGCGGTGCGGAGGTCGTCGTAGGTGACGGCGCGGTACTCGGGCCGCTCGACGTCGGGGGAGAGGGAGGCCGTGCGGTTGGTGGGGCCCATCGCGCCGGCCACCCAGCGGGGGCGGCCGTCGGCTGCGGTGAGCTCGTCGGCGACCTCGCGGGCCAGGCCCGCGGCGCGGCGGTTGATCTCCGGGACGAATGCTTCGGTGCCGTAGTCCGCCTGGGCGATGGAGGTAGCGGTGAAGGTGTTGGTCGTCGCGATGTCCGCGCCGGCCTCGAAGTAGCGGCGGTGGACGTCGCGGATGACGTCGGGGCGGGTCAGTGCGAGGAGGTCGAAGTTGCCCTGGTAGGAGCGGGCGGCCTCGGCGCCGTCGAAGAGGAAGTCCTCCTCGGTCAGGCCGGCCTGCTGCAGGAGCGAGCCCCAGGCGCCGTCGAGGACGAGGATGCGCTCGCGGGCGGCCTCGCGCAGATCTGCTCCGGTCATGGGTCTCACCTCCGTCCGGGCCGACACGGTGCCGATCCGTCTACCCAGGGTAGGTCGGCGTCCGGATGGTGGAGAGGTGGTCCCGCCAGGTGGGCGCGGACCCGAGCTCGCCGGTCCTTCGCGGTCAGGAAGGGGAACGCGCTCGCGAAGGCGCGCTGCCCCCATATGCTTCGCGGGATGAGGACCGTTCCGGAGGACCGATTTGAGTGACAACCGACATTCCTCAGCCCACCCGGAGCGGTCGCCGTGGCACGGAGCCGCCGGGCCCCACAGCGGGCAGGCGCGCGCGCCCGTCCCGGCGAACCGGTACGTGCAGCTAGCCCCGACCGGGACGGTCCGCGGGACCGGGACTGTGATCGTCCTGATGATCCTCACGCTGGGCCTGTACCGCCTCTACTGGTACTACTCGGTCCACGACGAGATGCGACGCCACACCGGTACCGGTATCGGCGGCGGTGCCGCAGTTCTCATCGCCCTCTTCGCGGGCGTCGTCTCCCCGTTCCTGGTCGCGCACACGGTCGGTCGGCTCTACGAGTCGCGATCGTGGAGACCGCCCGTCTCGGCACTCACCGGCTTGTGGGTCGTGCCCGGCGCCGCTCTTGTGATCGGTCCTCTGATCTGGTTCGTCCGCACCAACGGCGCCCTCAACGACTTCTGGCGCGGCGCGCGGCTCGCCTGGTCGAGGTAGTCAGAGTCACCGGTTGAGCCGACGGATGTGGTCGCCGCGTCCGTGGGTTGTGCGCCGTCCTGGGATGACAGGGACGTGGACGCCCGCTCGAGGAATGGCGACGGGGCTTTACCGGCGGTGTGGTCATCTGCCCCCTTTTCGGAGGGCTGGCAAGATGGGCGGCATGGTCATCTCCGCGGACGGTCCGGACCGCTCGACGTCCGCCCGGCCGGTCGGGGGCACGCCTCCTCCAGTTCTCCGGGCGCGGCCTCCGGCACCCGGGCGGGGAGCAGCGTTGTTGGCCGTCGTCCTTCTCTCGGCCGGACTCGCCGCGTGCACCTCGGGGCCGCCGTCGGCGGATGGCGCCGCGGAGGACCTCGCCGCCGCCCTGCAGAGCGGAGATCTCACCGCCGCGCCGCTGGCGTCGGAGGGGCGTGAGACTGCCCCCGCCGAGGCCGCGGAGGTGCTCGGCGCGGTCGGTGATCTCCCACGCCAGGTGGAGGCCACCGTCGGCGGGGTCGACGACAGCGGTGAGAGCCCGGTCGTCCCGGTCGAGCTGGTGTGGACCGTCGACGTCGACTCCACGCCGGCCGACCTCACCTGGACGACGACGGCGGAGCTCATGTACGACGGCGAGTCGTGGCTGGTGCCGTGGGCGCGGACCCTTGTGCACCCTGACGTCGACGGCGGCGGTGTCCTCGACCTCAGCCGGACGCCGGCGGCGCGCGGGACCGTGCTCGGTGCGGGCGGCGTCGACATCGTCACGGAGCGGGAGGTGCTGCGAATCGGCGTCGACAAGGCCAACGCCGCCGACCCCACGGCCGCGGCGCTCGCCCTGGCGGAGATCCTGGGCTTCGACGATCACCAGGGGTACGCCGACCGGGTCGCCGCCGCGGGGGAGCGTGCCTTCGTCGAGGCGATCGTCGTCCGCCGGTTCGACCACGGCGACCTCGACGTCGAGGCTGCCCTGGCCGTGCCCGGTGTGCTCGGGGTCGAGGGCACCCTTCCGCTCGCCCCGACCGCGGAGTTCGCCAGGCCGGTCCTCGGAACGGTCGGGGCGGCGACGGCGGAGATCGTGGAGGAGTCGGAAGGTGCTGTACGGGCGGGCGACGTCGTCGGGCTCTCCGGCCTCCAGCGCCAGTACGACGACGCCCTGCGCGGGGAGCCGGGTACGACGGTCGTGCTCCGGCACGGTGATGGGACCACCGAGGAGCTGTTCGAGTCGGAGCCGCAGCCCGGGGCGGACGTCACCACCACCCTCGACCCCGAGCTGCAGATGGTCGCCGAGGGGATTTTGGAACCGGTGAGCTCGGCCAGTGCGCTCGTGGCCGTGCGCCCGTCCACCGGCGAGGTGCTCGTCGCGGCGAGCGGTCCGGGCTCCGCCGGGCTGAGCACCGCGACCCTGGGGACCTATCCCCCCGGGTCGACCTTCAAGGTCGCCACCGCGTTGGCACTGCTGCGCTCCGGCCTGGCACCGACGGACGCGCTCGAGTGCCCGGCCACGGTGGTCGCTGACGGCCGCGAGTTCCCGAACTACCCCGGCTTCCCCGACGACGGGCTCGGCGCGACCACCCTGGAGCGAGCGATCGCGACGTCCTGCAACACCGCCCTCATCGGGGTGCGGGACCGCGTGTCCGCCGGCGACCTGGCCGCGGCCGCCGCCAGCCTGGGGCTCGGGGTGCCGGCCGACGTCGGCGTGCCTGCCGTGGCCGGTGACGTCCCGGTCGACCAGGAGGGGACCGAGCTGGCCGCCGCCATGATCGGGCAGGGCCGGGTCACCGCCTCGCCGCTGGCGATGGCGACCGTGGCGGCGAGCGTCGCCGCCGGTGCGCGGGTGAGCCCGGTCCTGGTCACCGACGTCGGCGGGGAACCACCCGCGGCGTCGGAGGGGGACCGTGACGGCGCGGGCGACGACGGCGCAGGGAGTGGTGCGGATGTTGCCGAGCCGGCGCCGCTCACCGAGGAGGAGGCCGCTGCCCTGCGCGCGATGATGCGCGCCGTCGTCCTGGAGGGGACCGGCACCCGTCTCTCCGGCGTGACCGGTGACGTCCACGCGAAGACCGGCACCGCGGAGTACGGGGAGACCGGCGCCACCCGCGAGCACGCTTGGACGATCGCCTTCCGCGACGACCTCGCTGTCGCCGTCTTCGTCGAGGAGGGCGTCTCGGGGGCGGACACCGCCGTCCCGCTCGTCGCGCAGTTCCTCGAGTCGGTGCGGTAGGCCGGACCTGCCCTCTCGCCCGCCCGGCCGATCGCCCGCCCGGCCGATCGCCCGCCGCGGGCGATCCCGTCGCGAACGATCCCTTCGTCGCCGAACGATCACCCCGTAACCGAGTGAGAGTGGTCTACCGGGATCGTTCGGCAACAAAGTGATCAGTGGCGGAATGTCCCGCTGCTGCGGGCAACAGAGGGATCAGTGGCGGAATGGCCCGGTGCGGCTGGTCACAGAGCGCTCAGTCGCGAACCAGCGGCCGGGCTCGTGTTCGCCCGGGCCGCCCGGCACCCGCCCTACGGTGAGACCGTGAGCATCGACCCGAACGAGCTGCTGGCCGGTCCCCGCGGCAGGCGGCTGTGTCTCGTGCTCGCAGCGACGCCCGGTGAGGGCGGTGGTGCTCGGGAGGCCGAGGAGCTCCGCGTCGCGGTGACGTGGGCGGCGTACGACCTCGACCCGGGCCGCGGGACGTCCCGGGTCGTGCTCGCCTTCGCCGACGCGACGGGGACCGCGGAGCCCGAGGTGCCACGGTCCTCGAGCGCCGACGTCGCCCACCTCCTCGACGCCGTGCCGCTGAGCGCCCCCGGCCCGCGCACACTGCTCGACGCCCTGGGCCTGGCGGTCGACTTCGCGCGCTACTGGCAGGAGCCCGACGGCGAGGACGTCCTCGCCGCGGCCCAGGAGGTGCGTGAGGCCCTCGCCCGGGTCGCGCACGTCGTCGCCGGTGCAGCGGCGGCAGCATGGTGGACGAACCCGGTCGACAGGTCGGACCAGTGGTCGGTGACGTTCACGGACGGGCCGACGCCGACGCCGACGCCGGCGCCGCCGCCGGAGACCGTGGCCGAGCGCCTCGCGAGGTGGCGTCATGGCGCGGCCGCCGAGGAGGCGAGGGCCGCGCGGGAACGTCCCCACGATCCGAGCGCGAGCTGGAGCGGCACGTGGTGGTCGACCCCACCGTCCGACCTCAGACGCACCACCCGCAGGCTCGCGGGCCTCGGCCCCGCCGGACTGTGGCTGGTGGAGGACGCCGGGGGCTGGGACGAGGCCACCGCGCGACCGGTCACGGTCCCGCCCGAGGCGGCGGTGTACGAGATCGACGGGCCATTGGCGTGGGCGGAGCTGTGCCGGCGCTACCCCCTCGAGGTGACGGCGTCGCGCCGGCACGACTGGTACCGGACCACGGGACAGGACTCCCGCTGGGTCCAGCCGGACTGGTCCCGCGTCGCGGCCGACGTCGACGCGGTGCACCTGACGGTGGCCGGCTACCTCACGACCGCCGGCCGGGCGATCCCCGTCACCGACGACCTGCGCACCGTGCTCGCGGGCTGGAACCCGGACGAGACCTTCTGGCTGACCGACCGCGTCACGCCCGCCGCGGAGGAGCAGGGCTGGGCACGCGACGACGACGGCGGGTGGCGGGTCGTCCCCCGACCGCGCTGAGCTACGCCGGCGGCATCGCGACGATCGGCGTCGTGGTCGGCTGCGCCGATCCGCCGGCCGGCTCGACCGTCATGGCGAGGACGGCCCCCTCGGGCACCGGCGCCACCTCGGTGCTCGCCAGCCCGTCGCGCGCCTCGACGATGCCCGCCGAGGTGGGTCCGCCGTCGTCGATCACCCAGAGCTGGTAGTCCTGGTCGCCCTCGAGGGCCGGCAGGTCCCGCACGGTGAAGAACGCGCCTTCGTCGCCGACGACGGCGACGGCGCGACCCCCGCCGGTCACGTCGGCGCTGAGCAGCTCGGCACCCGGCCTGGCGAGCGCCTCGGTGATCGAGGCGACCTGGTCCTCGGCGAGCTGGGCGCGCTGGGCCTGCTGGACGGCGAGGGTGCCCGGGATCGCCGCGGCGAGCAGCACCGCGGCGGCGGCCAGCCAGCGCTGGTGGCGCGGCGCGGCGCGGCGGGCGGAACCGCTCCGGCCGGCGGTGGCGGCAGGGACTGTCGTGGGCAGGTGCGCCTCGCGCGAGGTGCCCGCGGTGCGGCCGGCGGCCGGGGCGCTCTCCTGCGGGGTCGTCGCGACGGCGGCCAGGACGGCCTCCCGCAGGGCCGGGGGCGGCGGGGCGGCCTGGCTGCCGGCGAGCATCGCGGCGGTCTCGCGCAGCGCCCGGGCCTCGGCGGCGACCTCGGGGTCCTCGCGGATGGCGCGCTCGACGGCGGCGCGCTCGACGTCGTCGACGGCGTCCAGCGCCCACGCACCCAGGAGCTCGCGCTCGGCGCGGTGATCGCTCATCGGTCCATCCCCAGACAGGTTCGCAGGCGGAGCAGGCCGTCCCGGATGCGGGACTTCACCGTCGGCAGGGAGGCGGCGACGTCCTCGGCGACCTCCCGGTAGGTCCGGCCCCCGTAGTAGGCGCGGGTGACGGCGTCGCGCTGGAGGTCCGAGAGGGTCCCGAGGCAGCTCAGGATGCGGTCACGGTCCTCGCGCTGGACGACGGTCTCGGCGACCTCGTCGAAGGGCCGGTCGTAGTCGCGGGCCGAGGCCCGGTGGTCGCGGTCGCGCTCGGACTGGACGGCGCGGACCCGGTCCACCGCCCGCCGGTGCGCCATGGTCGCGACCCACGCCAGGGCGCTGCCGCGGCCGGGGTCGAACCGGCCGGCGGTGCGCCAGACCTCCAGCAGCACCTCCTGGGTGACCTCGGCAGCCTGGTCCGGGTCCCGCAGAACCCGCAGCGCCGTGCCGTGCACCATCGGGGCGGTCTCGCCGTACAGGACCGCGAAGGCCTCCTGGTCCCCCCGGGCGACGGCGGTGAGGAGGGCGTCGACCCGCTCGGCCCGGTCGTCGCGCGTGCGGCCGGTCTCGTGCGGCGGCGTGCCGCGCCGGGTGTCCTCGCTCGGGGCGGCCTCGCTCGCGCCGGCCCCTGTCTGGGCCCGTCCGGGGAAGGTCACCCACCCATTGTGTCCCGGATCGTCCGGCCGGGCCGCCGGTGTGTCGAGAGCCGGGCCGCGCCCCCGGTCGCGACACACCGACGGCGGGCGGTGGACCGTCAGCCTCGCCATCGGTTCACCGCCCGTCGTCAGTGCTGGGGTCCGTCAGGCCTCGACCAGCGCCTCGGCGAGGGAGTCGATCGCCCCACCGAGGGTCTGGACGTGCATGGCGAGCCCCTCGGCGACGGCGTCGGCGGGCAGCTCGCCGCCGGAGATCTCCTCGAAGAACGCCCCGGCCTCGCCGCGGTAGCCGTCGAGCTCGATCAGTGCGGCCGCCGCGGCCTCGTCGTCACCGGACGCGACGGCGTCCGCGTAGTCGACGAAGTAGCCGATGTGCTCGCGCCACAGGGCGAGGAACGACTCGCCCTGCTCGGCCCCGGCGAGGGACCCGACGGCCTCGGACAGGGCCACGGAGTTCTCGTCGAGGGTGGCCGCGGCCGCCTCGAACGCCGCCGAGGACATGCCGCCGTCGGAGGTGTAGGCCGTGAACACGGCGAGCCCGGCGAGGTAGACGTGCTCCTGCAGGCCTGCGGTGAGCTGGGCGCGCAGGGTGGCGGCCTCGTCGGCCGGGTCGCCCTGGAGGCCCGCGGCGGAGGCCAGACCGCCGGCGATGACCGCGGCGCCCTCCCCGACGTGGGCGGCGGCGGCCTGCAGCGAGCCGTACGCCTCGGGACTGCCGGCGGCGAGGTCGTCGATGGCGGCGGTGAGCGTGGTGACGTGCATCTCCAGGGACATCGCGACGTCCGCGGCCGGCAGGGCGCCGCCGCTGACCTCCTCGAAGAACGCCCCGGCCTGGCCGGTGTAGCCGTCCAGGGAGGCGAGGGCCGCGTCCCGGGCGGCGTCGTCCCCGCCCTTGACGGCGACGGCGTAGTCGACGAAGTAGCCGATGTGCTCGCGCCACAGGGCGAGGAAGGCCTCGCGCTGCTCGTCCCCGGCGAGGGAGCCGACGGCGTCGGCGAGGGCGACGGAGTTGGCGTCGAGGGTGGCGGCGGCCGCCTCGAACTCGGGCGAGTCCGCGCCGGCGGTGTAGGCGGTGGCCACGCCGATGCCGGCGAGGTAGACGTGCTCCTGGAGCAGGGCGGTCAGGCCGGCGCGCAGGTCGGCGGCCTCGGAGTCGGTCTCGCCCGGGATCTCCAGGGCGGCGGCGAAGCCGGCCGCGAGGGTGGCCGCGGTCTCCGGCATGTGCTGGGCTGCCGTGCGGGCGTCGGCGAACGGGTCGCCGGTGCCCATCGGCATGACGGTGGCCGGCACCTCGGGCGCCGCCGACATCTCCTCGGTCATCTCCTCGGTGGCGTCGGTGGTCATCTCCTGCGTGGGCGTCGCCGCGGGGGCGGCCTCGGGCTCGGAGCTGCCGCAGGCGGCGAGGCCCAGCGTGAGGGCGATCGCGGCGCTGAGCGTGGCGGTGGGGCGGCGAAGCATGCGTGTGGTGGACATGTGACTTTCCCTCGTCTCGTTGGTGCGGTCGTCAGGGGTTCGGGGCCATGCCCGGATCGGATGGGTGGGAATCTGCGGAGCGGTGGTGAGCGGCGGTTCAGGCGCGGCGTGGCGAGGCCGCCGCAGCCGGTCGGCGACGCCGCCCCAGCCGGTCGACGGCGCCGCGCACCGGGGCGGTGTCGGCCAGGCCGGGCAGGGCGGCAACCGTCTCGTCGAGGTGCGCGAGGCCGAGCTCGGCGGAGGGGCCGACCCCTGCCGTGCCCGCGGCCGTGTGACCGGTGACCAGGCGTGCGGTGCCGGCCGTGACCGGGGCGTACCGCGTGCCGGGCCAGCGCCACCGGGCGGCGGCCCGCCGGGCCAGCCGGCGGGCTCCGGCGCTCGTGTTCAGCCGGCGTGCGGCGTCGTCGGCGTAGAAGGCCAGGTGCCGTGCCTTGATCCCGCCGGCGCGGGTGAGGAGCGGCTCCAGGCGGGGCTCCTCGGCCGCGAGGGCACGGTAGGTGTGGGTGAGCGCGGCGGCGTCGAGCCAGGCGGTGACGAGGTGCGCGGCCGTGACGTCGGCGCCGAGGAGGTTCGTCCGGACGGCCGCGACCGTGGGGCGGGCCCGGTCGTCCCACGTCCGTCGCAGGCGCCCGAGCGGACCGCCGGGCGGCTCGACGGCGGGACGGCCGTTCGCCTCGAGGACCGCCGCGAGCGTCTCGGCGAGCCAGAACTGCTCGTACGTCCAGGTGATGAGGAACGCCGTGACGCGGGGGTCGGCGTGGGCGGGTGTGACGAGGACGTCGCGCAGCAGGTCGAGCAGCGAGCGCTCCACGCGCCAGAGGTCCGCGAGGACGTGGAGCGCGGTCGGGGTGAGCCCGGTCAGCGCGTCGAGGCCGGCGTCCGAGGGGCGGATCTCCCGAGGGTCGGTGGTGTAGGCGCGCACGTCGAAGGCGGCCGTGGCCACGGCGTTCCGTTCCGTCGACGGCGCCCCGGCGCTCACGCCGCCACCCTCTCCAGGGCGTCGGCCACGATCGTCAGACCGGCCATCCCCGGCAGCGCGGCGACGTGGCGGTCGATCGCGTCGACCTCCTTGCGGCCCTCCGGGCCGGCGAAGAGCTGACCCATGACGTGGCTGACCTCCGCGTCGCTGGAGATCCCGGACCCGACCGGCTGCCACGCGGTGCGCAGCGCCAGGCGGGCCAGCCGCTGGGCCCGGGGGCTCTCGGCCAGCCGCGCACGGGCCTGGGTGGTGTAGAACGCGATGTGCTTGGACTCCTGCCCGGCGATCCGGCGCAGCAGCGCCGTGAGTCCGGGGTGAGCCTCGAGCGCCGCGAGCCTCTTGTACGCGGCGGCGGCCGAGCGCTCGTTCACCGCGCCCCACACCATGTGCACGGCCACGAAGTCCTTGCCCGCGAGGTTGGACAGCACGGACTGCTTGACCGGGCTCATCCGGTCGCGCCAGCCGAGCTTGACCCGGCGCGCCTTGACCTCGTCGTAGGTGACGGCGATCCCGTGCAGGCCCAGGACGTGCGCGAGCGCCTCCCCGTGCCAGAACTCCTCGCGGTTCCACATCGTCATGAACGCGCTGACCTCGCGATCCCCCCGCGAGGGCGTGACGAGCATGTCCCGCAGGTAGCACACCGTGTGGTACTCGACGTCGCACATGTAACGCAGGGTTCGCAGGGTCTGCGGCGGGAGCGGCTCATCACGGAAGACGTCGAGGTCGAGGTCGTCCCAGCCGACGGGAACGGAGTCGCGGGCGAAACGGTCGATGTCGAAGGCCATGGCCGGTCCCCCTAGGACGTCGCGCCGTCGGGGACGGCTGTCGGGGTCCGTGGGGCGAGGGGCGGCGGGTTGGGGGTCATGGTGGTCCTCCGGGATCGCACGGGCGGTGTCGTCGAGCGGTTCGGAGCTGGGCGTCGTCCGGATGGGTGCCGACCCGCGCCCATACTGGGCGCCATGGACGCCCCGCTCGTCGGCCCGGTGCGGGCGCCGGACCTGCACGTCATGACCTGGAACGTGCGGCGGCGGGTGCGTCACCTCGGCCGGCGGAGCCCGGACCTGTGGTCACGCCGCCAGGACCTCGTGCGCCGCCTCCTCGACGCCGAGCGGCCCGCCGTCCTGGGGGTCCAGGAGGCGCTGCCCGACCAGCTCGAGCTCGTCACCGCGAGCCTCGGACCCGGCTACCGGTGGGTGGGGCGGGGCCGTGACGCCGCCGGCGTGGACGAGCACGCCGCGCTCGTCTACGACGCGGGGCGGCTGCGGGTCTCCGCGCACACCCACCACGCCCTGTCCGCGACACCGCACGTCCCCGGCTCGCGCACCTGGGGCAACCTCCTGCCGCGTGCCGTCGTCGCCGCCGAGCTGACCGACCTCGCCACCGGCGCCGAGCTGCTCGTCCTCAGCACCCACCTCGACCACCTCTCCGGCCGGGCGCGCGAGGCCTCGGCGCGGATGCTCCACGACCTCGTCACGGCGGCGGACCGCCCCGTGGTCGTGCTCGCGGACGCCAACGCCCCCGTGGGGGCCGGCCCGTACCGCGAGCTCACCCGAGGAGGGGTCCTGGTGGACTCGTGGGACGTGGCCGAGCGGCGGCTGACCCCCGCGTGGGGCACGTTCTCGCGCTACCGCGACCCCGTTCCGGGCGGCGCCCGCATCGACTGGCTGCTGGTGACACCGGACGTCCACGTGCACGCGGCCGGCGTGAACGTCGCACGGTTCGACGGCGCGGCCCCCTCCGACCACGAGCCGGTCCAGGCGGTGCTCCGGCTCTGAACGGCCGGGCGGTCCCGTGCCCGGACTACGGCCCCGGCGGCGCCGACGCTCGAGCGGCACCCTCCCATATCCTGGTCAGGTGGCACGACGGAGCCCGCACCACGGTGCAGCTGAGGACGATCACGGCGCGGGCGCGGACGAGCGCGTGAGCGCGCTCGTGCTCGTCGGCCGCGGCCGGTACGAGGACCCGTGGCACGACCACGCCGCCGTCGCCCACGAGGTCGTGGAGGTCCTCGCCGACGGCGGTCTCGGCGTCACCGTGCGCGGCACCTTCCCTGGAGCGCTCGACGGCGTCGTGACCAGCGCCGGACGTCCCGAGCTCGTGGTCGTCGTCGCGGGCACCGGGCGCACCGACCCGGACTTCGACGGGACGGACGAGGACTGGTCGGGGTTCCACGCCGCCCTCGACGCTCTCGTGGGCTCCGGGGTGCCGCTCCTCGCCCTGCATGCCTCAGCCAACACCTTCACGGACTCCCCGGCGTGGGCGCGGCGCCTGGGCGGCCGCTGGGTGCCGGGAGTCTCCATGCACCCACCGATCGGCGAGGCTCGCTTCACCGTCACCGACGCCCACCCGGTCACCGCCGGGCTCGGCGACGTCACCGCCTTCGACGAGCGCTACTGCGACCTCGAGGTCGACCCCGCCTCGACGGTCCTGCTCACGACCGAGCACGAGGGCCGCGAGCACCCCGTGGTGTGGGTGGCCCCCGGGCCGGGACGAGTCCTGTACGACGCGCTCGGCCACGACCACCGCTCGTTCGCCAGTGCCTCCCGGCGTGAGCTGCTGCGCCGGGAGGTCGCGTGGCTCACCGCCCCGCCGGGGGGTCGGCGGTGAGCTCCTGAGGGTCGGGCGGCGAGCACCTGACGCCGAGCGCCGCCCGGGCGCACGGCGGTGTGGGCGGCGCCACCTACGCTGGAGATGTGCCCGTGGCGGAACTGCGCACCTGGCCCGACCTGCCCGGTGAGGACGACATCCTCGCCGCCGTCGGGCCGGGCGCGTTCGTGCGCGGCGGGCTCTACGCCCGGGAGGGGCGGGTCACCTGGCTGACCTCCGACCCGGACCGACGCGTCCTCTTCGCCGAGGTCGCAGGCAGCGAGGGCCGCCGGTACCAGACCATCGTCCAGGTGGGCGACGGAACCCGGCTCAGTCAGGGTCGGTGCACCTGCCCCGTCGCGGTGAGCTGCAAGCACGTCGCGGCCGTGCTGGTCGCGGCCCGCACCGACCTCGTCCCGGACCGGCGGCGCACCCCCTCCTGGGAGCGGCTGCTCGCCCGGGTCGTCGACGACGACGGCGAGCCGGACGGCGTCGAGCAGCCCATCGGCCTGCAGTTCGAGCCCATGGTCGTGCCGGGCTTCCGCGGGGACCCCGACTCGTTGCGGGTCCGGCTGCGCCCGGTGGTGCCGGGCCGGCGCTCCGCCTGGGTCCGCACCGGCATCGGCTGGCGGGACCTCGCGTTCCGGTGGGGTGCGCACAACCGCGTCGAGGCGCACCGGGAGGCCCTCCACGCCCTGCACGAGGCGCACCACCCGACCGGCTACACCGGCGGCGACGTCCACCTCGACGAGTTCGGTCCGGCGCTCTGGCCGCTGCTGCGGGCCGCCGCCGAGGCGGGAGTGCCGTTCGTCGACACCCGGGCCACCGGCGGCGTGGTCCTCGCCGACGCTCCCGCCACCGTCGCGCTGGACCTCGTGCGCGGCGACGACGGCGCCCTCACCGCCACGGCCGTCGTCGACCTGCCCGACGGGTACGGCCCGGACGGGCCCGGCGAGGTCTCCGCCGCCCCGCCCGAGGACGGTGAGCCCCGGCTCGCCCTGGTGGGCTCACCGGCTCACGGTGTCGTCGTCGACCGCGGCGAGCTCGTCCTCGCGCCCTTCGCCCGCGCGCTCACCGGCCGGGCCACGAGCCTGCTGGCCGCCGGTACGCTCCACGTCCCGGCCGAGGACACCGAGCGCTTCCTCGCCGAGTACTACCCCGCCCTGCGACGACTCGTGCCCGTGCGCTCCGACGGGTCGGTCGAGCTGCCCGAGGTCGCCCCGCCCCGGCTCGGCCTGACCCTGACGTACGCCGAGGACCACCACCTCACCCTGGAGTGGGACGTCCGCTACGACACGGGCGGCAGCACGCGCCGGGTGCCGCTGGGGTCCGGCGGCGGCGCCGGGCGGGACCGCACCGGGGAGCAGCGACTGCTCAGCGGCCTCGACCTGCCCGAGATCCTCCGCGCCGGCCCGGGCCCCACCGGCCCCGGCCCGATCGGGCCGGCCCCCACCCTGGTGCTGCGCGGGCTCGACGCCGCCGTCTTCAGCGAGGAGACCCTTCCGGGCCTGCGGGAGCAGGGCGTCGAGGTCGACGTCGTCGGCACCCCGCCCGCCTACCGCCGCTCCGACGCCGTGCCCGTCATCCGGCTCTCCGCCACCGAGGCCGAGGGGGACTGGTTCGACCTCGGGGTGAGCGTGGAGATCGACGGCGAGAAGATCCCCTTCGAGCGGCTCTTCGTCGCCCTCGCCCGCGGCGAGGACCACCTCGTCCTGGACTCGGGCACGTACTTCGGCATCGACCGGCCCGAGCTCGACCAGCTCCGTCGCCTCATCGAGGAGGCGCGGTACCTCACCGACCGGCCGGCCGCCGACGGCCCGCTGCGCATGACCAGCTACCAGGTGGGGCTGTGGGAGGAGCTGGCCGCCCTCGGCGTCGTCGAGGCACAGAGCGCGCGGTGGGCGTCCTCCGTGGACCGCCTCCTCGCCGGGCACGCCGCTGACCCGCCCGCCGTGCCCGCAGGCCTCGCCGCCACCCTGCGGCCCTACCAGGAGGAGGGCTTCCGCTGGCTCAGCCACCTGTGGGACGCCGGCCTCGGCGGGATCCTCGCCGACGACATGGGCCTGGGCAAGACCGTCCAGACCCTCGCGATGATCCTGCGCGCCCAGGAGACCGGGTCGTTGACGGCGCCCGTCCTCGTCGTCGCACCCACCTCCGTCGTGGCCGGGTGGGCGGAGGAGGCGGGCCGCTTCGCCCCGGGGCTGCGGGTGGTCACCCTGTCCGAGACGCAGCGCAAGTCCGGCCGCCCGCTCGCCGGCGACGTCGCGGAGGCGGACCTCGTCGTCACCTCCTACGCGCTGTTCCGCATCGACGAGGCGGCCTACCGCGGGCTCGCGTGGAGCGGCCTGGTGCTCGACGAGGCGCAGTTCGTCAAGAACCACCAGGCCAAGACCTACCAGTGCGCCCGGCGGCTCGCGGCTCCCTTCAAGCTCGCGATCAGCGGCACGCCGCTCGAGAACAGCCTCATGGACCTGTGGGCGCTGCTGTCCATCGTCGCGCCGGGGATGTTCCCCGACCCGCAGGTCTTCACCGAGGTCTACCGCCGGCCGATCGAGCGCGGCACGGACCCCGAGCGCCTCGCCACGCTGCGCGCGCGGATCCGGCCCTTCATCCGGCGCCGCACCAAGGAGCAGGTGGCCCCCGACCTGCCGCCCAAGCAGGAGCAGGTCCTCCACGTCCAGCTCAACCCGCGCCACCGCAAGGTCTACGACACCCACCTCCAGCGCGAGCGGCGCAAGGTCCTCAGCCTTCTCGACGACGTCGAGAAGAACCGGTTCACGATCCTGCGCTCGCTGACCCTCCTGCGCCAGCTCAGCCTCGACGCCGCGCTCGTGGACGAGCAGTACGCGTCGGTGCGCTCGTCGAAGGCCGACGTCTTCCTCGAGCAGCTCGAGGAGGTGATCGCCGGTGGCCACCGGGCCCTGGTGTTCAGCCAGTTCACGAGCTTCCTCGCCACCGTCCGCGACCGGCTCGACGAGCAGGGCGTCGACTACTGCTACCTCGACGGGCGCACCCGCAACCGGGCCCGCCGGGTCGAGGAGTTCAAGACCGGCCAGGCGCCGGTGTTCCTCATCAGCCTCAAGGCCGGCGGCTTCGGGCTCAACCTCACCGAGGCCGACTACTGCTTCGTGCTCGACCCGTGGTGGAACCCCGCCGCCGAGGCCCAGGCCGTGGACCGCACGCACCGCATCGGTCAGGACAAGAGCGTCATGGTCTACCGGCTGGTCGCGGAGGACACCATCGAGGAGAAGGTCCTGGCCCTCCAGGCCCGCAAGCGCGAGCTGTTCGACAAGGTCGTCGACGAGGGCGGCGCGCTCTCGGCGCCGCTGAGCGCCGGCGACATCCGCGAGCTGCTGGAGGCCTGAGGTGTGCGTTCAGCTTCCGTCGGTGAGCTGACGTCCGATCGCGGGAAGGTCGTACCTGAGGGTGTCCCACACCACCCGCCTCTCGATCGACTGGTAGTGGTGTGCGAGCTTGTCTCGCATGAGCCGGAGCTCCACCCAGGGCACCTCCTGGTGCGAGGCGCGGTAGGCCGGGGTGAGCAGGGACGCGGCCGAGCTGATGTCGATGATGATGGCCTTGGCTGCGAGGAAGAGGTAGGGCTCGTCAGGGTCGAAGAACGCCTCGGGGCCCTTCGCCACGAGACGGTCGGCGAGCCGGAGGTGCACGCGGATGTCCTCGACGTACCGGTCGTCCTTGCCGTCCACTACAGCGGCACCGCCTCGGCGCGGGCGGTCGTGAGCGCGGGAGTCGCGGGGTCGTCCACGACGATGTCGACAGGCAGGTCGAGCACGGCCCGCACCGCCTCCTCCATCCTGATGACGGCGATGAGGCCGGTGCCCTCCGGTGCGTCGACGAGGAGGTCGACGTCCGACCCGGGTTGGTCGGTGCCGTGGATCGTCGACCCGAACACCCGGATCCGCTGGGCGCCCATCGACTCGAGCAGGGTGCGGACCTCGGCGCGGTGGCGTTGCAGGGTCGGCCCCGGGCGCAGGAGTGAACGGATCGCACCCTCCACCCGGGTCAGGAGCGCGTCGCTCGTGGGCCGGCCGTTCTCGAGCGCGGACAGGTCCGGCTGGTGCATGCGGGCCGCTCGCGCGACCTCCGTCTGCGTGAGCCCGTGCTTGGTCCGCAGCGCCCGCAGCTCGCTCCCGTCCATCGTCCAAGTATAGGAGTGCACTATGGACTTGGTGATGACGGCACGTCGTCGTCGACGACGATCGCTGCCGGGCGTCCGCCGGACCTACTCGATGTCCAGGGTGGTGCAGATGTTCTGGAGGCTGTTGGCCGTGCACAGGCGGTAGACGCCGGGCTGGACCGTGTCCGGGATGGTGAGGGTGTCGGGCCCGGGGCCCTCGATCCCGATGTCCTCCCACCCCCTGCCCTCGTCGTCGTCCACGGACCACCACGAGGGGGAACCGGCGCCGTAGCCGTCGGTGACGGCGGTCAGGTAGTAGCGGGCCTGCCAGGTCTCGCCGTCCTGCTCCTCGAGGACCCACGCGATGCCCCGAGCGGTCTCCTGGGGGAACCGGACCTCGATGGTCTGCCCGGGGTTTACCTGCGACGCCGAGAGCTCCATCAGCTCGGGTCGCATCTGGGCCCCGGGATCGCTCGGCCCGAGGGTCCTCGGTGGGGTACCGGATGCGCTCGGCCCGGGAGTGCCGGGATCGCTCGCTCCAGGGGTCCCAGGCGCGCCGCAGCCTGCCAGCAGCGCAGCGAGGAGAGTCGTGGCGACGACCCGACGCCCGGATCCGCTCACGGCACCGACCTCCTGCCGTGATGCTAGCCCGGGTGTCGCAGCCGGACCATGCGCGCTCCGTCCCGGCCGGGCGACGGGTCCTCCACAGGGACGGGACGGTCGACGTGGAGCACCTCACCGGCGCCCGGCCGCCGGTCCTGCCGGTGGGTGTCACCGGTCGGTCATAGGCTGAACGGGCCGTCGACCACGGGAGGTGAACCGGTGCTCCACCTGCACCGTTCCGAGCGCGCGGACGCGCTCATCGCGCCGCTGGCCGCCGTGCTCACCGAGCCCCCCGAAGACGCCTTCGCGGCCGACGTCGTCGCGGTGCCCACCCGTGGCGTCGAGCGCTGGGTCGCGCAGCGGCTGTCCCACCACCTCGGGGCCGGTGACGGTGAGGCCGGGATCTGCGCGAACGTCACGTTCGGCTCCCCGGCCCGTCTCGTCGCCGATGTCGTCACGGCCGCCGCGGGCGTCGACCCCGACGAGGACCCCTGGCGCACCGAGCGGCTCACCTGGCCCCTGCTCGAGGTCATCGACGCCTCCGCGGGCGAGCCGTGGTGCGCGGTCCTCGACCGGCACCTCGGCGCGGGTGAGGACGACGAGGTCCGTCACGGCCGGCGGCTCGCCCTCGCCCGTCACCTGGCTCGGCTGTTCGACTCCTACGCCGCGCAGCGGCCGGGCATGACCGGTGCCTGGGCCCGTGGGCTCGACGACGACGGCGCCGGCGCCGCCGTCCCGCCGGACCTCGCCTGGCAGCCCGAGCTGTGGCGCCGCCTGCGCGAGCGGATCGGTGTGCCGAGCCCGGGGGAGTACCTCCCCGACGCGCTGCTCGCCCTCACGGAGCGGCCGGCGTCCGTCGACCTCCCCGCGCGGCTGTCCGTCTTCGGCCCCACCCGGCTGCCCGAGGACCAGCTCCGCGTGCTCCGCGCCCTCGCCGTCCACCGCGACGTCCACCTCTGGCTCCCGCACCCCTCCCCGGCGCTGTGGGACCGCGTGGCCGCTGCCCCGCGCCCGGCCTCGCCCCGCCGCCGGGACCAGCGCACCCACGCTCACCACCCCCTCCTGGCGTCGATGGCCCGCGACGCCACCGAGCTCCAGCTGCGGCTCACCGCCGAGCCCGGCGGCGCCGTCGTCGAGCACCACCCCGCGTCCGCGCCCACCCACACCCTCCTCGGTGCGCTCCAGGAGCGCCTGCGCGCCGACGACCCCCGGCCCGGGCCGCACCGCCTCGCTGCCGACGACCGCAGCGTTCAGGTCCACGCCTGCCACGGCCGCGCCCGGCAGGTCGAGGTGCTCCGCGAGGTCCTCGCCGGCCTGTTCGCCGACGACCACACCCTCGAGCCGCGCGACGTCGTCGTCATGAGCCCGGACATCGAGACGATCGCCCCGCTCGTCACCGCCACGTTCGGCCTCGCGGTGGACGAGCCGGCCGCCGGCCCGGCGGCCGAGCCCCACCCCGGGCAGCTCCTCCGCGTCCGGCTGGCCGACCGCTCGCCCAGCCACACCAACCCCCTCCTCGCCCTCCTTGCGGCGCTGCTCGCGCTGGCCGACGGTCGGGTGACCGTCTCCGAGGTGCTCGACCTCGCCGCCGGCGAGCCGGTCCGCCGCCGCTTCCGGTTCTCCGACGACGACCTCGCGCGGGTCCGGGACTGGTCCGTCGAGACCGGCGTCCACTGGGGTGAGGACGGCGCGCGCCGGGCAAGGTTCGGCCTGCCCGACCTGCGCCAGGGCACCTGGGAGGTCGCCCTCGACCGGGTGCTCCTCGGCGCCGCGATGGCCGAGGAGGACCACCGCTTCGTCGGCCACGCCCTGCCGCTCGACGACGTCGACAGCACCGACGTCGACCTCGCCGGCCGGCTCGCCGAGCTGCTCGACCGCCTCGCCGACGTCCTGCGCACCCTCGCCGGTCCGCACCCGCTCGGCACCTGGCTCGACCACCTCGACCGGGCCCTCACCCTCCTGGCCGACCCCGCCGAGGACTGGCAGGGCGTCCAGGCGCGCTGGGTTCTCGGTGACGTCCGCGACTCCGCCCACCCCGCCGGCGAGGACTACGAGGGCGCGGACCTGCGGCTGCCCGACGTGCGGGCGCTGCTCGACGACCGGCTCGCCGGCCGCCCCACCCGCGCCGGCTTCCGCACCGGGGCGCTGACCATGTGCTCGATGGAGCCCATGAGGGCCGTCCCGCACCGCGTCGTGTGCCTGCTGGGGGTCGACGACGGCACGTTCCCGCGGGGGACCTCCGCCGACGGCGACGACGTCCTCCTGCGCGACCCGTGCGTGGGCGAGCGGGACCGGCGCAGCGAGGACCGGCAGATCTTCCTCGACGCCGTCGCCGCGGCCGGCGAGCACCTCGTCGTGCTGTACTCCGGCGCCGACGAGCGCACCGGCGCCGCCCGCCCGCCGGCCGTCCCCGTCGGGGAGCTCCTCGACGCCGTCGACCAGGCCGCAGCCTCGCCCGACGGGCGGCCGGTGCGCGAGCACGTGCTCGTCCGCCACCCGCTCCAGGTCGTCGACGAGCGCAACTTCCTCCCCGGTGCGCTCGGCCGCCCCGGGCCGCTGAGCTTCGACGCCGTCGCCCACGCCGCTGCGCTCGCCGGACGCGGCGAGCGCAGCGGCGGCGGGCCGTTCCTCACGGCACCGCTCCCGCCCGAGCGCCCCGTCCCCGGCTCCCGCGCGTCGAACGGCGACGCCGGCGCCGAGAGCCCCGTCGTCGACCTCGCGGACCTCGTCGCGATGCTCGAGCACCCGGTGAAGTGGTTCCTGCGCCGCCGGCTCCAGATCTCCCTCGCGGGCGAGACCGAGGACGTCGAGGATCGGCTCCCGCTCGAGCTCGACCCGCTCGAGGCCTGGCAGATCGGCGACCGGCTCCTCACGGCGCGCCTGGACGGCGCGGACCCGAACCGGGCGTTCAACGCCGAGTGGCGCCGCGGTGAGGTGCCCCCCAAGGAGCTCGGCCGCGCGGTCCTGCTCGACGTCGGCGGGCGGGTCGAACCGGTCGCGGTGGCCGCCGGCCGGTACACCGCCGGGGAGGCGCGGGCGGTCGACCTCACGCTCTCCCTGCCCTCCGGGACCGTCCTGACCGGCACCGTCCCGGGCGTCCACGGCACCACGGTGGTGCGGGCCACGTACTCCAAGCTCGCGCCCAAGCACCGGCTGCGCGCCTGGGTGCAGGCGCTCGCGCTCGCCGCCGCGCAGGGCGGGCAGTGGCGGGCCGTCACCGTCGGGCGCCCCCCGGGGACGCGTCCGGGCGCCCTCATCGCCACGGTGACCGCTCCCGCGCAGGCGCAGGCCCTCGCCCGGCTCGACGAGCTCGTCCACCTCCGCGCCCTCGCCGCCCGGGAGCCGCTGCCCATGCCGGTGCCCGTCTCCTGCGCCTACGGCACCAGCCGTTTCGCCGGGGACAGCGAGGTCCAGGCCCTCGAGAGCGCGGGACGCGAGTGGGCGGCCGCGGCCCGCTTCCCCGACGAGCACCACGACCTGTGCTGGGGGGCCGGGGCCTCCCTCGCCGACATCCTCGGCGAGCCCACCGACGACGAGCGGCCCTGGTGGCCCGAGGACCGCAGCCGCCTGGGGGTCCTCGCCCGCCGGGTGTGGGAGCCCCTGCTCGCCCACGAGGAGACGGAGCCCGCGTGACCACGACCACCGACGCCCCCGTGTTCGACATCTGCGGCGCCCTGCCCACCGGCACCACGGTGCTGGAGGCGAGCGCCGGGACGGGCAAGACCTTCACCATCGCGGCCCTGGCCACCCGGTACGTCGCCGAGGGCGTGGCCGAGCTCGCCGAGCTCATGCTCGTCACCTTCGGCCGGGCGGCGACGTCGGAGCTGCGGGACCGCGTCCGCGAGCGGCTCGTCTCCGCCGAGCGGGCGCTGCGCGACCCCGCGGCCCGGGACAGCGACGACGCCCTCGTCGCGCACCTCGCCGCCGTGGACGACACCGAGCTGCAGGCCCGGCGCCGGCGCCTCACCACGGCCCTGTCCCAGTTCGACGCCGCCACGATCACCACCACCCACGGCTTCTGCCAGCAGATGCTCACCTCCCTCGGCGTCGCCGGCGACGTCGACGCCACCCCGACGTTCGTCGCGGACATCGCCGACCTCGTCGACGAGGTGGTCGACGACCTGTACCTGCGCCACTACGCCGCCGAGCGCTCCCCGGCGCTGACCCCCGCGGAGGCCCGCAAGCTCGGCCGCGCCGCCGTCTCGGACCACCAGGCTCGCCTCGAGCCTGCCGACGCCCCCGCCGACTCCTTGCCCGGGCACCGCTACGCCTTCGCCCGCGAGACCGCGGCCGAGGTGGTCCGCCGCAAGCGCTCCCGTCGGCTCCTCGACTACGACGACCTCCTCGTCCTGCTGCGCGACGCCCTCGTCCACCCCGAGCACGGCCCGGCCGCGGCCGGGCGGGTCCGCTCCCGTTATGCCGTCGTCCTGGTCGACGAGTTCCAGGACACCGACCCCGTCCAGTGGGAGATCCTGCGCACCGCCTTCCACGGCCACCGCACGCTCGTCCTCATCGGTGACCCCAAGCAGGCCATCTACGCGTTCCGCGGCGGCGACGTCGTCGCCTACCTCCACGCCCGCCGGGACGCGGCCGACACCTCCACCCTCGGGCGCAACTGGCGCAGCGACGCCCCGCTCGTGGACGGCCTCGGCACGCTCCTGGGCGGTGCGGCCCTGGGCGACCCCGAGATCGTCGTCCGGCCCGTCGGCGCCGAGCACCAGGGCTCCCGGCTCGACGGCGCCGGGGCACCGGTCCGGCTGCGGCACGTCACCCGGGTCCCGTTCGGGAAGAAGGGCACCGGCTCCCCGCGCGTGCCCGAGGTCCGCCAGCTCGTCGCGGCCGACGTCGCCGCGGACGTCGTGCGCCGGCTCGGCAGCACCCGCATCCGTGAGGGCGGGACCTGGCGCCCGCTCCAGCCCGGCGACGTCGCCGTCCTCGCGCGGCGCAACGCCGACGCCGCCGCGGTGCGCCAGGCCCTCGCCGACGCGGGGGTGCCGGCCGTGATCTCCGGCCTCGTCTCGGTCTTCGGCACGCCCGCCGCCCGGCACTGGCTCACCCTCCTCACCGCGCTGGAGCAGCCCGGGCACGCCGGGCGTGCGGCGGCCCTCGCGCTCACCCCGTTCGTCGGGTGGGACGCGGCCCGGCTCGCGGGCGCCGACGACGCCGCCCGGGACGACCTGTCCGACCACGTGCGCACATGGGCACGGGTCCTCGCCGACCGCGGCGTCGCGGCCCTCCTCGAGGCCGTGGGCGCCCGCCAGGCGGTCGGCGGCGGCCGGCCCGAGGGCGTCGCGGAGCGGCTCCTGCGCACGACCACCGGCGAGCGCACCCTCACCGACCTGCGGCACATCGGCCAGTCCCTCCACCTCGCCGCCGTCCACGACCGGCTCGGCGTCGCCGCCCTGACCGACTGGCTCCGACGGCGCATCGACGAGGCCGACGGCGACTACGCCGAGGACCGCAGCCGGCGGCTCGAGACCGACGCCGCCGCCACCCAGGTCGTCACGGTCCACGCCAGCAAGGGCCTGGAGTTCCCGGTGGTGTACGTGCCGTTCGGGTGGGACCGGTTCGAGAGCAAGAACCCGCCTTTGCTCGGCCACCACGACGACGCCGGGACCCGCGTGCTGCACGTCGGCGGCACCGAGGACCCCGGCTACGCCGCCGCCCGCGAACGGCACCTCGCCGAGGAACGGGGGGAGGACCTGCGCCTGCTCTACGTGGCGCTGACCCGCGCCGCGAGCCAGGTGGTGGTCCACTGGGCCCCGTCGACCAACTCCTCCGCCGGCCCCCTGAGCCGGGTGCTCCTCGGCGGCCACACACCGGGCGAGGAACCGCCGCCCCGGGTGGCGCTGGGCACCGACGACAAGGCCGCCGCCATCCTCGCCGACCTCGCCGCGCGCAGCGGCGGGACCATCGAGATCGAGAACGTCACCGCCTGGCCCGCACCGGCCCGGTGGACCCCGCCCCGCCGGGACCTGCCGCACCTCGACGTCGCGGTCTTCGGCCGCGAGCTCGACCACTCGTGGCGACGCACCTCCTACACCGGTCTCACCGCGGCGGCGCACACCGCGGGGGTGTCCAGCGAGCCCGAGACCACCGGGGTGCAGGACGAGAGCGACGACGCCGTCGTACCGGGCAGCGGTGCGGCGGGGGCCGCGCCCGGCGCCGGTGACGTGGGCGAGCCGGCCGGTGAGCTCCTCTCGCCGATGGCGGACCTGCCCGCCGGGGCGGCGTTCGGCACCATCGTGCACGCCGTCCTCGAGCAGGTGGACACCGGCGCCGCCGACCTCGGCGACGAGCTCCGGCGCCGCTGCGCAGAGGTCGGCACCGCCCGTGTGCCCGGCCTCGACCCCGGTGCGCTCGCGACCGCCCTCGCGCCCGTGCTCGCCACCCCGCTCGGCCCGCTCGCGGACGACCGCACCCTCGCCGACGTCGCCCCGGCCGACCGCCTCGCCGAGCTGGAGTTCGAGCTCCCGCTCGCCGGGGGCGACGGTCCCACCGGCGCGGCGGCCAGCCTCGGCGACGTCGCCGCCCTGCTCCGGCGCCACCTCCGCCCGGGGGACGTCTTCGCCGACTACGCCGACGAGCTCGAGGGTCTGGGCGAGGCGCGGCTGCGCGGGTACCTCACCGGGAGCATCGACGCCGTCCTGCGGCTGCGGGGGCCCGCGCCCGGTGGTGCCGGCGCCTCCGGTGGCGTCGGCGCACCCGGTGGCGAGGAGCGCTACGTCGTCGTCGACTACAAGACGAACCGGCTCGGCTCCTTCGAGGAGCCCCTCACCACGGGGCACTACCGCCCGGCGGCGATGGCCACGGCCATGATGCGGTCCCACTACCCGCTCCAGCTCCTCCTCTACCTCGCCGCCCTCCACCGCTACCTCCGCTGGCGACGGCGCGGCTACGACCCCGCCCGTCACCTCGGCGGCGGGCTCTACCTGTTCGTGCGCGGCATGGCCGGGCCCGCGACGCCCGTGGCGGACGGCACCCCGTGCGGCGTCATGGCCTGGCAGCCCCCGGCCGCCCTCGTCGTCGAGCTCTCCGCCCTGCTCGAGGGGAGGACCCGATGACGGCGACGACGGCGACGGCCGACGCCGCCGACCCACGACGGGCGCTGCGCGCCACCGGGCTGCTCGCAGACTTCAACGCCGCCGGCGTGCTCGGCGCCGCCGACGTCCACGTCGCGAGCCGGCTGGGCCGCCTCACCGGTGAGACGGACGAGCGCGTGCTGCTGGCCGTCGCGCTCGCCGTCCGCGGCGTCCGGGCCGGTTCGGTGTGCGTCAGCCTCGACGACCGCGCCGCCCTCGCGGACGCGGAGCAGGAGGTCGCGGTCGAGGACCTGCCCTGGCCCGACGGCGACGCCTGGGTGCGGGCCATCGAGGCGAGCCGGCTCGTGGCTGTCGGGGTCGACGGCGACGACAGCCGACCCGTCCGCTGGGCGGGGGACCGGCTCTACCTCGACCGTTACTGGCGCCAGGAGCTCCTCGTGCGGCGCGCGGTGGACGCCCGGCTGGGCGCCGGCGTGCTCGACGTCGACGGCGCCGCCCTCGCGGCCGCCGTCGGCCGGTTCTTCCCCGCCCGCGACGACGCCCGCCAGCGCCTGGCCGCGGCCGCGGCCGCGCTCGGCCGGTTCACCGTCCTCACCGGCGGGCCGGGCACGGGCAAGACGACGACGGTCGCGCGCATGGTCGCCGTACTGCAGGAGGTCGCCGGCCCGGGACTGCGGGTGGCGCTCGCCGCCCCCACCGGCAAGGCCGCCGCCCGGCTCCAGGAGTCCGTGCGGGCCGAGCTCGTCCGCCTCGCCGGCGGTGCGGAGGGCCGCGACGCTGGTAGCCGGGACGCCGCGACCATCAGCGGTAGCGCACCTGCCGCGGTGGCCACGACGATCCACCGCCTCCTCGGCTGGCGGCCGGACAGCTCCACCCGGTTCCGGCACGACGACCGCCACCACCTGCCCCACGACGTCGTCGTCGTCGACGAGACCTCCATGGTCTCCCTGCCCCTCATGGCACACCTGCTCGAGGCCCTGCGCCCCGACGCGCGGCTCGTCCTCGTCGGCGACCCGGACCAGCTCGCCTCCGTCGAGGCCGGCGCCGTCCTGGGTGACCTCGTCCACCGCGCCGGCCGGCCCGGTCCGGGCCCGGCCGAGGCCCTCGGCGCGGTCGTCCCCGGCGACATGCCCGAGGACGCCGCGGACCTGCGCGTGCTGCGATCCGGCGTCGTGCGTCTCGAGAAGGTCCACCGGCAGGAGCGCGACTCCGCGATCCTGCCGCTCGCGGCGGCCGTCCGCGCCGGCGACGCCGACGCCGTCCTCGGGCTCCTGCGCGCCGGCGGGGCCGGGGTGAGCTTCGTCGAGACGTCGGGGGAGCGACCCACGGAGGCCGAGCTCGCGGCCCTGCGCGCCGACGTCGCCGGCGCCGGGGCGGACATCGTCACCGCCGCCGGGGCGGGCGACGCCGCTGCGGCGCTGCGGGCGCTGGCCCGCCACCGGGTCATGGTCGCCCACCGGCGCGGGCCGTTCGGGGTGGCGCACTGGTCCCACCAGGTGGAGCAGTGGGTCGAGGAGGCCATGGGCGCGCGCGAGCGTGCCCGCGCCCGGAGCGCCCACGACGGCGTCCCGCGCGCCGGGGTGCGCCCGACCGGCACGCCCTGGTACCCCGGCCGGCCGCTGCTCGTCACCACGAACGATCGCGACTCCGGCCTGTACAACGGCGACACCGGTGTCGTCGTCGCCGACGGTCGCGGCGGGGTCATCGCCGTGTTCGGCGACCCGGCCGCCCCGCTGGCGGTGCGTCCGCACCGCCTGCCCGAGGTGGAGACCGTCCACGCCATGACGGTCCACCGCGGCCAGGGCAGCCAGTTCGAGCAGGTCTCGCTCGTCCTGCCGCCGGCCACCTCCCCGCTCCTGACCCGCGAGCTCCTCTACACCGCGGTCACCCGGGCGACGACGACCGTGCGGGTCGTCGGCACCGAGGAGGCCGTCCGCAAGGCGGTCACGACACCGGTGCGCCGCGCGAGCGGCCTGCGTGAGGACCTCGCGTGAGGCGGGCGGCGGGTGGTGGCGGCGGCGTCGACCGTGCGGTCGTCGCTCGTGCCGCGGCCGCCGGGCTCACCGCGGCGGCCGTCCTCGCAGGGTGCACCGACGCGACGGACGACGCGCTCGGCGGCTTCGGGTTGCCGGTCGTGGACCCCGACGACGTCCCGGGCGAGCGCGAGCAGCTGACCGGGGTGGTGCACGTCGAGCGGGACGGCTGCTTCACCTGGACCGGCGACGGCGACGGCGACGGCGACAGCGAGACCGACGAACGGCGCTGGGTGGTCTGGCCGCGCGGCGCCGAGCAGGACGGCGACCGGGTGCGCCTCGAGGACGGCGACGAGATCACCGACGGCGACACCCTCACCGGGACGGGCCTGCGCGCCGACGCCGCAGCCCTGCCCGACTGGGAGCTCACTGACGGCTACTTCCGCGCCTTCGGCACGTTCTGCGGCGCGGACGAGCGCGGGATCGTCGTCCTCGACGACGTCCGGCTCGACCGGCCCTGACCTCCGGCTCGACCGACCCTGAGGTCAGGGCAGGAGGGCCGCCGCCATCGTCTCGGCGACGAACGTGGCGAACTGCTCGGACGACCATCCGCGGCGCAGGACGAGCAGCTCGTAGATCTCGGCCGAGCTGCACGTCCACATGACGTCGGCGGCGTGCTCGGTGGTCACGCCGTCGCGCAGGTAGCCACGCTCCGCCAGGAACCGGGCGTTGTGGCGCATGCGCTCGAGCCGTTCGGTGTCGCTGTCGCGCAGGAGGGTGGCCATCGACGCGTCATGACCGGCGGCAGCCCTGACGATCAGCAGGACCGGCGTGAGCTGCTCGGCGACCTCGGCCGTGAGGGTGCCCCACGCCCGCATGAGGGCCCGCGGGTCCGTCTGCTCCAGCCGTACCGCGTCCGAGCGCTCGTACGCCGCCACCTGCCCCTGGCCGGCGAGGGCCCGCTCGTACAGGGCTCGGGCCAGCGCCGCCTTCCCGCCGAACGACTTGTAGATCGTCTCGACCGAGACACCCGCCTGGCGGGCGATCGCGGCGACCGTGGTCGTCGAGTACCCGACGTCGACAAAGCTGCTCCGGGCTGCGGCCAGCACCGCCTCCCGTGCGCGCGCGGCCTGGGCCCGACGGTGGGACGCGTCGTACCGCCGTCGGCTCTTGACCGGGTCCATGGTTCGTTCCATACTCCTGTAATCAGTACAGTCAACTGTATCGGAAAGTGTGAGACCGATGGGCGAACGCCACGGTGAGTCCGCACGAGTCCTGGTGGACCGACTGGCCGCGGCGGTGAACGCCCACGACCTCGACGCGCTCGTCGCCTGTTTCTCGCCGGACTACCGCAACGAGACGCCGGCTCACCCCCGTCGCGGGTTCCGCGGGGCGGCGCAGGTCCGCCGGAACTGGGAGCAGATCTTCGCCGCGGTCCCCGACCTCACGGCCAGGGTCCTCCGCTCGGCGGTGGCGGGCGAGGAGGTCTGGACCGAGTGGGAGCACGTCGGCACGCGCCGTGACGGAGTCACCCACCGGATGCGGGGCGTGGTCATCCTCGGGCTGGCCGGAGGCAGGTTCTCCTGGGCCCGGTTCTACCTCGAGCCCGTCGACGACGCCGCCGGCGACGCGGACGCCGCCGTCGCGAGCATCCTCGGGGTGACCTCATGATCCTCGTCGTCGGCGCCACCGGGGAGCTGGGCGGCCGGATCGCCCGGGCACTGCTCGACCGCGGCGAGGTCGTCCGGGCGCTGGTCCGCCGCCGGGAGGCGCTGGACGTCGTGCGCGCCATGGGCGCCGAGCCCGTCCTCGGCGACCTCCGTGATCCCGAGGGTCTCATCGCCGCGTGCCGCGACGTCGACGCCGTCATCACGACGGCGACGTCGGCGGCCGAGGGGTCGCCCGAGGCCGTGGCGGCCGTGGACCTCCGGGGAAACCTCGACCTCGTCGACGCTGCTGAGGCCGGCGGGGTCGGGCGATTCGTCTTCGTCTCGCCGCTGGGCGCGGCGCCGGACCACCCGGACCCGTTCATGCGAGCGAAGGGTGCCGTGGAGGAACGCCTGCGCCGCAGCCCCATGGCCTGGACCGTGTTGCAGTCCGACCTCTTCATGGACCGGTTGCCGATGCTCGTCGTCGGGCTCCCCGCGCTCACGGGCCGGCCGGTGGTGCTCGTGGGTGAGGGACGACGCCGCCACTCGCTCGTCGCGACCGCGGACGTCGCGGCCTACGCCGTCGCCGCGCTCGCCGATCCCGCGGCTGTGGGACGGACCCTGGTCGTCGGTGGACCCGAGCCGCTCTCGTGGCGGGACGTGGTCGCGACCTTCGCCCACGAGCTGGGCCGCGAGGTGCCGGTGGAGACGGTGGCCCCCGGAGAGCCGGTCTCCGGGGTTCCCGAGGTCGTCCAACCGCTCCTCGCAGCGCTCGAGACGTACGACTCCCTGCTCGACACGGCCCCGCTGGCCCAGGCCTACGGGATCAGGCCGACGGCGCTCGCCGAGGTCGTCCGCGGGCTCGTCGCTGGTGCCCGCGCCGCCTGAGCCGTCACCGCTCGCACACCCGCGACCGGTCCATCCCGGGCCCGTGGCGCCTGCGGGTGGGATAGGAATGACCGGTGGCCACCATGTTCCCCACCGACGTCGACTTCCCCGCCGGCCGGCACGGCGAGCGGACGGTGTGGGAGGCGCTGCGCGACCAGCTTCCCGACGAGGTCGTGGTCTGGTACTCGGTGCGGGTCCTTGACGGCGCCCGCGAGCGGGAGATCGACCTCCTCGTGGGCTGGCCCGGCGTGGGGTTCGCGGCCATCGAGGTCAAGGGTGGGCGGGTCGGCCGGACCGAGGAGGGCTGGTACTCCTCGGGCGCGGGCGGGTCCCACCGGATCGAGGACCCGGTGGCCCAGGTCCAGGACGCCCGCCACCACCTCACCAACCGGTTGCGTGAGCACGGCGTCGCGGCGCAGCGCGCGGTGGCAGCCCGGTGGGTCCACGTGGTCGCCTTCGCGGCCATGACCGTGCCGCCGTCGTGGGAGATGCCCGGCTGCCCGCGCGGCATCGTCATCGACCAGGTCGACCTCGACCACGTCGCCGAGCGCATCAGGGCCGCCATCAACCTCCACGGCACGGGCCACGCCCCGCCCGACGGTGACGACGTCCGTGCCGTCGCCGAGGCCCTCGCCGCCGTCCTCGCCGACCGGCAGGACCCGCGCACCCGCGCGCGCGAGCAGGAGACCGTCGCGGACCAGCTCACCGCCGACCAGGGCATGATCCTCGAGGCGATCCAGCACTGGCGGCGCGCCCGGATCATCGGCGGCGCCGGCACCGGCAAGACGTGGCTCGCCATGGAGCAGGCCCGGCGGCTGGCCGGTCGCGGCGAGCGGGTCGCGCTCGTCTGCTACAGCCGGGGCCTCGCCCGCTACCTGGAACGGCGGACCAGGACCTGGCGCAGGTCCGAGCGGCCCGCCTACGTCGGCCTCTTCCACGACCTGCCCGTGCGCTGGGGCGCCGAGCCCGGCGGCGACGACGACTCCGACTACTACGAGACCCGGCTGCCGCGCCGGCTGCGCGAGCTCGCCGCCGAAATGCCCCCTGCCGAGAAGTTCGACGCGATCGTCGTCGACGAGGCGCAGGACTTCTCCGACGCGTGGTGGCCGGCCCTGCTCGCCTGCCTGCGGGACGAGGATCGCGGGGGCCTGTTCGTGTTCCTCGACGACGGGCAGAAGGTCTTCCCGCGCCAGGGCCAGGACCCGATCAGCCTCGACCCGTTCCAGCTGTCGAAGAACCTGCGCAACACCAAGCAGATCGGGCAGCTCATCGGCTCGATGTCATCGGTGGCGATGATCCCCCGAGGCCTCCCCGGCCCGCCGGTCCGCGTCGCGGACGTCCCGGCGGAGAACGCCCTCGACGCCGCGGACGGCATCGTCGCTGAGCTCCTCGACCAGGGCTGGGAGCCCGGCGACGTCGCGCTCATCACGACGGCGCACCGGCACCCCGTGCAGAAGGAGCTCGTCGAGGGGCGTGGCTGGGACGCCTACTGGGACGAGTACTTCGACGGCGAGGAGGTCTTCTACGGGCACGTCCTCGGGTTCAAGGGCCTCGAGCGCCGCGTGGTGGTCCTTTGCGTCAACGGGCTGACCGGCGACCGCGCCCGCGAGCGGCTCTACACCGGGATGTCCCGCGCGACGTCGCTGCTCGTGCTCGTGGGGCCGCGCGACCTCGTCGAGAGCGTCGGCGGCGAAGGGGTCCGACGGCGGCTGACGTCCGCGGAACCGATGTAGGACGTGGGTCAGTCCGCGAGCTCCGCCGGCCACACGACGGCGAATCGCTCGAGGACGATCTCGTCGTCGTCCCGGAAGACGGCCCCCCGGGCGGCGCAGGTGCGCTCCCAGTACCGGCGGTGCTCCCGCGCCCACGATGCGAGGGTGCGGTCGTCCTCGCCCTCGTCGCGGGCGAAGGCCTCGTCGACATCGGCGATCGTCGCGATCCGCAGCTCCGTGCTGCGCAGCACGACCCTCGGGGTCCCGGCCCCGTCGCAGGCGATCCAGTGCGAGCCCACCCGCGGGAGCGGCTCGCCGCGCGCGGCGAACTCCCCGACCAGCTCCGCCGTCGCCCGCTTCGGGCCGGCCAGGACGAGGCCGAGCAGCTCGTCGGCCAGCTCGGCGGAGTCGCCGAAGCGGTCCACCACGTGCTCGGGGCAGGCGCGGACGACGGCGGGGTGGGCGGCGGCATACGCGGCCCACATCATCTCGGCCGCGGCGAGGTCGAGCGGGCCGGGCGCGGTGCGAGCGGTCATGGCCGCACGGTAGCGGTCCTCGGCGTGCGGGCTTCTCAGTCGGCCGTGAAGGTGACGTCCCGCAGCTCGTGCCAGACCTCCATGACGATGCCGCGTGCGTGGTCCTCGGCGGCGTCGACGTCACCGGTCGCCACCGCGCGGGCCAGCCGCTCGTGGTGGTCGAGGGCCTCGGCGACCGGGAGCTCGGGCGACAGGTGCAGCTGCGTGCGACCGGCGAGCACCTCGGCGATGACGTCGGCGAGCGCGCCGAGCATGTCGTTGCCGCTGGCCTCGATGAGCAGGGCGTGGAAGTCGATGTCGGCCGTGAGGTAGCCCGGGTCGGTGCCGCGCCCCTCCTCGCCCAGCCGCCGGAGCGTCGCGGCGAGCTCGACCAGCCGGGCCGCCGCCGCGGGCGTCGCCCGGAGCGCGGCCAGGCGCGCGGCCGTCGGCTCGACGGCGAGCCGCAGCTCGGTGAGCCGGCGCAGCTGCTCGTCGCGCTGGGGTCCTGAGAGCCGCCACCGGATCAGGCGCGGGTCGAGCACCTGCCAGTGCGTCGCCGGCAGCACCCGCACCCCCACGCGCCGGCGTGACTCGACCATGCCGAGCGACTCCAGGACGCGGACGGCCTCACGGATCACGGTGCGCGAGACCCCGTGGTCCTCGGCGAGGGTGGCGAGGGTCAGCACGCTCCCCGCGGGCAGCGAGCCGTGGGTGATCGCGCGCCCGAGGTCGTCCAGGACGTCGGTGTGCAGCACGGGTGCGGTGTCCCGCGCGCTTCGGTCTGTCATGCGTCCTCTTCGTCGCCGTCGGCCGTGAGGTCCACCGCCCTGTGTGGCGCCCATCCAACCAAAAGATGTGACCTTTGACAAAGGTGTGATCTTTGTGTGAGGGTGTCGCCGCACGCCTCGCGGGTGCAACTGATGGCAACTGCTTGCCGGGCCGCTGCGCCGCCGCACGAGCCCCCTGAAATCAACGGAGATCCTTCATGGAAGACTGGACACAGACCTTGGGAGCGGCCCCGCTCCTCGGGATCGCGGCGGGCGCCATCGCGCTCATCCTGATCCTGGTCATCAAGTTCAAGATGCACGCGTTCCTCACGCTCATCCTGGTCTCGCTGGCCACCGCCTTCGCCACCGGCATCCCGGTCGGCCAGATCGTCAGCACACTGGTGACGGGCTTCGGCGGCACCCTCGGCTCCGTCGCCCTGCTCGTGGGCCTCGGCGCCATGCTCGGCAAGATGGTTGAGCACTCCGGCGGCGCGAAGGTGCTCGCCGACAAGATGGTCGACATCTTCGGCGAGAAGCGGGCGCCGTTCGCCCTCGGCATCGCCTCGCTCATCATGGGCTTCCCGATCTTCTTCGACGCCGGGCTCGTCGTCATGCTGCCCGTGATCTTCGCCGTCGCCCGCCGCATGGGCGGCAACGTCCTGCTCTACGGCTTCCCCGCCGCCGCGGCCTTCTCGGTCATGCACGTCTTCGTGCCGCCGCACCCCGGCCCGGTCGCCGCGTCCGAGCTCTACGGCGCCAACGTCGGCATGGTGCTGCTCATCGGCCTCATCATCGTCTTCCCGCTGTGGTACGTCTCCGGTTACCTCTGGGGCAAGTACGTCGGCCGGAAGTGGATCTACCCGATCCCCGCGCTGTTCGGCTCCCTCGACGCCGACCAGCCCACCAACCCGCCCAAGGCCGGCACCGTCATCGGGGTCATGCTCGTCCCTCTGGTCCTCATCTTCATGAACACCGGGATCGACTTCCTCGACGCCGCCGGCGTCGTCGACGGCGAGGCCACCTGGGCCCAGGTCCTCACGGTCATCGGATCCTCCGCGGTCGCGCTGCTCATCTCGGTCCTCGTGGCCGTCTGGGTGCTCGGCACCCGCCGCGGCGAGCACGGCACGGCGCTGGAGAAGGTCGTGGACTCCGCGCTCGGCCCGGTGGCCTCGGTCATCCTCATCACCGGCGCCGGTGGCATGTTCGGTGGCGTCCTGCGTGCCTCCGGCATCGGCGACGCCCTGTCGGGCACGCTGGAGAACATCGGCCTGCCGGTGATCTTCGCCGCCTACGTCATCGCCGTCGTCCTGCGCCTGGCGCAGGGCTCGGCCACCGTCGCCCTCGTCACCGCCGCCGGGCTCATGGCCCCGGCCGTCGCCGCCGGCGACTACAGCGCGGTCCAGATCGCGGCGATCACGCTCGCCACGGCCGCCGGCTCCGTCTTCGCCAGCCACGTCAACGACTCGGGGTTCTGGCTCGTGGGCCGCCTCATGGGCATGGACGTCAAGACCACCCTGAAGACCTGGACCGTCCAGCAGACCATCGAGTCGGTCCTCGGCTTCCTCCTGACGCTCGTCATCTTCTGGATCGGCTGACGTGGCGGTCGTGAGCAACGTCTTCGACATCACCGGGAAGCTGGCGCTCGTCACCGGCTCCTCCCGGGGCCTGGGCAACGCCCTCGCGACCGGCCTCGCCGAGGCCGGGGCGCGGGTGGTCCTGCACGGGCGCGACGGCGCAGCGCTGGCGCAGGCGCAGGAGCGGCTCACGGCCCTGACCGGGACCGCCACCCCCGCCGTCTCCTTCGACGTGACCGACCAGGCCGCGGTCCGCGAGGGGGTGGCGGGGCTGGTCGCCGAGCACGGCGTCCCGGACATCCTCGTCAACAACGCCGGCATCCAGCGGCGGGCGCCGTTCAACGAGTTCGAGCCCGCCGACTGGGACGACCTCGTCGCGGCCAACCTCTCCAGCGTCTTCTACGTCTCCCAGCAGGTGACGCGGGGCATGGCCGAGCGCGGGTCGGGCAAGGTCGTCAACATCGGGTCGGTCCAGGCGATGCTCGCCCGCCAGACCATCGCCCCGTACTCGGCCACCAAGGGCGGCGTCGCCATGCTCACCAAGGGCATGGCCGCCGACCTCGCCCGGTTCAACATCCAGGTCAACGCCATCTCGCCCGGCTACTTCGCCACCGAGATGAACAGGGCGCTGGTCGAGGACGAGGCCTTCAACGCCTGGGTGGTGGGCCGCACCCCGGCCCAGCGCTGGGGCCGGTTCGACGAGCTCGTCGGCACGCTGCTCTACCTCGCGTCCGACGCCTCGAGCTTCGTCTCGGGCCAGAACATCTTCGTCGACGGCGGCATGACCTCCGTGGTCTGAGAGAGGGAGCACCATGAGAGCGATCGTCATCAACGGCAGGCTGGACCTCACCGAGGCCGAGGTCCCCACCCCCGAGCCGGGGCAGGGGCAGGTGCGCCTGCGCATGGCCTTCGGCGGGATCTGCGGGTCGGACCTGCACTACTACAACGAGGGCGCCAACGGCGAGTACGTCGTCCGGGAGCCCCTCGTGCCCGGGCACGAGGTCTCCGGCACGGTCGACCTCGACCCGTCCGGCGAGCTCGCCCCGGGCACGCCGGTCACCGTCCACCCCGCGCGGTTCGGCACCCCCGAGCCCGGCATCGAGGACCGCAGGCACCTGTGGCCCGGCGGCTCCTACCTCGGCAGCGCCTCGACCTGGCCGCACACCCAGGGCGGCATGAGCGAGTACCTCGTCGTCGAGAAGGACATGGTCCGCGTCCTGCCCGGCTCCCTGCCGCTGCGCCGCGCGGCCCTCGCCGAGCCGCTCGCCGTCGCCCTGCACGCCATCGTGGTGGCCGGCGGGGTGGCGGGGAAGCGGGTGCTCGTCTCCGGCTCCGGGCCCATCGGCCTGCTCGCCGCGGCCGCCGCGCTGGCGAAGGGGGCGGCCGAGGTCGTCGCCACCGACGTCCTCACCGGCCCGCTCGAGCGGGCCCGGGCCCTGGGTGTGCACGGCACCGTCCAGGTGGGGGTCGAGGAGATCCCCGCCGCAGCGTTCGACGTCGTCCTGGAGTGCTCCGGCGTCCCCGCCGCCATCAGCCCGGCCCTGGTCGGTGCCCGCCGGGCGGGCATCGTCGTCCAGGTCGGCATGGTGCCCAACGAGGCCAGGCCCGTGAACCTGGCCCCGCTTGTCTCCAAGGAGCTCCAGCTCCGCGGGACGTTCCGCTTCGACGACGAGATCGACGAGGCCGTGGCGATCCTCGACGCGACCCCGTCGATCGACCGGGTGATCACGCACACGCTGCCCGCGGGGCGGGCGCTCGAGGCCTTCGCCGCGGCCAAGGACTCCGAGCGGTCCGGCAAGGTCGTCGTCTCGCTGTGGGGCGACGACGAGCAGTGACCTGACGCCGGTCACCTGAGACCGGCCGACGACGGCGCGGATGTCGCACAGGGCGACGTCCGCGCCGTCGTCCGTGCTCCTGAGGCGTCACCGCCGACGACCGGGGCGTCAGGGGGGTACTGGCAGTCCCCGGACCGCCCGGCACTGCCACCACGGTCCCGGTCCGGCTTTGCTGGGTGGTGAACACGCGCCGTCGGCCACGAGCCCCGGCGCCCCACCACCCGAAGGGCACAACCACTTCCATGAGAGCAACGTTCATGTACGGCGCCGGTGACGTGCGGGTCGAGCAGGTCCCCGACCCGGTGATCCAGCAGCCGACCGACGCGATCGTGCGCGTCGTCGCCGCCTGCATCTGCGGGTCCGACCTGCACCCGTACCACTTGATGCCCGCCTCGGACCAGGGCGCCCCCATGGGGCACGAGTTCCTGGGCGTCGTCGAGGAGACCGGCTCAGCGGTGACCACCCTGCGCAGGGGCGACTTCGTCATCTCCCCGTTCGCCTTCAGCGACAACTCCTGCCCCTTCTGCCAGGAGGGCGTCCACACCTCGTGCGTCAACGGCGGCTGGTACGGCGCCGGCGGCGTCGGCGGCGGACAGGCCGAGGCCGTGCGCGTGCCGCAGGCCGACGGCACGCTCGTCGCCGTCCCCGGGGTGGACGAGGGCTCCGAGCTCCTGCCGTCCCTGCTCACGCTGTCCGACGTGTACCTCACCGGGTACCACGCCGCCCACATGGGCCGGGTGACCCCCGGCCAGGACGTCACGGTCATCGGTGACGGCGCGGTGGGCCTGTCCGCCGTGCTGGCCGCGCGGCAGATGGGCGCCGAGCGGATCATCCTCATGGGCCGCCACACCGCCCGCACCGACCTCGGCCGGGAGTTCGGCGCCACCGACGTCGTGGCCGAGCGCGGGGAGGAGGGGATCGCCAAGGTCCTCGAGCTCACCGGCGGCCAGGGCAGCCACGTCGTCCTCGAGGCGGTCGGGCACCTGCCCGCGTACGAGCAGGCCTACGGCGTCGTCCGGGCGGGCGGGGTCATCAGCCGGGTCGGCGTGCCGCAGTACGAGGAGGCCCCGATCGGCTTCGGGTCCCTGTTCGGCAAGAACGTCACCCTCACCGGCGGCCCGGCCCCGGTGCGTGCCTACATCGAGCAGGCCCTGCCCGAGGTCCTCGCCGGCCGCATCCACCCCGGCAAGGTCTTCGACGCCACGGTGAGCCTCGACGAGGTCCCCGCCGGCTACCGGGCCATGGACGCCCGCGAGGCGCTCAAGGTCCTCGTCCGGCCCTGACCCTCGTCCGGCCGGTGCCGCGACCCCGTCGCGGCACCGGCCGTGCCGACCTCAGGCCTCCGGGATCTCCCGCCCGAAGGTCTCCAGGGTGATGGCCGCAGGCTCCGGTCCGCGCCGCACGCCCTGGTCCAGGGCGTCGACGGCGGCGAGCTCGGCGCCGGTGAGCTCGAAGTCGAAGACGTCGAAGTTCTCCGCGATCCGCTCGGGCCGGGTGGACTTGGGGATCGCCGAGCGGCCCTGCTGCAGGTGCCACCTCAGCATCACCTGCGCGGGCGTCCTCCCGTGGGCGCGGGCGATCCCGGCGATCGTCGGGTCCTCCAGGGTGCTCCCGCCCTCGCCCTCCCGGTAGAACGTGATGCCGCCGATCGGCGACCACGCCTGCGTGAGGATGCCGTGCCGGGCGTCCTCGGCGATCACCTCCGGCTGCGAGAAGTACGGGTGCGACTCGACCTGGTTGACGGCCGGGACCACGGAGGTCGCCCGGAGCAGCTGGTCGAGGTGGTGGGGCATGAAGTTCGAGACCCCGATGGCCCGGACCCTGCCGTCGGCGAGCAGCGTCTCCAGCGCCCGGTACGCGTCGATGGTCAGGTCGAACCGGCTGGGCAGGGGCTGGTGGAGGATCAGCAGGTCGATCTGGTCGACACCGAGCTTGCCGGCGCTCTTGTCGAAGGCGTGCAGGGTCGCGTCGTAGCCGTAGTCGCTGATCCAGACCTTCGTCTCGACGAAGACCTCGGAGCGGTCGAGCCCGGAGCGGCGGATCGCCTCGCCGACCTCGCGCTCGTTGCCGTAGGCGGCCGCGGTGTCGACGTGGCGGTATCCCGTGCGCAGGGCGGTCTCGACGGCCTGGACCGTCTCCTCCGGCGCGGTCTGGAAGACGCCGAAGCCCAGGGCCGGCATGACGGTGGCGTTGTTCAGGGTGATGTTCACCCCCTCACGCTAGGCACGGCCGCGCGGGGGAGGGAGGGCCTGCTTGTGCCCCTCACGTCGGGAGGCGCGAGCGCCCCGTCTCACAGGCGCGAGCGGATCCAGTCGAGGTCGGCCCGGTGCTCCGCGGCCCCACCCGGGGTCTCGCACACCACCGGCGCGCCCGCGTCCCGGACGACGGCGGCGAGCAGGTCGGGATCGATCTGGCCCTGGCCGAGGCTCGTGTGCCGGTCGGCGCCGGAGTCGGCGGCGTCGCGGCTGTCGTTGAGGTGGACCAGGTCGATCCGGCCGGTGATGGCCCGGACCTGCCCGACGACCGCGGCGAGGTCGGCACCGCCGGCGTGGGCGTGACAGGTGTCGAGGCAGAAGCCCACCGAGCCGAAGCCCTCGGCGCCCGAGATCGCCTCCCACAGGCGCTCGAGGCGCTCGAGCCGGCGCGCCATCGCGTGGTTGCCACCGGCGGTGTTCTCGATGAGCAGGGGCACCTTGAGGTCGGTCTGCTCGACGGCCTTGCGCCAGTTGTCGAACCCCTTCTCCAGCTCGGCGTCCGAGCCCACGTGGCCGCCGTGGACGATGAGCCCCTTGGCGCCGACCTCGGCCGCGACGTCCATCTGCTGCTGGAGGATCTTGCGGCTGGGGATCCGGATGCGGTTGTTCAGGGTCGCGACGTTGATGACGTACGGGGCGTGGACGTAGAGGTCGACCCCGGCGGCCTCGGCGTCGGCCCGCAGAGCCGCGGCGCCGCCGTCGTAGGTCAGGACCGGCTTCTTCCACCCCTGGGGGTCGCCGACGAAGAGCTGGCTGAGCGTCGCACCGCGCTCGCGGGCGGCGGCGACCGGGTCGTCGTGGCGCACGTGGGCGCCGATCCGCAGCGTGGTGGCCGTGAGGGGGGTCGCGTCGGGCATGGCAGAACCATAGGCGCCCGCCGGGACCATGGTCCCGCAGCGGGGCCGAACTCGGGACAATTCGATCCCTAGATGTTGTGGTTGGCGTGGCGACACGCCACTACATGGTGTGTCCGTGCCCGGCGGTGGCCGTAGCGTCGGCGTTCCCACCACACCGAGGAGCGCCGCATGTCCCGTCCCGGACCCGCCCACCGCGTCGACGTCGACGCCGTCGCCACGATCGAGGAGTACCTGGACCGGTCCGACTGGCGGGTCAACGCCAACGCCAACCAGGGCTACTCCCTCGGCGGGATGATGCTCAACACCTCGGGCAAGGTCATCGCCAACTACTGGCTCTCGGAGGTCTACGCGCCCGACGCCGGCGCCGCCCACCGCGAGGGCGACCTCCACATCCACGACCTCGACATGTTCGCCGGCTACTGCGCCGGCTGGTCGCTGCGCAACCTCCTCGAGCAGGGCTTCAACGGCATCCCGGGCCAGATCTCCTCGGGCCCCGCCCGCCACCTGTCCTCCGCGCTGGGCCAGATGGTCAACTTCCTCGGCACGCTGCAGAACGAGTGGGCGGGCGCGCAGGCGTTCTCCTCCTTCGACACCTACCTCGCCCCGTTCGTCCGGCTGGACTCGCTCGGCTACGACCAGGTCCGCCAGCTCGTCCAGGAGTTCGTGTTCAACCTCAACGTGCCCTCGCGGTGGGGCACGCAGACGCCGTTCACCAACCTCACCTTCGACTGGGTGTGCCCGGCGGACCTGCGCGAGCAGGTCCCCCTCGTCGGCGGGGAGCCGTGCGACTTCGCCTACGGCGACCTCCAGGACGAGATGGACCTGCTCAACCGGGCCTTCATCGAGGTCATGACCGACGGCGACGCCGACGGCCGGGTCTTCACGTTCCCCATCCCGACGTACAACATCACCAAGGACTTCGACTGGGACGGACCGAACACCGAACGGCTGTTCACGATGACCGCGAAGTACGGCACCCCCTACTTCCAGAACTTCATCAGCTCCGACCTCGACCCGGGCATGATCCGCTCGATGTGCTGCCGCCTGCAGCTGGACCTGCGTGAGCTGCTCAAGCGCGGCAACGGCCTCTTCGGCTCGGCCGAGCAGACCGGCTCCCTCGGCGTCGTCACCCTCAACCTGGCCCGGCTCGGTCACGTCCATGCCGGCGACGAGGCCGGGCTGCTCGCCCGGCTCGACGAGCTCGTCGACATCGCGCGCGACTCCCTCGAGCTCAAGCGCGAGGTGATCCAGCAGCACATCGACGGCGGCCTGTTCCCCTACACGCGCCGTTACCTCGGCACGCTCGAGAACCACTTCTCCACCATCGGCGTCAACGGCATGAACGAGATGGTCCGCAACTTCACCCTCGACGAGGGAGACCTCACCGGCCCGGGCGGGCACGCGCTCGCGGTGCGGGTGCTGGACCACGTGCGCGCCCGGATGGTCGAGGTGCAGGAGGCCACGGGGCACCTGTACAACCTCGAGGCCACCCCGGCCGAGGGCGCCACGTACCGGTTCGCCAAGGAGGACCGCAAGCGTTTCCCCGGCATCATCCAGGCCGGTACGGCCGATAACCCGTACTACACGAACTCCTCCCAGCTGCCGGTGGGCTTCACCGACGACCCCTTCGAGGCGCTCGAGCGGCAGGAGGAGCTGCAGGGCAAGTACACCGGCGGCACCGTGCTGCACCTGTACATGGCGGAGAGGGTCTCGTCCGCCGAGGCCTGCAAGCAGCTCGTCCGGCGGTCGCTAAGCATGTTCCGCGTCCCGTACATCACCATCACGCCGACCTTCTCGATCTGCCCGGCGCACGGGTACCTCCCCGGTGAGCAGCACACCTGCCGGACGTGCGGCGCAGCGTGCGAGGTGTGGACGCGGGTCATGGGCTACTTCCGGCCCGTCTCCTCCTTCAACATCGGCAAGCAGGGCGAGTACGCCGAGCGGGAGATGTTCACCGAGGCGGCGATCGCGACGGCGGCCGTGCCGGTCGGCGCATGACGACGGCGCCCACGGCCGGGCCGCGCGCTGCCGGCCGGCCGGTGGTCGCCACCGGTGCGGGGGGCGGGGCGGCCGCGTCGCTCCAGGTCGCCGGGCTGAGCCGGCTCTCCACCGTGGACTGGCCCGGCCGGCTCGCGGCGACGGTGTTCCTCCAGGGCTGCCCGTGGGACTGCGTCTACTGCCACAACCCCGACCTCATCCCCCCGCGCACCCCCGGGGCCATGGCATGGGCGGAGGTGATGAGGTTCCTGGCCCGGCGCCGCGGGCTGCTCGACGCCGTCGTCCTCTCCGGCGGCGAGGCCACCCGCCAGCCGGGGCTGGTCGCCGCCGTCACCGAGGTGCGCGCGCTCGGCCTCGCCGTCGGCCTGCACACCGCGGGCGCCTACCCGCGCCGTCTCGCCGCCGTCCTGCCCCTGGTGGACTGGGTGGGCCTGGACGTCAAGGCGCTGCCGGAGGACTACCCGGCTCTCGTGCGCCGGGCCGGCTCGGGAGACGCCGCCTGGGAATCCCTCGACCTGGTGCTCGCCGCCGGTGTCGACCACGAGGTCCGCACCACCATCCACCCGGGCTCGCCGGCGACCACCCACGCCGTGGCGATCGCGCGCCGGTGCCGCGATCTCGGCGTCCGCTCGTTCGCGCTCCAGCAGGCGCGCGAGACCGGGGCGCGGCCCTTCCCTGCCCGCGCGCCGGGGTGGGACGACCGCGCCGCCGACCTGGCCGAGGAGATCGAGGCGCTCGGGTTCGAGGAGTTCACCTACCGATCTGCGTGATCCGACCCTCCTGGCGGGTCCGCCCCGCCCGGCTCCGCCCGGGCGGTCGGCCGCCACACCCCGCCGCGATGCCGCGTGCGGCGACCTGGGGAACAATCGAGGGGATGTCGACCAGAGTGATCGCCGGGCGCTACCAGCTCGACCAGAGGCTGGGCCGCGGCGGCATGGCCGAGGTGTGGCGCGGGATCGACCGTGTCCTGGGCCGGCGGGTCGCCGTCAAGACGGTCAGCCTCGCCGACGCGACCGACCCCACCCTGGCGGAGCGGCTGCGCCGGGAGGCCGTGGCGACGGCGGCGCTGGAGCACCCGGACATCGTCACCGTGCACGACGCGGGCGTCGACGGCGACACCGCCTACATCGTCATGGAGCGGCTGCGCGGCCAGGACCTCGCCGCCACCCTGCGCGGCGGCCCTCTGCCCCTGGGCGAGGCGCTGCGGATCGGCAGCCGGGTCGCCGGGGCCCTTGCCGCCGCGCACGGGGCGGGGATCGTCCACCGGGACGTCAAGCCCGCCAACATCCTCGTCGATGGCGAGAAGGTCACGGTGGTCGACTTCGGCATCGCGGCGTTCGAGTACCAGACCGCGGCGTCCCTCGCGGCGCCGGGCACCACCCTCGGCACCGCTGAGTACATGGCGCCCGAGCAGGCCCGCGCGGAGTCGACCGCCACGCGCAGCACCGACATGTACGCCTTCGGGTGCCTGCTCACGGCGATGGTCACCGGGCGGCCGCCGTTCGTCGCCAGCCGCGCCGGCTCGGTGCTGCACCACCACGTCTACATCGAGCCGCCACGGCTGAGCAGCCTCCGCGACGGCGTCCCGGCCGAGCTCGACCAGCTCGTCGCCGAGCTCCTCGCCAAGGACCCGGACCGCCGCCCCACCGCCACGGAGACCGCCGAGGTCCTCGCTGCGCTCGCTGCGGCCGCCGCCCCTGGCTCCGAACCCGACGACGGGCCCTCGACGCTCCCCGTCGCCGTCCCGAACGGGTTCACCGATGCGCCGACCATGGCGCCGGACGCCGTCGCCGGACCGACCATGGCGCCGGACGCCGTCGCCGGACCGACAACCGGATCGGACGGGCGGCCCCAGGAGCACCTCGAGCCCTGACCGGACCGTCAGCGACCGAGGTCGTCGGCCCGCCCCGCGGCCGCCTCGAGCGCCGCGACGGCCTGCGCCTGCGGGATGCCGGTGGCGCGCAGGACGTCGACGGCGGCACTGCGCAGCTGTCCGACGAACACCGTCCGCGCCTGGTGCCCCGGCAGCTGGGTGGACGCCGTGGTGGCGGCGTCGAGGGCCAGCCGGCGCGCAACCTCCGCCCGGCCCGCTCCCTCCACCCAGCGGCGCAGCTCGTCCAGCGCCCCTACGAGCTCCTCGGTGGCGTGGGCCAGCCCTGCTCGTGGCTCAGGCTCGAGCTCGGCGTGGCGCACGAGGTTGGCCGCCGCCCGGCACAGCCCGCGCGTCGTGGACACCATGACGGCCACACGTGCCGCGACGCCCTCGGCGGGTTCGAGGGCTGCCCGCCGTCCCCGCCGCTCGGACGGGCGCCAGGTGACCCGCTCACGGGTGGCGGCGAGCGCATCGACGATCTCTCCCCGGACTCCGTCCAGCGCCCCAGCGTCCTCCAGGGCTGCCTCCGCCTCGGCGAGGGATCCGGTCGTGAGCGCCGCACCCACCCGCCCCACGACCGCCGCGAGGCGTCCGACGGCGGCCCCGGTCACCGCCCGGGCCGCCCGGTGCGGGTCCGGTGCTGCGACGGCGTTGAGCACCACCGCCACCACGCCGCCCACCAGCGCATCACCGAACCGGATCCATGGGCCTGTGTCGAGGTAGGGCACCAGGGCCACGACGACGACCGCCGCCACCGCCGCCTGGTTGGCGAGGAGCCCGCTCGGACGGACGGTCACCGCCGCGGCCATCGCGAGGAGCACCGCGACGGCGAGCTGCCACGGCCCGGTTCCCAGCCAGCGGGTGAGCACGTCCGCCGCGAGGACCCCGAGAACCACGCCGACGGAGATCTCCGTCGCGCGGCGGACTCGCTGCCCGGCCGACAGCCCCGTGGCGACCACCGCGGCGACGGGTGCGAACACCGCGTTCTGCGGGCCGAACAACGCCCCGGCGACGAGGAACGCGAGACCGGCCGCCGTCGCCGCCAGCAGCAGCGACGGACCGTGCACGCGGACCCGGCGCGCGGCCGTGGTGACGACGGTCCCGGTCCGGCGCAGGGCGGCTGCGACGCTGCGGTGCACGGCTCGAGCTCACCCGTCCACGGGCAGGCCCGAGGTGATGGCGACGCCGAGGGCGGCCTGGCTGGTGTCGAGGTGGCGCAGCTGCGCGACGACCGGCACGTCGCTGTCCAGGACGAGCCCGTACGCGACGCCCAGCGGCACGGCCTGGGGGTCGATGAGGTCGTTGATGCGGACGTGACGCACCCGACGGGCGGGCACCGTCAGCCGGTAGGGCCCGACCGGGTCGCGGTCGGGGTGGTAGACGGTGAGCTCGACGCGGGCGTCGGCGCCGGCGCTGTTGAGCAGGCACAGCTCGTCTCGGCTCGTGAGCTCCGGCTCGTGTCCGGTGGTGCGCTCCGGCACGTGGCCGGCGGCGAAGACCCAGGTGCGGCGTCCGAGCTCGCGGTCGGTCATGACTCGTCCTCCAGGAGCGTGCGCAGGTACTCGGTGAGCAGCACGTCGCCGGGGTCCAGCCGGCGGCGGATGTCGGTGAAGGCGCCGAGGTCGGGGTACATCGCCCGGAGGTCCGGCGCCGTCCGCGTGTGCTTCTTGCCCCAGTGGGGGCGTCCGCCGTGCTCGAGCAGGAGCGGCTCCATGTCGCGGAAGTACGCCTCGTGGTCGAGGTCGGCATTCTGCAGCAGCGCGATCGTCATGGTCGGCCGCCGGTGGGCGGTGCTCAGCATCGCCTCGTCCGGCGCCACGGTCCGCACCAGCAGCCGCCAGCCGACGGATGACCGATGTCGTTCCTTGACCCGTTCCCGCACCTCTCGAAAGGTCTCGAGCCCGTTCTCGCGAGGGAGGAGGTACTCCATCTCGTCGAAGCGGAGGTCCCGCTCGTTGGGGATGATCGTGTGGGCCGGCCCGGTCTCGTCCGCACGCAGGTGTCCGGGGGCGTCCAGGTCGCCCTCCTCACCAGGTTCGTCCATGACCCGCAGCTGGGCGAGGTCGCTGCGCGGGTACCAGTAGAAGTCGACGTGGCGGTGACGGGCGGCGAGCTCGTCGAGGTGCTCGAGCACCCAGTCGACGTGCGTGCACCAGTTGCGCCGGTGCAGCTGGTAGGCGCGGCGGACCCGCAGGGTCATCGACGTCATCACGCCCAGCGCGCCCAGCGAGACCTGGGTGGCCCGGAGGAGCTCGGTGTCGCCGTCGCCGGCTGTGCCGAACGCGAGCGTCCGGCCTGCACCGGTGACGAGCGTGCCACCGGCGAGGGCGGAGGAGAGGTTCCCCAACCTCTCACCCGTGCCGTGGGTCCCGGTGGCGACGGCGCCGGCGATCGACTGGTAGTCGACGTCCCCCAGGTTCTCCAGCGCCAGCCCGACGTCGGCGAGGCCGTTGCACAGGTCGGACAGGCCGGTCCCGGGCAGGACCGTCACCAGCCCCGCGGCCGTGTCGTGCGCGACCAGTCCGGCGAGGTGCTCGAGCGAGACGAGGACGTCCGTCGTGGCGACGAGCGGGCTGGAGGAGTGGCCCGTGCCTACGGGCCGGAGCTTCCTCCCGTCGCGCGCGACCGCGCCGACGAGCTCGACCACCTCCTCGTGCGAGCGGGGCCGGGCGACCTGGGCCGGCGTGAAGCTCAGGCTTCCCGACCAGTTGGTCCACGGGCGCCCCGGTCGGACCATCGTCGCTCCCCTCGTTCCGCCCGTCGCCCCTACCCTGCGCCGTTCCCGGCCGTCGCGCACCCCGGGACCACGGGGGCGGCTCGGGGCGACCGGTCCTCGGACCGGAACGGTCCCCGCAGGACGTTTCCCGTGCGGCTCAGTAGGCTGACACACCGGCGCGGGGACAGACCGTAGCCCGGGGAGGGACGGCGCCGTGGTTGACGGGCACGCGATGGGCACGGCGCAGGGACCCGGTCCCGCTCGCGTCGACGCGCTCACCAGCGCCGAGCGCATCCTCGACTCGATCCCGACGGCGTTCTTCGCGCTGAGCCCTGACTGGCGGTTCACCTACGTCAACGCCGAGGCCGAGCGGCTCCTCGGCCGCCCCCGCCCCGAGCTGCTCGGTGGCGTGGTGTGGGAGCTCTTCCCCGCCGCCGTCGGCACCGACTTCGAGCGCCACTACCGGGCCGCCATGTCCACCGGGGAACCCGCGAGCTTCGACGAGTTCTACCCCGCCCCGCTGGACACGTGGTTCGAGGTCCGGGCCTGGCCCACGCCGGAGGGACTGTCGGTGTACTTCATCGACGTCACCGTCCGTCGGCGGCTCCAGGAGGAGACCGAGCGGATCGCCCGGCGGGCGGCGCTGACCGCCTCGGTCACCAGCGACCTCTCCCGGACCCTCGACGCCGAGGAGGCGGTCGCTGCCCTGGCCCGCACACTGGTCCCGGTCCTGGCGGACTGGTGCGTCGTCACGCTCGCCGACGTCGACGACGCGGGCCGGCAGGTCCTGCGCGACATCGGCTGGTGGCACCGTGACACCGAGGCCCTGCCGCTCGTGCGCGAGTACGCGTTCCACCGCCTCGCCTCGCTCACCGACCACTCGTTCCTGTACGAGGCGCTGCGCACGACCGACGTCATCCCCATCCCGACCGACGCCACCGCCCGGATCCAGTCGGTGCTGCGGCCGGGACGGGCCCACGAGCTCATCACCGAGCTCGCGCCGGATTCCGCGGCGGTGCTGCCGCTGCGCGGGCGGGGCCGGACCATGGGTGCCATCACGCTGTTCAACGGCCGCGGGCGCCCCGAGCTCGACGTCGAGGAGCTCGCCACCGCCCGGGACATCGCCGGCCGGGCCGGCATGGCGCTCGACAACGCCTACCTCTACGCGCGGCAGCGGCGCGTCGCCGAGGAGCTCCAGCGCTCCTTCCTCACCGACCCGCCCGTCCTCGAGAAGCTCGAGGTCGCCGTGCGGTACGTGCCGGCCTCCGAGGCGGCCCGGGTGGGCGGGGACTGGTACGACGTCTTCCCCCACCCCGACGGCGAGACGGTCGTCGTCATCGGCGACGTCGCCGGGCACGACCTCCAGGCGGCCGCCGCGATGGGCCAGCTCCGGTCGCTCCTGCGCGGGATCGCCGTGAGCACCGAGCCGGGCCCCGCCCACATCCTCACCCTCGTCGACCGCGCGCTCGGCGTTCTCGGGCAGGACACGGTCGCCACCGCCGTCGTCATGACCCTGCGGCCGACGGCGGACGGCAGCGTCGTCGCGCGGTGGTCCAACGCCGGGCACCCGCCGCCCATGGTCATCGGTGCCGACGGAGCGGTGAGATCCCTCGACGCCCGCAGCCTCGTGCTCGGCATGGACACCGAGGCCCGGCGCGGCGAGCACGAGATCACCCTCGAGCCCGGCGCCAGCGTGGTGCTCTACACCGACGGCCTTGCCGAACGGCGCGACCGGGGCCTGCGCGCCGGCCTGGACCACCTGCGGGCGGCGCTGACGGACCTGGCCGACCGTGGCGTCGAGGACCTGTGCGACGCGCTGCTGCTCCGCCTGCTCCCTCCGGCGCCGGAGGACGACATCGCGGTCGTGGTCGTCCGGGCGCCGGGCGGTCCGGCCGCGGACGGGTAGCCCCGCTGGAGCCAGGACGACCGTGTGCGAGCCGGCAGACCGCCGGTGCGTGGACGACGCCGAGCGGCTCAGCCCCGCAGGAGCTGGCAATTGGTGAAGCCGGCGTCCGGGTCGAGCACGAAGCCCTCGAGGTAGGTGCCGTCGCCGACGAAGATGATTCCGCCCGCCCCGACGACCTTGGACGCCGGGTGCTCGAAGTCGAAGTTGACGAGCACGCCAGGGCCGTTCACGCCGTCGTCGTACGGCGTGATCGACTCGATGAACCCGGTCTTGACGAGCGGCTGGGCGAAGTTGCCGCGGGTGGGATCGGACAGGCCCGCGGGGAACGGGTTGCCGTGCTCGGAGCAGAACATGCCCGTGATCTCGTGCACGGTCGCCGAGGCGGGCTGGACCGCCAGGCCGACGAGGGCCGCTGTGCCGATCAGGGTGAGGACGGTGCGCTTCATGACGTCTCCTCGAGTCCGCCGGCGAGCGCCGGCTGCGCCCATTGTTCGCCCGGCGCCTCGTGCCGCCATCCGTAGGACTGCGTAAACCGTACAAACCACATGGGGTCCTCGAGGGGTGTCCCGTCGTCCGCGCTGCTGGCGCTCGCGCTGGGCCCCGACGCGCCGCCGGGTCTTCCCCGCTTCGAGGTCACCGGGTTCGAGGTGAGCGAGGACGACGGCGAGATCGTCGTTGTCCTCCGGTTCCGCCTGCCGGCCGGTGACGGACCCGCCCTTGCGGACACCAGTCCCTGGCAGGCGCTCCGCCTCCTCACCCCGCGGGAGCAGGTGGTCGCCGAGCTCGTGGCCGGCGGCCTGCCGAACGGGGCCATCGCTCGCCGTCTGGGCCTGAGCGTCCGCACGGTGACCAGCCACCTCGACCACGTCTACGCCCGGCTCGGGATCCACTCCCGCGCCTCGCTGGCCGCGCTCGTCACCGAGCTTCGGCTGGCCGGGCCGGCGGTGGCAGACCGGCGCCCGGCGCCGCCGGAGACGGCGACGCCGGGCGGGCGGCTCAGCGTTTGACCCGGGGCGGCTCAGCGGGCGCTGACCGCCGCCGTCTCGCGCTCGGGGAACGTGCCCTCCTCGCGGATGCGCCGGTTGAGCTCGGTGAGGTAGAGGTCCTCGTCGAAGTCGAGCGGCACCTCCTGGCCCAGCCAGCTGGACAGGTGGATGGCGTTGGCCAGGCGCACGCCGTTGATGCCGTCGCTGCCCGGGGCGAGCAGCGGGGTGCCGTCGAGGATGTTCGCCGCGAAGTTCTCCAGCACGCCGGAGTGCTGCGCACCCCAGGCGGACTCGAACTCGATGGTCTCCTGGGAGTAGTACTCGGCCGGGTCCATCTCGCCCATGAACAGCTTGCGGACGTCGTCCATGCCCATGGCGTCCGAGAGCTCGCGCTCGTCCTTGACCAGGCGGGTGACGGTCGCCGTCTTCGACCCGTCGACGACGATCTTTCCCCGGTCGCCCAGGATCTCGAACCGGTCGGTGCCCACGAGGTCGTGGACCGCGGTGACGAAGGTTCCGGTGGCGCCGTCGCCGTAGTCGACGACGGCGGTGACCTCGTCCTCCACGGCGATGTCCCGGCGGAACCCGTAGGCGACCTTGGCGTAGACGGACTGCGGTACGCCGCAGATCCACTGCCACAGGTCGAGCTGGTGCGGGGCCTGGTTGACCAGGACGCCGCCGCCCTCACCACCCCAGGTGGCGCGCCAGTCGGACTGCTCGTAGTAGCCCTGCGGCCGCCACCAGGTGGTGATGATCCAGCTGGTCCGCCGGATCTTCCCGATCTCGCCGGCGTCGACGATCTCCTTGATCCGCTGGTACAGGGGGTTGTTGCGCTGGTTGAACATGATCCCGAACGTCAGCTCGGGGTGCTGGGCGGCGTACTCGTTGAGCTCGGCGACCTGGCGGGTGTAGACCCCCGCCGGCTTCTCCACCAGGGCGTGGACGCCGGCCTCGAGCGCGGCGATGCCCATCTCCGGGTGGAGGTAGTGCGGCACGCAGGTCACGACGGCGTCGACGTCGCCGCCGGCGAGGAGGGCCGTGTGGTCCTCGTAGACCGGCACGCCGTACTCCCGGGCGGCGAGCTCCCGCTTGGCCGGGTCGGTGTCCGCGATCGCACCGATGACCATGTTGGGGACGAGGCCGTCCCGGATGAATCGGGCGTACATGGATCCCTGGGCGCCGAGCCCGATGATCCCGAGCCTGACCTTGTCGGCCATGGTGGTTCTCCGTTCGTTCTGAGGGTGTGGCGGTGGTCGGTGCGTTCCGAGGGTGGCGGTGGTCAGTCGGCCGCGGCGAGCGCGGCGGCCTTGCGGGCCTCGGTCTCGGCCGTGATCTCCTTGAAGCGCTTGTCGGTCAGCGGGTACTTCGCCATGACCAGCAGGGTCAGCAGGGCGAGGACGGCCGGGACGAGCCCGGTGGCCACCCGGATGCCCTGGAGGGCGCCGTCGGTCTGGACGGCGGCGGTGCCGACGTAGCCGGTGAGGCCGATGATCCCGGCGGCGGCGAAGCCGCCGAAGGCCTGGCCGAGCTTGCGGATGAAGGAGAACACCGCGTAGGTGGTGCCCTCGGTCCGGCGTCCGGTCCTCCACTCGCCGAACTCGATGGTGTCGGCCTCCATCGCCCACATGAGCGTGTTGACCAGGCCGAGCCCGGTGCCTACGAGGAAGTAGGCCACGATCGCCATCCAGGGCGCGGACGCCGGGGTGACGAAGAGCAGGAGCGCGCCGACGATGAACGCGACCGTGCCGGCGAGGTAGCCGGTGCGCTTGCCGAACCGCGCCACGATCTTGGCGATGAAGGGGGCGAGCACGAAGATCGCACCGGTCTGGACGATCGAGAGGATCCCGAAGAGGCCGGCGTTGCCCAGGACGTCGCGGGCGTAGTAGATGCCCATGGTGCTGAACGTGATGAACGAGGTGAGGAAGAGCAGCGAGCCCACGCACAGCCACAGCAGCGGCTTGTTCTGCCGCAGCGTGTCCGTCGCCTCGCGGAAGGTGGCCCGGTCCTGCGCGGGCCGGACGACCTGCTCGCGGGCGGTGAAGAAGGTGGTGAGGTACAGCGCCATGCCGACGAAGACGAAGACCAGCGTCAGCGTGGTGAGCGAGCCCTGGAGGCCGGTGGCGGCCTCGGCCTGGGCCGCCGCCTGGGCGGCGGCGAGCTGGGCCGGGCTGGCCGCGGCCTCGCCGCCGAGCTCGGCGACCTTCTCCTGGTACAGGCTGGCCGAGCTCCACCGCTTGACCTGCGGGGCGACGACGAGCGCGAGCATGAGGCCGGTGGCCGCCGCTCCGACCGAGCGGAAGGTCGCGAGCTTGGCGCGCTCGGTGGGCACCTGGGTCATCGCCGCGGCCAGGGAGCCGTAGGGGATGTTGACCATCGAGTAGAACATCGCCAGGACGCCGTAGGAGAGGTACGCCCAGAACAGCTTCATGGTCAGGCTGTCGGCCTGCGGGATGGAGAAGACCCAGACGCTCGAGAGCAGCAGCGGCAGGGAGGACCACAGGATCCACGGGCGGAACTTGCCCCAGCGCGTGTTCGTCCGGTCGACCCAGCGGCCGACGATGACGTCGCCGATGCCGTCCCAGATGCGCACGATGAGGAAGATCGGCGCGGCGTAGGCGGGCGGGATGCCGACGACGTCGGTGTAGTACAGCAGGAGGAACATCGACGCCATGGTGAAGGCGAGGTTGTTGCCGGCGTCCCCGGTGGCGTAGCCGAGGTAGGCGCTCAGCCTGAGCTTCTTGGTCGGTGCGCCGACCGTCGTCGTCGGGGCGGTTGATGCAGTCATCGGATCAGGTCCCTTGGTCTCGAGCGCTGGTCGCGCTGCGGCTCCGTTGCGTTCACCACTGTGGGCGGACCCGCCGCGACCACCTATCTGTTGCCACGAGTTGCCATCGCTCCCGGCGACGGCGCGGCAACAGGTGGCAACCGGTAGGAGGTGTGGTGCCGGCCACCCCATGGTGGCTGTGCGACCCCTTCGACCCACGCTCAGTGAGGAGCACGCCCCATGTGGACACTCTCCGGATTCTCCGACGAGATCTCGCCCGACCTCGACGAGCAGGCCGCCCTCGTGACCAAGCTCGGGATGACGCACCTGGAGCTCCGCAGCGCGTGGGGCACCAACGTCCTGGACCTCGACGCCGACCAGCTCGCCCGGGCCCGGCGGATCCTCGACGAGCACGGGCTCAAGGTCTCGAGCATCGGCTCGCCCCTGGGCAAGATCTTCATCGACGAGGACTTCGGGCCCCACCTCGACCGGGCCCGTCACGCCGTCGACGTGGCCCACCACTTCGGTGCCCCCTACGTCCGGATCTTCTCCTTCTTCATCCGTCCGGGCGACGACCCCGACGACCACCGCGACGAGGTGCTGCGCCGCATGCGCGCCCTGGCGGACGTGGCCGAGCAGGGCGACGTCGTCCTGCTGCACGAGAACGAGAAGGAGATCTACGGCGACGTCCCGCGCCGCTGCGTCGACATCCTCGAGTCGGTCGGCTCGCCCAACCTGCGCGCCGCCTGGGACGCGGCCAACTTCGTGCAGGTGGGGGTCCGCCCGTTCACCGAGGGCTTCGCCGCCATCCGTCCCTACCTGGAGTACGTCCAGATCAAGGACGCCCACCTCGCCGACGGCGAGGTCGTGGCCGCCGGCCGCGGCGACGGCGAGGTCGTGGAGACGATCCGCGCGCTGCGCGAGGACGGCTTCGACGGCTTCTTCTCCCTCGAGCCGCACCTGTCCGCCGCGCACAGCCTCGGCGGGTTCTCCGGGCCGGACCTGTTCACCGAGGCGTGGCAGGCGTTCACCGACCTCCTGCGGGCCGAGGGCATCGAGTACCGATGAGCTCGGCCGCACCCGGGCGGGGCCGGATCGCCGTCAGCCCGCTCGGCTACCTCTGGGGGACGGTCGACGCGACGCCGCTGGAGCAGATGGCCCAGGCGTACGCGGACCTGCACGACATCGGCTTCACCGCCGTGCGCGTCGACGTCCCGGACGACCTGCCCGTGGACGACTACGCCCACTGGCTCCGGATCTACGACCTCACGCCCGCGACCGGCATCTTCGCGGCCACCTTCGACGGCACCGAGGCGCTGCCCGACATGCTCGAGCGGGCCCGGCGCACGGCCGCCCAGCACACCGCCCTCGGGCTGGACCGGGTCATGCTCATCCCCGACCCGGTGCCGTACCGGCTCGCCCGGCCGGCCGTGGGGGCCGGCGCGGACCCCGGCACCTTCGCCCGCGCCGTCGCCCAGATCGCGGCGGCCGCCGGCGTGCTCGCGGCCGAGGGCCTGCGGCCCCTGCTGCACCCCAAGGTGGGCGGGCTCGTCGAGACCGAGGCGGAGGTCCTCGGGGTCCTCGACACCCTGGACGCCGCGCTCCTCGGCTTCGGCCCCGACACCGGGCACCTGCGCTGGGCCGGCATGGACCCGGCCGCCCTGGTGGCCCGCTACGCCGACCGGGTCGGTGCCGTGCAGCTCTCGGACGTCTTCGCCGACTACGCCCGCCCCACCCGCCGCGGCCGGGGCAAGAGCTACGCCGAGCTCGTCGCCACCCGGCGGGTCTGGGCCGAGCCGGGGGCCGGCGTCGTCGACCTCGACGCGGTCCTCGCGGCCCTGCCGCCGCGCTTCGACGGCGACCTCATGGTCGAGATCGAGCGCCCCAGCAACGATTCCGTCTACCACTCCTACCTCCAGGCCCACGAGTGGGCCGCCGCCCACCTCGCCGCCGCCCTCACGTGAAGGAAGCATCATGACCACAGCAGCTGTCATCGGGTGCGGTGACGTCGCCACGATCCACTTCGAGGCCATCGAGGCGGTGGAGGACATCGAGCTCGTCGCCGTCTGCGACACGGACCCGGTCGCGCTCGCGGCCGCCGTCGAGCGGTACAGCGTGCCGGGGTTCGCCGACCACCGCACCCTCCTCGCGCACGTGCGGCCCGACGTCGCGCACGTCTGCACGCCCCACGACCAGCACGTGCCCGTGGCGCTGGACCTCCTCGACGCCGGCGTCCACGTGCTCACCGAGAAGCCGGTCGCGCACACCCTCGCCGACGCCGAGCGTCTCGCCGAGGCCGCGGAGCGCTCCGACGCCCGCCTCGGGGTGTGCTTCCAGAACCGGTACAACGCGACCTCGCAGGCCGCCCGGGCGATCCTCGACTCCGGCGAGCTCGGCGCCGTCCTCGGTGCGACCGCCACGGTCATGTGGACCCGGACCCCGGACTACTACCTCGCCAAGCCGTGGCGCGGCCGGTGGGAGCGGGCCGGCGGCGGCCTCCTCATCAACCAGGCGATCCACACCCTGGACCTCGTGCAGTGGCTCGTCGGCGACGTCGTCGAGGTCAGCGGCCGGGCGAGCACCCGGCTGTACGGCGACGTCATCGAGGTCGAGGACACCGCCGAGATGCTCCTGACCCACGCCGGCGGGGCGCGCAGCGTCGTCTTCGGCGCCCTCACGAACGTCGTCCACGCCCCCGTCACCATCGAGATCACCGCCGAGCGCGGGAGCCTGGCCATCCGCGGCGACCTCACCGTCACCCACGCCGACGGGCGGGTGGAGACGGTGACGGAGCGGCGTGCGCCCTCGGGCGGGCGGACCTACTGGGGCGTCTCGCACGAGGTCCTCGTGCGGGACTTCTACGCCCGGCTCGGCGAGCCCGACCCGTTCTGGATCGGCCCGCGCGAGGCGATGAAGTCGCTGCGCATCCTCAAGGACGTCTACGCCCAGAGCGGCCTCGACCGCGAGGTGGCCCTCGCGCGCTGAGCCGTCGCACCCACCCTCCGGCCGCGCGACGGCCGGTCCCGAACGGACGAAGGAGCTCCCCATGCCGAAGATCGGCGTGCAGATGATGATGCTCAAGGACAAGGTCGACCAGACCGGTCCCTACGAGGTGCTGCGGCGCCTCACGGACTCCGGCTTCACCGCCGTCGAGGTCTCGCAGATCGCCATGACCGCGGAGAACGTGGCCGAGATGCGCCGCGCCAAGGACAAGCTCGGCACCGACTTCGGTGCCCTGTCGGCCGGGCTCGGCGCCGGCCCGAACGACTCGCTGGTCACCGACTTCGACAAGATCGTCGACGACGCCCGCACCCTGGGGGCGTCCCGGCTGCGCATCGGCATGATGCCGTTCTCCGCGATGGCCTCGCACGAGGCGCTGCGGGACTTCTGCCGCCAGGCCCAGGAGGTCTCCACCCGGCTCGCCGACGAGGGTCTGACGCTCTACTACCACAACCACCACGTCGAGTTCGCCAAGGTCGGAGGCACCACCCTCCTCGACGTCATCCGCGCCGAGGCGCCGGACATGCGCCTGGAGATCGACGTGCACTGGGTCCAGCGCGGCGGCAAGGACCCCGTGCGCACCCTGGAGAAGTACGCGGGCCTCGTCGACCTCGTCCACCTCAAGGACTACCGCATCGGGGCGATGGACCCCTCGGCGTTCGGCGCCCTGGAGCGCGGTGACTTCGCCGCCTTCATGCAGGCGTTCACCGGCGTCGTCGAGTTCGGCGAGGTCGGCGAGGGCAACCTCGAGTGGACCGAGATCATCGACCAGGCGCTGGCTTCCGGTGCTCAGTACCTCCTCATCGAGCAGGACCAGCAGTACGGCCGCGACCCGTACGACTGCCTGAAGACCTCGCGCGAGAACCTCGTGGCCCTGGGGTACGAGCACCTCTTCTGAGGGGCGGGGCCGGGACCGGCCCCTCGTGCCGCAGGGGGTGCCGGCTGGACGCGGTGCCCCCTGTGGTCGGAGCATTCGTGCATGGGTCGACAGGGTGCGGAGCAGGGCGACGACGTGGCACGCGAGACGTACCGGACCCTGCGGCTCATGCTGGTCACGCTGCCGGTCCTGCTGCTGGTGGGCTCCCTGCTGATCTTCCTCACCACCGGCGAGGTCGAGACGTCCATCAGCGCCTACTACTTCGGGCCGATCCGGGACATCTTCGTCGGCGCGATGGTGGGCATCGCCGTCTGCCTCGTCGTGTACCGGGGCTCGTCGGCGTTCGAGGACCACATCCTCAACGTCGCCGGGTTCTACGCCGTCTTCGTGGCCCTGGTCCCGGCCGACCTCTCCAAGACGATCGAGGAGCTCGGCGCCGAGACGCCGGTGAGCGACGCCCTGCAGGAGGAGCCGTCGGTGGGCTCGCTCGACGTCGCGGCCGCGACGGTCCAGGAGCTCTCGGTGGAGCCGCTGAGGATCTCCGCCGGCGCGGCCCTGCTCGTGGCCCTGATGTTCGTCTACGTCCTGCGACGCACCCGCAGGTTCCCGGCCCCCGAGGTGGTCGCGGAGCCGAGGGCGCACGCCGCGTTCTGGGTCGTCAACGCCCTCGGCCTCGCGTTCGCGGGCCTGGTCGCCTGGCGGGTCGTCGAGGGCGCGGCCTTCGACTGGGTGCACTCCGGGGCGGCGGTCCTGCTCATTGTGAGCCTGGCCATCGCCGTCGCCAGCCACCTGTGGCCCGGCTTCTTCGGCGCCGAGGACCCCCCGAGCTACCGGTCCACCGCGATCTGCGGCCTGACCTACCGGTCGGCCTACGCGGTGATCCTGGTCCTCATGGTGGCGGGCGCCGGGGTGGTCGCGCTGGTCGCGGGGGAGTACCGGGTGATCGCCGTCGAGTGGCTGGAGGTGGCGCTGTTCGCCGTGTTCTGGGTGCTCGAGACCGCGCGGACGTGGACCCGGCTCCCCGCCCGCCGCCGGAGCCGCGCCGTCGTCCCCCCGTGACCGGGGCGCCACCCACCCACGTTCTCGGCCGGCCAGGTCCTGGTCAGCTGCTCGGGTCGAAGTGCCGCCGGCACCGCGCCTGGTAGGCCTCCGTGCCGCCGACGTGCGCCGCGGTCGGCACCTGGGCGTCTCCGACGTCACCCACCACCGTGCGCTGGTGGAAGGCGGCGTCGCGCCCGCAGACCGCGCACACCGCAGTGAGCTTGGTGACGTCCTCGGCGAGCGCCATGAGGGAGCTCAGCGGCTCGAACGGGCGGCCGTCGAAGGTCACGCACAGCCCGGCGACGACGACGGTCGTGCCGGCGAGCGCGAGCTCACCGACCGCCCCCACGAGGTCCGGCCCGAAGAACTGGGCCTCGTCGATCGCCAGGAGGTCGAGCCGGCGGCCCGCGACGACGGTGATGAGACCGGCGACGTCCGGCACCGAGTGCGAGGGCACGCTCAGCCCCGAGTGGGAGGCGACCCGGCCCGCGCCGTGGCGCTCGTCGAGGGCGTGGTTGACCACCTCGACGGCGAGGCCGGCGAGCTGCGCGCGGCGGACCCGCCGCAGGAGCTCCTCGGACTTCCCGGCGAACATCGGTCCGCACACCACCTGGAGCCGGCCCTGCGCGTCGCTGTGCATGGCGCCGACCCTACGACCGCGCCCGCGCGCGCGTCCGCGCCGGGCGTCCTACCGTGGCAGATCCCTGGTCCTCTACCGCCCGGAGCGTGATCCGGTCATGAGCACTCACCACGACGTCGTCATCGTCGGCGGCGGCAACGCCGGCATCTCACTGGCCGCCAAGCTGCGCCGGATGGGCTGCCGCGACGTCGCGATCGTCGAGCCCAAGCAGGTCCACCACTACCGGCCGCTGCTCAGCTACGTCGCCGGCGGGCTGGCCGCCATGGACGACCTCACCCGCGAGCAGTCCAGGTGCATCCCCGAGGGGTGCACCTGGTACACCGACGAGGCCATGGCGATCGACGCCGACCGCGCGGTCGTGCGCGTGTCGACCGGCGAGGAGCTGCACTACAACGACGTCGCGGTGTGTCCGGGCTCGCGGGTCGACTGGGACGCCGTCCCGGGGGCCTGGGAGGCGGTGGGGACGACGGTGGCCGCGACCAACTACCTGCCCGAGATGGCCGAGAAGACCTGGACGATGCTGTCCTCGCTCACGGCGGGCCGGGCGGTCTTCGTCATCTCCGACCGGCACGTGCCGTGCGCACCGGTGGGCCTCAAGCCGCTGTTCATGGCCGCCGACCACTGGCGCGACGCCGGCGTGCTCGGCGCCATCGAGATCGACCTGCTCGTCGAGGGCGAGCGGCTCGTCAACCACGACGGCGCCGACCGGGAGCTCCGGGCCGCGGCCGCCGACTACGGCGTCCGCGTGCGGACCGGGGCGCGGGTCGAGGCCGTCGACGCCTCGGCGCGGACCCTGCGGGTGCGGACGGCCGGCGGCAGCGACGAGCTGGGTTACGACGCCCTCTACCTTGCCCCGCCGCACCGCGCCCCGGAGTGGGTCGCCGAGAGCGGCCTCGCCACCGCCGAGAGCGACGGGTTCGTCGCGGTCGACCCCCGCACGCTCCAGCACCGCGTGCACCCGCGGGTGTGGGGCCTCGGCGACGTCGCGACCGTCGACACGCTCCCGTCCGGCGGGGCGCTGCGCAAGCAGGTGCCGGTGGTCGCCCACAACATCGCCGCGAACCGCGCCGGACGGACGTTGCGGCACTACGACGGCTACTCGGTCGCACCGGTGACCACCAGCCGCCGGGAGCTCCTGCTCGCCGAGTTCGACCGGGACGGGCGTCCGCAGCCGACGATCAGCACCCCCGACCTCGTGCGGCCGCGGCGCAGCACCTTCGTCTTCGACCGATACCTCGAGCCGCAGATCTACTGGCACCGTCTGCTCAAGGGCAACGTGAGCTGAGGTCCGCACAGGAGCGCCCCGTCGGATCACGTGGCCGCGGCTCCAGCGGAGACCTGGGCACCCCGACGGGCGGCGATGTGCTCCGCGACGTAGCGCCCGTCCCTGCTGGCGCCGAGGACGAGGCCCGAGGCGGCGGCGTACTGGAACGGCAGGCCCATGAAGTACAGCCCTTCGACGTCGTCGACCACGCCCCGTTGCTGGCGAGGGTAACCGTCCTCGGCCAGGGGCAGACCCTCGATCCAGCTCCAGTCCTCACGGAACCCGGTGCACCACAGCACGTTGCGGACGTCGAGCACCCGCCCGTCATCGAGCACCGGCAGGCCGTCGCGGGTCCCGGTCACGCGGTGGGGGAGCAGCACGACGCCGGCCCGTTCGAGGTCGGCCTTCTTGGGCCGTTCGAGCGGGGCGCCGTGGTGGCGGAACCGCTGCGCCAGCCGCCGCCCGACCGGTGTGCGGAGGGTGAGCACGTGCATGGCGGCGAACATGATGACGTGGTCCGCCACCACGCTCCCCGGCCCGCCGTTCCCGACCGGGATCTGGCCGTGGATCTTTCCGGCCAGGGAGGTCTCGTGCTCCGCTGCCGCCTCGAGGGCGAGGTCCGCGCCCGAGTGCGACGCACCGACGACGAGGACCGGCCCCGCCTGCAGCTGGCTCGGGTTCCGGTACCCGGTGGAGTGGAGCTGGAGGATCACGGGGTCGAGGTCGCGGGCGAGATCGGGCACGTACGGGCGGGTGTGTCCGCCGGTGGCGATCACGACGTCGTCGGCGTCGAGCTCTCCCTGGCTCGTCTCCACGGTGAACCCACCACCTCGGCGGCTGACCCGCTCCACGCGGACCCCCGTGCGGACGGGCAGCTCCATCGCGGCCGCGTACTGCTCGAGGTAGTCGCCCATGAGCCGCGCCGTCGGGAACTCGTGCCGTGGGCCGGGGAACGGCAGCCCCGGCAGGCCGTCGGCCATGCCCGGCGAGAAGAGCCGGAGGGAGTCGTAGCGCTCCCGCCAGGAGTCCCCCACCCGGTCTCGCGCATCCAGCACGACGGCGGGCTGCCCCAGCCGGCCGAGGTGGTAGGCCGTGACGAGGCCGGCCTGACCGGCTCCGACGATGACGGTGCTCATGGCGTCCTCCGATGTGTGACGAGCGGACCGGGACCCGGGTGGGCCCGGTGGGTCAGACCCCCAGCCGGACCGGCAGGTCGGCGTCGGCGACGCGGGTGGCGGGCTCCGTCGCGTGTGTCGAGGACCGGTAGCGCAGGCACCAGGCGAGCATCAGGGCGGAGCTGACCACGTAGAAGCCGTGTAGCACCCACACCGGCCCGACCGGCAGCGTGACCACGTACAGCGTGTGGACGACGTTGCCCGCGTTGATGAGCGCGATGTTGCCCAGGCTGTAGGAGCCGAGGTCCCTGGTCCGCGCCGCCTTGGCGAGCATCGGCAGCATGCTCCCGGCGAAGATCACCGTCGAGATGGTGCCGGCCAGCAGGGGGATGTCCATTCCTCAACGCTAGGAACTCGCGGCGCCGGCGACGTCGGCCGGATGACCACACCTTGCGCGGACGGTATGGGTAGAAATGCCCATCCCGGCACGATGGCGGCGGGGCCCGGTCCCGTCGTTCGCCGTTGAGCGCAGCGGTGCTCGCGGCCGCCTAGACCAGTCGGTGCTCGTAGGCATACGCGGTGGCGGCGGCCCGCGAGGGCAGGTCCAGCTTGGTGAAAATGTTGCTGAGGTGGCGCGCGACGGTCTTCTCGCTCAGGTGCAGCTCGCCGGCGACCGCCCGGTTGGTCCGGCCGGTGGCGACAAGGCGGAGCACCTCGACCTCCCGGGCGGTGAGGCCGCCCGGCTCCCCGTCGGCTGCGCCGAGGCGGACTGCGAGCTCGTCGGCCGCGGCCAGGTCGGTCCCCGCTCCCAGACGCTCGAAGGTCCGCCGGGCACGGTCGAGGTCCAGCTGAGCGGCCTCCACGTCCCCGGCTGCCATGCGGGCCCTGGCGAGCTTCAGCTCCACCCGACCGGCCTCGTGCGCGAGGCCGAGGGTGAGGCAGGTCTCGAGGGCGAGCCTCAGCTCACCGGCTGCCGCCGTCGCCCTGCCGTCCGCCAGCAGCACGGAGCCGCGCGCCGTGGCGGCCACGGCCACCAGGTAGGGGGTCGCCGCCTGGTCCGCGGCGTGCTGGGTGAGCTCCTCGGCCACCCGCCGGGCGCCGTCGAGGTCACCCGCGGCGAGGAGGACCTCCACCGCGGCGGGCAGCAGCCGGCACCGCGCGACGGCGTCAGGGGCCTCGGCCAGTGCCCTCCGCATGGCGGTCGCCGCCACGTCCGGACGACCCTGCGCGAGCCGCAGCAGGGCCAGGCCCGGTTGCGGTTCGAGCCCGCTCTCGTGCGCGCGCCGGTAGGCCTCCTCCGCCGCGAGCAGATCGCCGCGGACCCGGTGCAGCTCGGCCAGCTGGTACCAGGCCATGCCGGTCGCCGCGTCGTCCGCCCCGGTCAGCCTGGCGAGGGCCCCCTCGGCCTCGGTGACCGCTTCCTCCCAGCTGCCCCGGCGCTGCAGCACCTGCGACCGGTGTACCTGGCACTCGGCGCGGAAGGCCACGAGGTCCGGCTGCTGCCGGCGCCAGCGGTCGAGCGCGGCGGTCCACTCCGCTGCCCGGCCGACGTCGAACCGCTCCTCGCACAGGCCCACGACCACGCAGTAGACGATGCCCGTGGGGATCTCGGACACCGTGCCGTCACCCATCGAGAGCATGAGCTCGTCGAGCAGGGCGATGCCGGCTGCGACCCGGCCCTGACGTGCCATCGCCTCGCCCATGCCGACGGTGGCGAGCGCGATGAGGTCCTTGTCGCCGCAGTGCTCGCCGGTCGAGAGTGCGCCGGCGAAGGCCTCGAGCGCAGCCTCGGGTGCACCGGTGTAGAGCGCACGCATGGCGTGGGGGATGGTGACGTACCCGCCCAGCACACCGGACCCGGGCTGCTCGTCCGCGATGCGCTGCGCGCGGGCCAACCACCCTCCGGCCTCAGCCTGGTGCCCGCGGTTGAGGAGGCTGAAACCGACCCAGAACGCGCACCGACCTGCCTGCTCAGGATCGCCGGCGATCTCGAACGCGTGGTAGGCCTCGTCGAAGAGCTGGCAGCCCTCATCGTCCCGGCCGAGCAGGAAGGCTGCTCGGGCCAGCTCGCGCAGGTCCTCGGCCGAGATGTCGCCGCGCAGGCGTGCCGCGTGCAGGTCGGCGTAGCCGGCCGCCCACTCCTTGCGCGCGAGGGCCTGCCTGCCGAGATCGGCGAGCTCTTCCACAGTCATCGTGGCTCCGGCGGGCCCCGGCACGATGACGACGGGTGCCCGGTTCCAGGGTACGCCGCACGGATGTCAGGGCTCCATTCGCCAGTTCATCGGCATCACAGCCGCCTTGGGGGGGCCAACACGGTCCGAAGGTCGTCCGGGGAGAGGCTGCGTAGTACTTCACGAAGCGTTCGACTCCACGGACTACGCGATCGGCTACCGGCAGATCCGCTGGCCCGGGGAGACGCGGGAGCCGACCGGCGTGAATCGGCCGTTCGCACCCCCAACGAAGCCGCGGGAATGCCATGGCTTCAGCGTCGAGAACTGTGTGCCGCTGCTCGCGCAGGCGCTTGCGGACGTCGGCTGCCGGTGAGGCTTCTGAGCTGGCAGGTCCACTGTCGCAACCTGGTATCAACGTAGGCGCTGCGAGGCAGTGATCGACTACGGAGGTGAGAGGACCTTGTCCGCGAGCGTCGGGCAATTGGCCTCTCGGCTCAGGAAAATTCTACGGCTGCTCCGGCTAAGCTTCCCCTCAGGAGGCTGGCATGTCGGAATCAGTGATCGAACGCGAACTTGCCGCACGTCTCGCGGCCATCGACTGGTTAACGCGCCAGCGTGCTGCAGGCGTCGAATATTGGACGCACGCGGATCTCTCACTCTTCACATTTGACGGTACGCGGATTCCGTTGATGGACCGCCAGCGGGGGATACGAAAGCCAGCGGGCTTTGATGCGGCACTCGCCATACGAACCGTATTTCGACCTGAGGGGGCCATGCGCCCCTACGAGGACGGGATGGGCGCGGACGGGCTATTGCGATACAAATGGCGAGGCAGCGACCCGAACCACCCAGAGAACCGCGCTCTCCGGAAGGCGATGGAACGTCAGGTTCCGATTATCTGGTTCGAAGGCTTTGCTCCCGCCCTCTATACGGCCATTGCACCGGTCTACTTGCTGGCTGAGGAGCCTGAGCGGCAGCAGTTTGTTGTGGCGCTCGGAGAGGATCAGTTGGTCCTCGATGTCGGAGGGGAGGTCAATCCGCGGCGCAAGCGTTATGTCGAAACCATGACGAAACGCCGATTGCACCAGCCGCTCTTTCGGGCGGGTGTTATGCATGCGTATGAGACAAGATGTGCTATTTGTGCGTTCCGCCACGGAAACCTACTCGACGCGGCTCACATCACTCCTGATTCGACCGAGGATGGAGTTCCGGCGACATCCAACGGTTTGGCCCTCTGCAAGATTCACCACGGGGCCTACGATGCCAACATCATGGGTATCCGTCCGGACCTGGTCATCGAGGTGCGCCCGGACATTCTCGAAGAGATAGATGGCCCGATGCTGAAGCATGGCATTCAGGCACTCCACGGCGAAAAGCTCATGATGGTCCCCCGGTCGCGGAGGGAGAGGCCTGATGAGGTTCGGCTGGAAGCCCGGTACCAGCAATTTCGAACTGCGCCGGTATAACCCTTTAACATTAGAATGTCCAGGAGACGTCCAAAGAGCCAGCGGGGAGTCTGTGACGCACGTGGAGTGCCGATTGAGTCCGCGCACTTCCGCTTTCCCGAATCCGAAATGGCGGAAGGTCGCGACCTGACGCCGAAATAGGCTTCTCATACCTCTGATGGAAGCCTTGTGACCCTCAACCCGTGCTCGCAGGGCTCGGCGACGAGGCTATCACCATCTTGGTGGTCCCGCGGAGGTTGCCCGGGACGGATAGTTAACCCGGTAGCAAGAGAAGACCGTGACGGTCAGCGTACGGAACAGCGCCGTCGCGGCGAGTTCTGCGATGATCAGTGGCACCCGAGAGAAACGACAGAGGCGATCACGTGAACGAGCCGCAACATGGTACGAGCCAGTATCCCGCCTACCGCTTTGACCGGGGTGGCGTAAGTGTCTACGTCGTCGCCATGCCCATTCGTGCGGTGTCCCTGCACCTCCCTATTCCGGATCCGACGGAACCGTTTCAGGGAAACCGAAGGGTGGACGGTGCGCACGCTGAGGGTTTTGCCCAGTACTGGAAGCAGAATGAGCGGTGGGCGGCTCCGCCGCTTCTGCTCGATTCCCGAGTCAGTCTGCGCAAGTGGTTCGCGGTTAACCACACCACGGGCGGTGTTGCGCATGGAGTGCTGACGGTGCCGGACACGTCGGTCGATGCGATCAAGATCCTTGACGGTCAGCACCGTATCCTTGGGTGGAGCATCGCGGTGGAGCAGATTGAGGCCGAGTACTCCACGGCCCGGCGGGTGGCCGATCAGGCGCTTCGTGCAGGGGAGGCCCGGAGGATTCGCGAAGCCGAGACTCGGTTGGAGCGGGCCGAGCAGGCTCGGAACCGGCTGCGGCATGAGCACGTGACGGTCGAGATCTACGAGAAAATCGACGAGGTAGAGCACGGTCAGTTCTTCTCGGACATCGCCATCAACGCCAAGGGCATCAACAAGTCGGTTCTGGCAAGCCTCGACCAGCGCGACATCGTCAACCGAGTCGCGTCCGACCTTGCCGAGAGCCAACCCCTCCTGAAGGGCCTCGTGGACTTCGAGAAGGACCGGATGACCGTCAAGAGTGAGTCGTTCATCTCGGCCAAGAACTTGGGTGATGTCATCCGCGCCGCCGCGATCGGACCAGAGTCCCGCGCCACTCAACGACGCGAGGAGCGAATGCGGGCGGCCGACGTCAGTGTCGTGAGTGTTCAGTTCCTTGAGGTGCTCGAGGCGGAGATCGGCGACGTTCGGCGGCTCGCAGCCGGCGACGTCACGCCATCGGAGATCCGGGCGCGGAGCCTCATCGCCTCGCCAACGATCTTGAGGTGTTTGGCGGGAGCGTTCAGGGAGCTTGCGGTCTCGGAAGTCGAACGTGACCGTCCGCAAGTGGACCCTGAGGGCGTTGCCGTCTTCCGTCGGCTTCTCGGATCTCTCGACAGGCGGCTGGGATTCCCGATCGAGAAGCTCTGGTTTAGCACCGGGCACTTTCCAACGGAGTCCAGCAAGGCGCCCTCGTCGCGCGTACAGGACATTCGAGGTCTGACCAACACGCTAGTGATGTGGGGTCAGTTCGGCGTACCTCCCCGGACGTAGCGCGTGCGGCCCCTGGAGGTGGTCACGGCTCCGATCTCATCTGCTCAAGTGCCCTTTCGAGCACCGCACGCCACAGGTGCGGCGCGACCGTGTCCTTCAGGTCGTCTAGTACATCCTCGGCGTGGCGGTCGATGGTGCGCGCACGCCGGCTGGCCCGGTCGCCGGCGGCCACATCGCTGAAGGAATCTGTTGGCGCAGGCCGGGTGTCGTCGGCGGTCACCGGCAGCGAGTGCTCTGGCGAGGAGATCGAGACATCATCGATTGAGCCGTTGCCGTTAATGCTCCGCTCGGCCGACGGGCCGTCGTCGTCGAGATCCAGTTCCCCCGTGATCGGAACCGCGACACTCTCCGTCACGGGCTGCGAGGTACCGCCGAGTACCTCGGGCAGGTGCCCAGCAGGGTGGACGATGTTGAGGTAGTGAGTGGTCCGGGTCACCGCGATGTAGAGCATTCGGAATCCCTCGGGCCCCGCCTCGATGATCCGCTCGGGGTCGGCGATCACAATCGCGTCGAACTCCAGGCCCTTCGCCGCGACCGGACTGACGACGTTGATGGACTGGCTGAGCCCGCCGCGGTCCGCGTCGTTCCACTTCACACCCTCGCGATCTAAGAGCTCTTCGAGGTCTTGGCGGCGGGAGTCGGGGCAGATGACGCCGACGAATCGACCCACACCGCTGTGCGCCTTGACGACTTCAAGGACTGCCGCGTCAAAGTCCTCTTCGAGGTCGACCGAACGGAACTGCGGGCCGGGCGCTACGTCCCGGACGACCACCGGGGGAGTGATTCCCGGGGCAGCTTGGGTAAGGACGTCTGCAGCGAGGTCCATGACGGATCGAGGGACGCGATAACCGTGCGAGAGCTCAACGATTTCCGCCTCATATTTCCGCTCCAATTCGTCGACGACGTCGTCCCAGGAGTTGCGGGCCCAGTTCCCCGTCGACTGTGCGATGTCACCGACGACAGTCATCGAGCCCCCCGAAGAACGATTCGCGATCGCCTTGAGTTGCATCGGAGTGAGGTCCTGAGCTTCGTCGACCACGATGTGGTGGTACGTCTCCGTCGCACCGGACATTTCGCTCTGAACGGCGTCGAGTAGGACGAGGTCCTCCTTCGACCACGACTCCTCTGAGATCCGCGAGGCGGACTGGCGCCTCAGGAGTTGGATCTCTTCGCTTCCGAAGGCACGGGGAGCGGCAGCGACGAGGCGTTCGAGGCTGCCGAAGAGCTCGGACAGGAACTGCGGTGGTGTTAGGCGCGGCCAGACCCGCTCGACAAAGTTCTCGATGTCGGCCGCTCGGAGGAGCTCTTGCGGGTCGCGGCCGAGCCGGGTGCCGTCGTTGTCGAATCCACGACGGACGAGCACGCCGAGGCGGCTCATCAGGGCGGTGCGGAACCGAGCGCGACCGTTGTTGTAGTTCAACGGCAGCAGATTTTCGACAAGATCGTCGACGTCCTCCGGCGAGATCGATACCGCCCACGTGCGTCCCGTGACGGTAAACCGTGTGTCGTCCGCGGGACGCCGGACCCGGTTTCGCAGGCCGTTGAGGATGAGCTCGTCCATACGTCCGTCCCCCTTGAGCTTCGCGACGGCGGGCTCCTCTTTTCGAGTGACGCTGACGGTGACCGAGAGCATCCCCTGGAGATCGGTCTGATTGACGTTCTCGTCGCCGAGTTCGGGGAGCACCTGCCTGATGTAGCGCGTGAAGGTCGGGTTGGGGCCTACCACTAGGACGTCCCTGGGGTCCAACTGGTCGCTGTAGGTAAACAGCAGGTAGGAGACGCGATGGAGGGCCACAGCCGTCTTGCCTGTGCCAGGTCCGCCCTGGATTACGAGGAGACGCTCGAGCGGCGTCCGTATGAGCTTGCTCTGGGCGGCCTGGATCGTCTGGACAATCTGCTGAAGCTCGGGCGTCCGACCACGACCGAGTGCCTCTTGGAGGAGTTCGTCTCCCTCGATGACCGCAAGCGCCGGGTCGTCAAGGCTGGCGATCCTGCTCGCGAGCTCCGCGAAGACCACGTCATCAATGTTGATGATCCGGTTCTCGTTGATGGCTGTGGTGAAGTCACGCCGGCTACGGACATTGCTCGGATTCTCGGCGGTCGCCTCACGCATCCGCATGATGAGTGGAGCTTTCCAGGCGAAGACCTTGACCTGTCGCTTGGAATCGGTAATTGCGTGTTGCCCGACGTAGTACTCGGTGCCGTCATCCTGGATGAGCTTGGTGAAGGCGACCGCGTCCGTCGGCTTCCCGAGGGTGGAGTCGGAGTCAGCATTCTTCTTCAGAGCCGCCCGTGCCTTGGCGTCAGCGGCCTGCATGAATGCTGACTGCCGTGAGTGCCGCTTTTCCTCCCGCAACCGCAGAGCTTCGTCGAAGTAGTCCTGCTCGTGCTGAAGTTCTGGGTGCGCGTCAGTGCGCTCGATGAGGGTCATTGGGAGTTCTCTCGGGAGGTCAGTGGCTGTTTCGGTAAGTGTAGGTCTGGCCACCCAGATTTCAGCCCAGAGCGGCTGCTATCCAGCGCCGTTCGACACCGGGCTCGGCTGTCGACCACTCCCACCCACCTGTGTCGCCCAGTTCACATCCGGCGCCCGTGGTCCTCGCCTGGGAAGCCGCTGTGGGCAACGAGAATGTCTGCGAGGTCGATGACGGATGGACTTGTCCGCGGGGCGGCGCGCTGGATGCATGCTGGCATGCGGGACGTTTGAGAGAGATGTCGCCACCAGGCGCGCTGGCGCGCCGTAGTGATTAGCCCCGCTCCTTAAGGTGATGCGGGCTGGAATTCCCTGGCGCCGCCGTCGCTCGTGCTGCCACGATGACCATCCCGGTCAGCAAGCAGCCGGTCCGGCTTGCCGGGCACCGGTCCTGCGTGTCGGCGACCGGGGCCATCTGTCTGCGGAACAGATCCGGCACGGTGCGATGAGCACCTGGGGTTCAACTCCCCGAAGGACGCCGCCGTCCGGGCCATCACGGCCGGGTGCCAGCGGGCCTGCACTGCCAACGCGGAGCGCCGGTCCCCGTACCCGGCCGTGCCGGCCGGCGGCGTTCACCACGCACACGAGAGGAGGAAGGAAGATGTCGCTGTTCACCGTCACGGTGCCCGCGCGGCACTGCGCGGTCGTCTACCGGCACGGCCGGCTCGACCGCGTGCTCGAGAGCGGGCGGCACCCGCGTGGCTGGGCCACGCGGCGGGTGCTCGTCGACCTGCGCGACCACCTCCTGCCCCTTTCGCCGCAGGAGGTGCCCACCGCGGACGGCATCACCGTCAAGGTCAGCGCCGTCGTGCGGTGGGCGGTGGCCGACGCGGTGGTCTTCGTCGAGCGCGCTGCCGACCCGGTCGGCCAGGTCTACCTCGCCGCCCAGGTCGGGATCCGCGAGGCGCTCGGCGGACTCGCCGTCGAGGACCTCGTGCGCCGGGGTGCGTCGCTGCCCGTCGCCGAGCTCACCGCCGCGACGGACGCCGTCGCACGCACGGTGGGGATCGCCGTCGCCGAGGCCGTGGTCAAGGACGTGATCCTGCCTGCCGAGCTGCGGGCCGCGGCGACCGAGCTGGCCACGGCTCGACAGCGTGGGCAGGCGGTCCTGGAGCAGGCGCGCGCCGAGACCGCCGCGCTGCGGTCCATGGCGAACGGGGCCGCGCTGCTCGACGCCCACCCGGCGCTGGCGCAGCTGCGGCTGGTGCAGGCGGCGCCGATGGGCTCGACCGTGGTCCTGCACGTCGGCGACGCGAGCACGTCCACGTGACCGCGCAGTCGCCCGGATCCGCTCCGCGGGTCCGGGCGGCTGCTCAGCCCTGATCCACCGGAGTGTTGAGCGTGGCGTAGAGCGAGAGAGCCCTTCTGGGCAGGGAAGATCTGGATTGCGACGTCTAGATCCGACCACCCGGAAGGGCACCTCGTAAGTGAAACCTTCTCACACGATTCGACCGGTCTTCGATGAGTCCAATCTGGTGTCGGCGGCGGGTCTGGTCCCGGCCTTGCGGCTGGCGGAGTCCGCGGGTTTGTACGGCCTGCTCGAGGGGTTGACGGTGCCCTCACCCAACGCGGGGGTCAAGACGGCGAGTGTGGTCGGTGGGATGCTCGCCGGTGCGGACTGCATCGATGACCTGGACCTGCTGCGCCATGGCGGGATGGGCCGGGTCTTCGCCGGGGTCCGGGCACCGTCGACGCTGGGCACGTTCCTGCGCTCGTTCACCCACGGTCACGTCCAGCAGCTCGACAAGATCAGCGGCGCGCTGCTGGCAGGGCTCGCCCGGAAGGTTCCCGCCCTGGTAAGCAGCGGCGCGGGGGCGCAGGACATCGCGTTCGTCGATGTCGACGACACGATCCGGGAGGTCCACGGCTACGCCAAGCAGGCCGCGGCGTACGGCTACTCCGGGGTCCGGGGCCTGAACGTCCAGCTCGCCACCCTGGCCACGGAGGTCGCGGCGCCGGTGATCGTGCGGGCGCGGCTGCGGCGCGGGAACGTCGCCTCGCACACCGGGGCCGGCCAGCTCCTTGCCCAGGCCCTGGGGACCGCCCGCGCCGCGGGTGTGAGGGGACCGGTGCTGTGCCGGGCGGACTCGGCGTACTACGGCCACGCCTTCGTCGCCACCGCCCTGCGCCACGGGGTGTGGTTCTCGGTGACGGTGCGGATGAACCCCCAGGCCAAGGCGGCCATCGCGGGCATCGGCGAGGACGCCTGGACCCCGATCAGGTACCCGCACGCCCTCTGGGACGAGACCGAGCAGCGGTGGGTCTCCGACGCCGAGGTCGCCGAGGTCCCCTTCGTCGCGTTCACCCGTCGCCGCAAGGCCGAGCAGGTGACCTGCCGGCTGATCGTGCGCCGCGTCCGACGGCTCCAGCCCCTGGCCGGTGACGGCAGCGAGCAGGGCGAGCTGTTCGCGACCTACCGCCACCACGCGTTCATCACCAACTCCGACCTGGACACCATCGAGGCCGACCAACGCCACCGCGGGCACGCGATCGTCGAGCAGGTCATCGCCGAGCTCAAGGACGGGCCCCTGGCGCACCTGCCGTCCGGGAAGTACGCCGCGAACGCGGCCTGGGTCGCCATGGCGACGATCGCGTTCAACATCGCCCGCGCCGCCGCCGTCGCCGCGAACATGGCCACCGCCCGGTGGGCCACCCTGCGCCGCCGGATCATCAACGTCCCCGCCCGGATCGCCTCCACCGGCCGCCGCCTGATCCTGCACCTGCCCGCCCGCTGGGCCTGGGCCGAGCACTGGACCGCACTCCACACCGCCGCCACCGGGCCACCACCGGCCACCGTGTCCTGACCACCCAGCCCAACGGGCACGACCCGAGGAACCCCACCGTGGAAGAGCCGGCACAGACCGGCAGCCCCACCACGCCCAACGACCCGCTATCCCGGACACGCCACCCGACCAGCGACCACCCCGCCACGTCGGTGGATCAGGGCTCAGTGGTGGTTGCTCAATGGCCGTGGCCGTGGCCGTGGCCGTGGCCGTGGCCGTGGTGGCTCCCGTGCCCGTGGGCCATCAGCTCGGCCAGAGAGACCGTGGGCTCCTCGGCCAGCAGGGGCAGGATGTGCTCGTTCTCCTTCGCCTGGTGGCTGGAGAAGGTTTCGAACACCGCCCGCCCGTAGGCGCCCGCGGCGGCGGGGTCCTGCGTGCGTGCGGCCAGGTCGGCGAACCGCCGGATCAGGACGTGCTCGGCGAGCATGGCCGCGATGAGCAGCCGTCCCTCCGGCAGGTTCGCGGCCGCCGGGTAGGTGGTCGCCTCCTCCTGCTCGGCGTGGGGGACGAGCGTGGTGCGGATCCACTCCGTCAGCTCGGCCCGCGCCGGCGCAGGGTCGGTCCCTGACTCGGCCGCATCGACGAGCGCGGCGCTGAGCCGGTCGAGGTCGGCCCGCATGAGCGCGTGGTGGCTCCGGATCTCCTCCGCGACGTACGCGTCCGCGGCGCGGCGGTCCGTCGTCTCGGTCATGGTGCCCTCCTGTCGGTCTACGAGAGGCTCACCTCCACCTTCGCCCGCAGGGGGTCGGCTTCGCGTGAGGCCGAGGTCCCGCGACGGGAGGTGAGGTCACCGAGCACGGCCAGCGCCCGGCGCCTGGAGGGCATGAACCGCAGGAAGAACACGAGCCGGAGCACCCAGGCGACCGCGCCGGTGAACCCCACGCCGTACAGCTCGGCCACCGAGCGGCCGAGCCCGAAGGACGCCGCGCGGCCGAGCCCGCGGTAGGTGAACGGCCGCGTGGTGCGGCCGGCGATGGCCCGGGCGACGTTGTCACCGACGTGGGCTCCCGTCTTGATCGCCCACAGGGCGTTCGCCGGGACCGGCGCGTCGGTGCCCGGACGGACGACGCGTGCTGCGTCGCCGCCGGCCCAGACGTCGCCGGTCACCGACAGGTCGGGGGCGGTCACCAGCCGGCCCCGCTCGTCCCGGGTCGACCCGAGCCCGGGCAGCGGGACCGGCGCCTGCCCGACCGTGCCGAGCACGACCGCGGCGGGCAGGAACGTGCCGTCGTCGAGGTGGGCGCCCTCCGGCGTGACGGCGGTCAGCCGGGTCCCGGTGCGTACGACGACGCCGAGCCGGGCGAGCTCGCGCTCGGTCCGGGCGGCCAGGGCCGGCTGGTCGGCCCGCAGCTCCGGCACGATCCGCTCACCCGCGTGCACGAGGGTGACGGCGAGGGTGCCCCCGCCGAGGTCGGCGACGGCGGCTGCCATCTCCGCGCCCGCGAGCCCGCCGCCGGCGACGACCACCGAGGCGGCGGCCGGGTCCGCCGTCGAGCGGGCGCTCCGGTCGTCGCGCGCGGTCCGGGCGAGGGCGTGCACCGCCTGGGTGAGCGCCGCGATGTCGCCCGGTGCGCGCAGCGTGTACCCGTGCTCGCGCAGCCCCGGGACGCCGTCGACCGGCTCCTGCGCACCGGTCCCGACGACGAGGTGGTCGAACCAGAGCAGCTCCACGACGCCGTCGGTGATGTGCTCGTACGTGACGGACCGTGCCACCGGGTCCACGGCGAGCACCCTGGCGTGGACGAACCGGGCCAGAGGACACGCCTCCTGCAGTGGCGTCCGGGTGCGCTCGTAGGGCAGGAGCCCGGCCAGCACCTCGCCGGTGAAGCCGTGGAAGCTGTGGGCGTCGTCGGCGCTGACGACGACGATCTCCACCCTGCCCTCCCGCACCTCGCGGCCCAGCCGCCGCACGAGCGAGCGGTAGGCGTGCACCGTGACGTACCCACCGCCCAGGAGCACTACCCGCATCATGCCGTCACCGCCGTCGCCCGGGCGGGCACCAGGGGCGCCCCGAACGAGGTCGGCGCCGCGGGCCGGAAGCCGAGGTGCCCCTGGTCGGCCGCGACGTCGCGGATGTGGTCCACCTGCTCGAGCGTGGGGGTCCCGATCGCGAAGTGACCGGCGTGCCCGGTCAGGGCCAGCAGCGCCGTCTCGGCGAAGCAGGCGTAGGCGCGACCGTCGGGCAGCCCGATGTCCCCGCCGACCAGGCGCAGCGTGGGGATCTCCACGATGCCGCCGTCGACGACCAGGACATCCGGCCGGGCCTCGGCCAGTCCGGGCGCGGTGTTCCGCGGCTGGGTGGCGTCCAGGACGACGGCGCCCGGCGCCAGGTGGTGGGGCCGGAGCAGGGCGTCGGTGGACGCGGTGAGCAGGACGACGAGGTCCGCCTCGGCGACGACCGCGAGGTCGGTGGCCGTGACGGTCGGAACGGTGGGCCGGACGGCGTCGGCCAGCGCCGTCAGGCGGGCGGTGGAGCGCGCCACGAGGGTGAGCCGGTGCGCGGCACCGTCGCGGGCGAGCAGGCGCGTGACAGCCGAGCCGACGCTGCCGGTCGCCCCGACCACGGCCACGTGCCGGCCGCCGCGGGTGGCCAGGTCGAGCAGGTCCCGGACCTGGGCGTCGACGGTGGCGGCGGTGAACGCGTTGCCGTTGGTCACGCCGATGTCGTCCCGGGCGCGCAGGGCGAGGCCGCCGCCGGTCACGGTCGCGGTCAGCGCGCCGAGCCCGACGACGTCGGCACCGAGCCGGACGGCGCGGTCCACCGCGCGGACCACCCGGCGCCGGCCCTCGACCGGGTCCGCCAGGAGGTGCCGGGCCCCGTAGGGCACGAGGAGCACGTGGCCGACGTCGTGGCCGCCGATGCGCACGCCGGCCATGCGCACCGGGGGCAGGTCGAGACGGCGCAGGGCAGTGTCGTAGAACCGCTCGGGCACCGCGGCGAGCGGGGACCACACCCGGCCGAGGTCCTCGGCGAGGGAGGTGCGCGGGTGGACGAGGAAGGCGAAGCTGGGACTCATGATGGCTGCTCCGGGGTCAGGGGACCTGCTGACCCTGAGGAGGTGCCCGCGGCCGCGGTGATACCGCCGCGTCGCGCCCGTTGCTGCGGTGATGCGCCGTGCCGCACCAGCGCGTCTTGCCGAGGAGGACGTCAGGCAGGTCCGCACGGTCTCTTCGGCGAGCCAGGATGGTCCCGCCCTGCGGGCCGTCAGGCCGACGGCAGGGACCGGACCGTGTCCGCGAACGTGTGCAGGTTTCCCACCGGCGCGGTGAGCGGGTACGAGCAGGACGTGGCCAGGGTCAGCCCTGCGCCGCCGGCCGCCCACGCTGCACGCACGCCGGCGGCCACCTCCGCCGGGCCTCCACGTGCCAGGGCGCCGTGCTGGTCGAGCCCGCCGATGACCGCCTTCCCGGTCAGCTCCCTGCCCTCGGCGAGACCGGGACCGCCCTCTGCCGTGTGCTCCCAGCTCACCACGTTCACCGGCAGCTCCCGCGCGAGGGGCAGCAGCGGGAACGGCAGGTGGAAGTGGGCCACCCGCATCTGCGCCGGCTCGGCCGCCGCCATGACCGCCTGGTCCCACGGCAGGACGGCCTCGCGGTACTCCGTAAGCGAGAGCACGGCGGCGGAGGCAGGGAAGAGGGAGAAGTAGATCCCGTCAGCGCCCGCACCCAGGAGCGCCCGGACCAGGTCGACCGTCGTGCGGGTGACCGCGTCGAGCGCGCGGTCGACTGCCGACCGGTGCATCCGCAGATCTGCGACGAACCGCTCGCCCGCCAGGTAGCGGATCACGCTCAGCGGCGTGAAGACGGTGGGCAGGAGCGGGACGTCGGGGCCCAGCCTGTCCCGCAGGAGCCGGACGACCTCGACCTCCCGGCTGAGCGAGGGGGCGTCGGTGACGTCGATCGCCTCCAGGCGGAGCCAGTCCTCGGGCCCGGCGACCGGTCGGAAGGAGTAGTCGCGCACCCCCATGACGTCCCCGCAGTACTCGGTGCGCGCGCCCCACGCCTCGCTCATGAAAGAGGCGGACGGGGTGATCTTGAGCAGGTCGAGGCCGAGCGAGTCGTGGTGGGCGACCGCGGACCGGGCGTGGGCGGCGGCGTCCTGGTCGTCCACCGGCCAGTGCCGCCACAGGGTCATGGGCGGGCGGTCCGTCACCTCGCCCGCCAGCGCGGCGAGCACGCGTTCCCGGCCGGTGACGCTCACGTGCGCGTCCGCCCGATCTGCTGGCCGCGCGTGGCCAGGCCCGAGCGTTCGAGCGCCAGCACGGCGACGACGGCGAGCACGATGACCACCGTGGCCGCCGCGGCGACGGAGGGGTTCGCGGCGAACTGGACGTTGGTGTAGATCCGCATGGCGAGCGTGGTGGTGCTCGGCCCGGCGATGAACAGGGTGATGGCGAGCTCGCCGAACGCCAGGACGGCGGTGAAGGTGGCCCCGGCGAGCACACCGGGCAGCACGTGCGGCAGGACGACCGTGCGCAGCCGTCGCCACCGGCTCGCCCCGAGGCTCTCCGCCGCCACCTCGAGATCGGGGTCGAGGGTCTCGAGTGAGGCCGCGACGGTGCGGGCCACGTACGGCACGCCCACCAGCACGTACGCCGCCAGCAGGCCGGTGACCGAGCCGACGAGCCGGAAGGCGGTGAGGTAGTAGAGGAACGCCAGTCCCATGAGGACCTCGGCGACCATGAGCGGCGAGAGCATGAAGAGGGCGAGCGCGCCCCGTCCGGGGTACTCCCACCGGGTGATGGCGTAGCCGGCGAACGTCCCCAGGACGGTGGCGACCGGGGTGGCGACCGCCGTGAGCCAGAGGCTGAGCTGGAAGGAGCTGAGCCAGGCCCGGTCGGACAGGATCGCCTCGTACCACCGCAGGGAGATCCCCGTGGGCGGGAAGGTGAGGAAGCTGCCGGGGTTCACCGAGGCGCCGGCCACGACCACCAGGGGGGTGAGGAGGAAGACGAGGACGAGGATCCCGGCCGCGCGGGTGAGAACGACGAAGGCCCTATCGCGCACCGACGCCTCCCAGCCGTCGTAGCCAGGCGAACAGGGCCAGCAGGACGGCGGTCCCGGCCGCCGTGACCACGGCCAGCGTGAACCCCAGTGCCGACGCCGTCGGGTAGTCACCGAGCTGGAAGATCGTCTGGTAGACGCGGATGCCCAGGAAGGGCACCGTGTCGCCGCCGACCACGAGCGGGGTGACGTAGATGCCCATGGCGAGCACGAACACGAGCGTGGCCGCGACCGTCACGGAGGGCAGCGACAGGGGCAGGGTGACCCGGAAGAAGGTCCGGGCGGCCCCGGCCCCCAGGCTGGTCGACGCCGTCTCGAGGTCACGCGGCACGGCGGCGACGCCCGGGGCGATCGTCAGCGCCGCGAAGGGCAGGAGCACGTGCGTGGTGGCCACGAACGCCGCCGGGGTGTTGTAGAGCATCTGCGGCGCCGCCGAACCGGCGATCGTCTCCCACAGCGACGCCACCGCCCCGTTGGGGGCCAGGAGCACCAGCCAGCCGTAGCTGCGCACGATGACGCTCGTCAGCAGCGGGGAGAGCACCGCGATGAGGACGACCGCGCGGGTCCAGCGCGAGCGGGCCCGGGCGATCGGGACGGCCATGAGGTAGCCGCCGACGACGGCGGTGACCATGACGAGCAGGGCCAGCACCAGGGTCTCCCAGATGGCGTCGACGTAGTACCCGCTCGTCCACACCGTGCGGTAGTGCGCAAGTGTGAGCCGGCCGTCGTCGTCCTGGACGCTCGCCAGCACCAGCCGGACGAGGGGCCCGACGAACGCGACGAGCAGGAAGAGCGCGGGCGGCACCGCGGCGACCAGCGCCAGCCGCTTCCGCGCCCGGGCGCGGACGTCGGGCTCGGCCGGACCGCGGACCGCGGCCGGGGCGGCGCTCACCGGCTGCCGACCACGATGACGTCGTCGGGGTGCCAGCTCAGGGCGACGCGCTCCCCCTCGTCGGCGGCTCCGTCCAGCCGCGGCGGACCGGAGGCGTGCACCACGCGTCCGCCGTCGAGCCGGACCCGGTAGCGCCACGCGGAGCCGAGGAACGCGGACTGCTCGACGGTGCCCACGAGGCCGCCGGCCTCGACCGTGCCCACCCGGACGCGGTCGGTGCGCAGGACCACGGTCACCGGCCCCTCCGGGAGGTCCTGCCCCGGGATGGGGAAGGTCAGATCGGGCGCCTCGAGGACGGTCGTGCCGCCGTCGCCGCGGACGGCCCGGCCGTCGACCACGTTGCCGCCGCCGAGGAAGTCGGCGACGAAGGGCGTGCGCGGGCGGTGGTACAGCGCCGCCGGGGAGCCGACCTGCTCGACGACACCGGCGTTGAGCAGGATCAACCGGTCGGAGATCGTCATGGCCTCCTCCTGGTCGTGGGTGACGAAGAGGGTCGTCACCCCCACCCGCCGCTGGAGGTTGTGGAGCTCCTCGCGCATCTCGAGGCGGAGCTTGGCGTCGAGGTTGGACAGCGGCTCGTCCATGAGCAGCACGCTCGGGCTGACGGCGAGCGCCCGGGCGATCGCCACCCGCTGCTGCTGGCCGCCGGAGAGCTCGGCCGGACGGCGGGCGCCGAGGCTCTCGAGACCGACCAGGGCGAGCATCTCCCGCGCCCGCTCGTCCCGCTCGGGCTTCCGCACCCCTCGGCTGGCGAGGCCGTAGGCGACGTTGTCGGTCACGCTCAGGTGCGGGAAGAGCGCGTAGTTCTGGAAGACGAAGCCGAGGTCCCGCCGGGCCGGCGGGACCCGGACGAGGTCGCGCCCGCCCATCTCGATCCGACCCGCCCCGGCGGGTACGAAACCGGCGATCGTCTTGAGCAGCGTGGTCTTCCCGCACCCGCTCGGCCCGAGGATGCTGACGAACTCGCCCTCGGCGACCTCGAGGGAGACGTCCTTCAGCACCGGGGTGTCCCCGTAGCCGACGGTCAGCCCGTCGACCCGCAGGAACGGTTCGGGGGTGTTGGCCCCCTCAGCCACCGAAGATCTCGTTCCAGCGGTTCTGCCAGTCCGTGAGGTTCGGCGTGAGCGTGGCGTAGTCGACGAACACGTAGCTGTCGAAGGTCTCCAGGTCCGCGCTCACCGCACCCTCGAACGCCTCCGGGAACTCGGTCGTGACGTTCGACGTCGGGTACCACATCGCCTCGGCGAACTCGGCCTGTGCCCCCGGGTCGAGGAGGCTGTCGAGGAAGGCGTAGCTGGCGTCCTTGTCCGGGGCGTTGGCCGGGACGTAGAAGGTGGTCACGGCCGCGGTCGCGCCGGACTCGGGGTAGGCGAACGCGATGTTCGGGTCCTCCTGGGCGAGCGCCGCGGCGCGCCCGTCCCACCAGGGGGCGAGCCAGGCGGACCCCTGCTGCAGCGCCGTCTGGACCCCGACCGCGTTGTTGGGGGTCACCGAGACGGCCGGGGCAAGCTCCTCCAGGCGGCCGAACGCGGCGTCCACGGCCGCCGGGTCGTCCAGCGTGCCGCCCTCCTCGTGCACCAGGCCCGCGAACCACTGGGCGCCGGCCTGGAAGGTCAGCGGGAGGGCCGCGACGTGGCCGGCGTACTCCGGGTCCCACATGTCCGACCAGGCGGTGGGCGGGGTCTCGACGAGGTCCTTGCGGTAGGCGATCCCCAGCCCACCCGCCGAGAACGGCACGCCGTACTGCTCGCCGTCCTGCTCGAACGCCTCGGCGAGGGAGGGTGCGACGTCGTCCCAGTTGCTCAGGCGCGAGGTGTCGATCGGCTCCACGAGCCCCTCCTCGACCGCCTGGATCTGCTGCTCGGGCAGCAGGATCATGACGTCGAAGGGTGCGTCCCCGCCCTGAGAGGCACGGAGCTGGGCGAACCACGTCGCGTTGTCGCCGAGCGCGACCTCGACCTCCCCGCCCGTCTCCTCCTCGAACGCGGCGACCGCGCCGGCCTGGACCGCGGCCGCCCACGGGTCGCCGTACAGGGTGACCGTGACGTCGCCGCCCGCCTGCGGCGCGTCGCCCGTGGTCGTCTCGGCCGGCTCGGACCCGCCGTCGGCGTCCCCGTCCGTGGTGGGTGCCGCGCAGCCGGCCAGGGCGAGGGCGAGCGCCGTTCCGGCCAGAGCGAGGGTGCGCACGTGCTTCATGGGGGGCTCCTTGCGGATGGCGGAGACGAGGCTCCGGTCGGGGTACGTCGACCCATCCCACCCCGACGGCCCGATCCCGCGCCACCGCGACGGGGGTCGTTCCCGGATCGCGAGACGGCATCTCGACCGGCAGGCGGCCCGCCACGGGGGCGCGGGTAGGGTGACCCGGCGGCGAAGGGGGAGTGCTGGTGCGAGACATCCGGATCGGGATCGACGTCGGTGGCACGTTCACCGACTTCGCGGTCGTGGGCCACCGCGCCGACGGCACGACGGGCGTGCTCGAGCACAAGACCCCCAGCACGCCCGACGAGCCCGCGCGTGCGGTGGTCACCGGGCTGGAGGAGCTGGTCGCGCAGGGCATCGACCTCGCGCAGGTCCGGGCGGTCGCCCACGGGACGACCATCGGCCTGAACGCGATCATCCAGCGCTCGGGTGCCCGCGTGACGCTCGTGGTGTCCGCAGGGCACCGCGACCTGCTCGAGATCGGTCGGGCGCGGATGCCGCGCTCCTTCGACCTGCACGCGACGCCGGAGGTCTCGCCCGTCCCCCGCGACCGGGTGGTCGAGATCGCCGCCCGCCTGGGGTTCGACGGTGTACCGGTGGCGGCACCGGACGACGACGAGCTCGACCGGGTGGCCCGGGACGTACGCGCCACCGAGCCGGACGTCGTCGCCCTCGTCCTGGTCGGCGGCTTCGTCGACCCGGCGTTCGAGCGCGAGGTGGCCCGGGGGCTCCGAGCCCGGCTGGACGGCCTGGAGGTCGTGGCGGCCGCGGCCACCTGGCCCGAGATCCGGGAGTACGAGCGCGGTCTGGTGGCCGTTCTCGAGGCCTACATCCACCCGCTCATGACCCGGTACCTCACCGACCTCCAGGAGCGGCTGTCGCGCCTCGGGCTGACCGCCCCCCTGTACATCACCGGCTCGAACGGCGGCACGCTCTCGGTGGCGGCCGCGCTGAGACGGCCCCTGGAGACCGTGCTGTCCGGCCCGGCCTCCGGCGTCACCGCCGCCGCCCGGACGCTCGGGGCCGGCGGCCGGGCGGTCACCTTCGACATGGGCGGCACGAGCAGCGACATCGCCGTCGTCCTCCAGGGCCGCGGTGCGCTGACGACGGGGTCCCACGTCGGTGGTCTCCCGCTGATCCTGCCCGTCGTCGACGTCAACGCCATCGGCGCCGGCGGCGGCTCCATCGCCTGGATCGACACCGCCGGGGGGTCGGCCGCGCTGCGGGTGGGCCCCCGCAGCGCCGGCGCCGTCCCCGGGCCGGCGTGCTACGGGCTCGGCGGTGTCGACGCCACGATCACCGACGCGTATCTCGTCTCGGGGTTCATCGCCCCGGAGCACTTCCTCCACGGCGAGGTCCCGCTCTTCCGGCACCGGGCGGTCGAGGCGCTCGCCGGCGTCGCCGACGACCTGCGTCTGCCGGGCCGCGCCGACGAGGACGAGCGGGCGGTGGCGGCCGCCGACGCCGTGCTGCGCGTCGCGACGGCGCAGATGGCCACCGAGCTGCGCAAGCGCCTGGCCGAACGCGGTCACGAGGCGGCTGACCTCACCCTCGTGCCCTTCGGTGGAGCCGGTCCTACGCACGCCGCGCTCCTGGCGGAGGAGGTCGGGGTCACCGAGATCCTCGTCCCGGGTGCGGCGGCGACGTACTGCGCGCTCGGCGCCGCCGTGGCGCCGCTGCGCAGCGACTTCGCGCGAAGCCTGCGGCGGCCGCTGACGGAGGCCACGTTCCGCGACGTCCGTCAGGTCCTGGACGACCTGCTCGCGCGGGCCCGTGCGTGGATCGTGGACAACGGGGCACCCGTCGAGGCGTCCGTCGCCAGAGTCACGGCCGACATGCGGTACCTCGGGCAGGCCTACGAGATCACCGTCCCGCTGGCGGAGGGCCCGCTCGAGGATGCGGTCGAGCTGACGACGGCGCAGGTCGTCGCAGCGTTCGGGGCCGAGCACGAGCGGCTCTACGACTTCTCCGACCCGGCGGCGACCATCGAGGTCGCCACCGTGCGGCTCGCCGTCGTCGGGCCGGAGCCGGTGCTCCCGGTCCACGAACGACGCCGGGGCGCGGCCGACGGCACCGGCGGTGCCGCCGCCGAGCGACGGCCCCTGAGGTGGCACGGACGCTGGCACGAGACCCCGGTGGTGGAGCGCTCCGCGATCGGGGTGGGCGGAGCGGCCGTCGCCGGCCCGGCGCTCGTCGAGCAGGGCGACACCACCGTCGTGGTCCCACCCGGGTGGGCCGCGGCAGCGGACGAGGCGGGAAACCTGCGCCTGCGGAAGGACACGCCATGACGCTCACGAACGTCGACCTCGGCATCGTCGCGGCCAAGCTCGCCGCCGTCTCGGAGGAGATGTGCCTGACGCTGCAGCGGACGAGCCGGTCCCTCTACGTCAAGGAGACGGCCGACTTCTGCTGCGCCATCGCCGGCCCGGACGGACGGTTCGTCGCCTACCCCAAGGCCATCGGCGTGTCCGGCTTCGTCGGGCTCGACGTCCTCGAGACCGTCCGGGCCGCCGAGGTGGCCGGACCGCTCGAACCGGGAGACGTCGTCGTCGCCAACGACCCGTACCGCACGGGCGGTCTCGCCACCCACCTGCCGGACATCCAGATGGTCGCGCCCTACTTCCTCGACGGCGAGGTGGTCGCCTACGGGTGGGCGTTCATCCACTGCTCCGACATCGGCGGCCGCGTGCCGTCGTCGGTCTCTCCGTTCAACGACTCGATCTTCGCCGAGGGTCTGCGCATCCCGCCGGTTCGCCTGGTGCGCGGCGGGACGACGGTGCCGGACGTCGAGGCGCTCCTCCTCGCCAACACGCGTACGCCCGAGGCGAACCGCGGAGACCTCCAGGCCATGGTCAGCGCCCTGGCCACGGGGCGACGCCGGGTCGGCGAGGTCGCCGCACAGCACGGCCGCGCCGCCGTGCTGGAGGGCGGGGAGAGCGCCGTGGCGAGGACCCGCGAGCGCGCCCGCGAGGCGCTGCGGTCGCTGACCGACGGCACCTACCGGTTCGTCGACCTCCTCGACAACGACGCCGTCTCACCGGTGCCGGTGCGGATCTCGGTGACGGTCACCGTGGACGACGGGCGCATCCACATCGACTTCACCGGCACCGACCCGCAGGTGGCAGCGGCGTTCAACATCGCCTCCTTCGGCCGGCCGCACGCCTGGCTGACCACGCGCGTGCTCGCGCTCATCGGCACCATCGACCCCGACCTCGCTCTCAACGGCGGGCTCATGGACCTCATCAGCATCACCGCGCCGCCCGGGAGCGTGGTCAACGCCGTCGAGCCGGCCGCCGTCGGGGTCCGGCACGCCACCGCCTCCCGGGTCAACGACGCCCTGTCCGGGGCGCTCATCCAGGCGGCTCCGCGCATCGTTCCGGCGGCCAGCAGCGGCGTCGTCATCCCGGTGGTCCTGGCCGAGGAGACGGGCACGGGGCAGAACGTCCAGGTGGTCGAGCCCATGGTCGGTGGCACCGGGGGACGCTACGGCGGCGACGGGGTCGACGGCCGCGACGCCGGGATCTCCAACCTCTCGAACAACCCCGTCGAGACTGTCGAGGCCGAGCTCGGCGCCCGGATCCTGCGGTACGGGCTACGGCCCGACTCCGGTGGCCCTGGCACCTGGCGCGGCGGCATGGGGCTCGAGCTCGTGTTCCGGGTGGACGGGACCAGCTCCCTCCTGGCCCGTGGCCTGGAGCGGCAGGTCTTCGCGCCCTGGGGGGCGATGGGCGGGTCCCCGGGGCTGACGGCGGAGATCGTCATCAACGAGGGGACCGACCGAGCCGTGCGGGTCCGCACGGTCGACGTGCTGCCGCTCGACCCCGGCGATGTCGTGACCATCCGGACCCCCGGTGGTGGCGGGTACGGCGATCCGTTCGAGCGTGACGTCGCCGCCGTGCTCGACGACGTCCGCCGGGGGCTCGTGACACGTGAGCGCGCGCGCGCGGACTACGGCGTCGCCGTGACCGATGGCCTCACTCTCGACGAGACCGAGACCGCTCACCTTCGCGAGGAGCGCCCGAGCACCGGCTCGGGGCGTGGACTCGCGCGTGAGCGCTGGGACGCCGTCTTCACCGAGGATCTCCACGACGCGCTCGTCGAGGCGTTGGACGCCCTTCCGGTCGGCCGCCGGAGCGCTCGCAAGATCGAGATCGTCCGGGAGGTCCTCGCCGTCCTCCCGGCCGGCTTCCCCGGGGTCGACACGGCGGACGGGGAGCTCGAGGCGGCACGACGCCGGCTCGGGGCGCTGCTCGGCGGGTCGTAGCCGCGGGCTCGTGAGCATCTGACGACGCCGCGCCGACAGGTTGGCGCGGCGGTGAGTCTCGGCGCCTCGAGCGGGCCGCGCCCCATCCCTCGCCGAAGACAACGTCAGGGATGTCCTGACATTGTCTTCCGCTTGTTGTCCTCACGCCGGGTTGCGATGGGTCTCGCTCTGCGGGCGGGTGTTGGCGCCGGTCAGCGGGCCGGGCTAGCGTGAGGCCAACCCCCGGGGAGCGCTGATGTGGCGCTGAGAGTGCGGAGAGTCCGCAGACCCGTTTACCTGATCCGGTTCGTACCGGCGTAGGGAGCAGGGCACCTGCCCCACGTGCAGACGTGGGCGGGTCTCGACGTACCCGCGGGCCCGAGAAGGGACCGTGATGAGCACCCAGACCGACCGCACCACCACCGCACCGGCGCCGAACGGTGCACCGGCACCGGCGCCGACCGGTGCACCCGCACCCGCACCGGGAGCCACGCCCGACCGGCTCGGCGTCGGGATGCGCCTGAGCCTCCACCCGCACACCGACGACTTCGTCGGGGTCATCCTCGGCGCACTCGCCGACGTCGAGGCCGCCGGTCTCACCGCGGGCCTGGTCACCGAGACCGACGAGGTGAGCACCTACGTCGGCGCCCGCACCGCACCGGCCGAGCAGCGGCTGGCCGCGTACCTGACGGCGCTGGTCGCCGCGGCGTCGCGACGCTCGGGCGGCGGGCACGTGGTCGCCCACGTCCTGCTCTCCCGGGGCTGCCCGGGCGAGGTGAGCTGCGACCTCACCGTCACCGGCCTGCCGCACGCCGAGCCGGTCGCGATCGAACCGACCGGCATCCGCGCGGCGGCCCAGTGGTCCCTGTACCCGCTGCTCGACGGCGGGTCCGACGCCGGCGACCACATGGCCCACATCGAGGGCGCGATCGCCGCCGCCCAACGCCGCGGCGTCGCCGCGAGCCCGGCGCACTACGCCACGAGGCTCACCGGGGACGTGGCCGACGTCGTCGCGACCGCCGTCGACGCCTGGGCCCAGGTGGGCACGGAGGTGCCGCACGTCGTCACCCACCTGACGATCTCCGTGGGCTCGCCGAGCCCGGCACAGGCGTGAGGGGGCCGTCGATGAACGTCACCGCCGCCTCCGCCCGCCGCTGGGCCATGAAGGACCTCGTCCTCATGGTGGTCCTCGGCGTCGTCTTCGGCTTCGTCTACTGGGCGCTCGTCCAGGCCTGGAACGGCCTGAGCATCCTCATGGGCCCTGCCGGAGACCTCGCCCAGCACGTCCTCCTCGGGGGCTGGCTGCTCGTCGCGCCGATCGCCATCGCCATCATCCGCCGCCCCGGAGCCGGGATCGCCGCGGAGATCCTCGCCTCCGTGGTCGAGGTCGTCTTCCTCGGCTCACCGGTCGGCCCCATGCTCGTGGTGGCCGCCGCCATCCAGGGCATCGGCTCCGAGCTGCCCTTCGCGCTCACCCGCTACAAGAGGTACACCTGGGGCGTCTTCGCCCTCTCCGGGCTGCTCGGCGCGGGCCTGGTGTTCTTCTACTCAGCGTTCCGCGCCGGCTGGTACGGCCAGGACATCTTCGCGCTGCGCCTGGTGGTGCAGTGCCTCTCGGGCATCGTCCTGGGCGGTCTGCTCGCGAAGGTGGTCGTCGACGCCCTCGCCCGCACCGGCGTCGTGGACAACTTCGCGATCGGCCGCGAGACGGTCCGGGCGTGACCGAGCCCCTGAGTGACCGCGTCGCCCTGGAGGACGTCGGTCGTACGTCCGCCGGGCCACCCGATCAGGCGGAGACGCTCGCGCCCGGTGGAGCGGCCGTCGCGCTCGACGACGTCTCCGTCACCTTCCCGCGCCGGCCGGACCCGGTGCTGCGCGGGGTCTCCCTCCGCCTCGCGCCGGGTGAGCACGTGATCGTGCTGGGCGCGTCCGGGTCGGGGAAGTCGACCGTGCTGCAGCTCATCACCGGCGTCGTGCCGCACTCGGTCACCGCGGCGGTGGCCGGGTCGGTCGCCGTCGGATCGGGCTCGAGGTCGGGCGGCGGGACGGCGACGGCGGAGACGACCGTCGTCGAGCGGTCTCGCCACCTGGGTGTGCTCGCGCAGGACCCCGCGGCCGCCGTCTGCCTGCCGCACGTGGAGCAGGAGCTCGCCCTGCCGCTGGAGAACCACGGCGCCGATCCCGCGACGATCGGCCCGCGCATCGCAGCGGCGCTCGACGTCGTCGGGGCGACCGGGCTGCGCGGGCGGGCGACGGCGACGCTGTCCGGCGGGGAGTCGCAGCGGGTCGCGCTCGCCGCGGCGCTCGTCACCGAGCCCGAGGTGCTGCTCCTCGACGAGCCGACGTCGATGCTCGACCCGGCCGGGATCGCCGCCGTCCGCGACGCGCTCGACTCGGCCACGCAGCGGTACCGGCCGGCGGTCGTGCTGGTCGAGCACCGGCTCGACGAGTGGGCGGGTGCCGAGGGCGTCGTTGGGCTCCCGGGCCGGGCGCTGGCCCTGGCCGACGACGGCACGGTCCTCGCCGACGGTCCCACCGCCGCGGTGCTGGGGGACCACGCGTCAGCGCTGCACGCCGCGGGGTGCTGGCTGCCGCTCGAGACCGAGCTCCAGGCGCTCACCGGCGCTCCCGGCGGGCTCGGCGCAGCCGCCAACACCGCCCTGCTCACGGCGCTGGCCGAGCAGGCGGACGGGGTCGGGGAGGCTGGGCGGGGCGGCGCCGGGGCGGCTGGTGCGGACGTCGCCGGGGAGGCCGGTGGGGTCGACGCCGGAGGCGCCGGGCCGGTGATCGCGGCCCGGTCCCTCGCCGTCGGGCGCGGGGACGGGACGCGCGGGCGGCGGGGTCGGCGTCGTCGACCCACTGTGGAACCGGCTCCGGTTCTCGCCGGCGTGGACCTCGAGGTCGGCGCGGGGGAGGTGGTCGCGATCCTCGGCGCCAACGGCGTCGGCAAGTCCACCCTGCTGCTCACGCTCGCCGGGTTGCTCGAGCCGCTCGCCGGCGAGGTCACCGGGGCGCGGCCGGGACTGGTTTTCCAGAACGCCGAGCACCAGTTCCTCGCCCACACCGTGCGGGAGGAGATCGCCCACGGCCTGGCCGGCGGGGACGCCGAGGCGGTCGTGGCAGACCGGCTGCGCCGGCACCGGCTCGAGCACCTCGCCGAGCAGAACCCGTTCCGGCTCTCGGGCGGCGAGAAGCGACGCCTCAGCCTCGCCGCGATGCTCGCCCACGACCGGCCGGCCCTCCTCGCCGACGAGCCCACCCTCGGCCTGGACCGCCGAGATGCCGTCGCGACCCTGGCCACCCTGCGCGACACGGCCGCCGCGGGCACCGCCGTCGTCCTGGCCAGCCACGACCTCCGGGCCGTCGCCGCGCTCGCGGACCGCGTGGTCCTGCTCGGCGACGGCGGGCTGCTCGCCGACGGCCCGACCGCGGCGGTCCTCGGCGACGCCGCGCTGCTCGCCCGCGCCGGGGTGCGGGTCCCGCCGCTGGTCGCCTGGCTGCTCGAGCACGTGCCTCCACACGCGGTGGCGCACGTCCTGCGCGAGCTCGACGCCACGGTGGGGGTCGGCCGGTGAGCGCCTTCTCCGCGGCGCCGCTGGTGGACTCCGCGCTGGCCCGGCGGAACCCGACCGTCAAGCTCGCGCTGCTGACCGTCGTCTCGCTGGTAGTGATGTTCGTCCTGGACCCGGTGACCCCGGCGGTGCTGTACGTGCTCGCGCTCGGGGGTGTCGCGGCGTCGACCCGGCTCGCGCCGCGCTCGCTGGTCGTCGCTCACGTGCCGTTCGTCCTGTTCGCCATCGGGGTGCTCATGGTCAACGCGCTCGCCCGGCCCGGTGAGGTGCTGTGGCAGGCCGGGGCGCTGCGCGTGACGGTCGAGGGGCTGAGCGTCGGTGCGGCGCTGGCGGGACGCACCCTGCTCATCGGGGTGCTGGCCATCGGGTTCCTGGCCTCCACCGACGGCGTCGCCCTCATGACGAGCCTGCACCACAACGCCCGGCTCGGCGCCCGGGTGACCTACGCCGTCCTCGCCGGGTACCGGATGCTCCAGGAGATGCCGCGCGAGTGGGCGACCATCCGCCACGCCCACACCGTCCGTGCCGCGTTCGGCGGCGGCCGGCCGCCGCGCGGCCCCCGGCACCTCGCCGGGGTCGCATTCACCCTGCTCGTGGTCTCGGTGCGCAAGGGCGAGCGGATGGCGCAGGCGCTGGAGTCGCGCGGGCTCGGGCTCGAGCCGCGGACGACCTGGCGGCCGGTGGTGGTCACGCGCGCGGACCAGTGGTTCGCCGCCGGCGTGCTCGCCGTGGTGGCGGCCGTGCTCGCGCTGAGCGCCGGGCTCGGTTACCTGGAGGGGCCGGGTGCGCTGAGCGGGTGAGGGGACCGCCGGGCACGCCGGCCGGGATGGCGCTGCCGGGCGTGGTGGCCGGCGAGGGTGGCGCCGGGTCCACCCGGTGCGACGCCCCCGCCCGACGCTGTCCGGCGACGCGCCACCCGTAGCCGAAGAGAACGTCAGGCATGGCCTGACGTTCTCTTCGGCTCGTGCGTGACGCGACCTACGTGGTCACCACGTCCCGCCGGTGGAACGCCGCCAGCCCAGCTGCCACCCCACCGGCTGCCAGCGCGGCCAGCACCAGGACTGGGCCGAGCGTGAGGTCCTCGACCGGCAGCGCCGGCACGTGGTCCCAGGGCGAGAGCGCCGTCAGCCAGCCCGGCGGGTCGAGCAACGGCCCGAAGAACTCCATGACGAAGCCGACGACGACCACGACCCACGCCAGGGTGAGGGCCCGCGGGGCGATGCCGTAGAGCAGCGTGGCGACGCCGAGGACCAGCAGCACCGCGGGCGCGCTGACGAGCCCGGCGAGGGCGAGATCGCCCAGGTGGTGCCACTGGCCGGTGGAGGCCGCCGCCCCGAGCCCGACGGCGGTGCTGGACAGGACGACCAGGAACACCGAGGCGAGCGCCACGACGGCGACGTGCCCGCCGAGCCAGGACGTCCGGCTGGTCGCCGTGGCCAGCACCGGCTCGGCCCGGCCCTCGAGCTCCTCGGACCGGGCCCGCTGCACGGCGAGGACCGCGAACACGGCCGTGGCCACCGACATCATCGAGACCATGAGCGCGAGGTACCCGGCGACGCTGTCCTCGGCGTTGCCGAGCACCGCCGTGAGCTCGGGGGTGACGTCGACGAAGTTCTCGACGAGCGTGTCGGCCACCCCGCCGTAGACGAGGCCGGCGATCGTCAGGCCGATCGCCCAGCCGCGCACGCCCGAGCGCTGGAGCCGCCAGGACAGCGTGGTGGGTCCGTGCAGCCAGTCGGCGGCCTCGGCCCGTCCGCGCCGGGCCGGGCGGAGGCCCGCCCCGACGTCGCGGCGCAGCGACAGCGCGTACCCGAGCGCCGCCGCCCCGGCGGCGACGACGAGGGAGATCCCCAGCGGCCACCACCGCCCGTCCACGAACGGGCGGGTCTGCTGCGACCAGGCGAACGGCGAGAGCCAGGACAGGGCGGTGCCGTGCTCGCCGAGGGAGTCCCCGATGGCGCGCAGGACGAACCCGGCGCCCAGCACGGCGCCCGCCATGCTCGAGGCGGCCCGGGAGTACTCGGTCAGCTGGACCGTCACCGCGGTGACGCCGGCGAAGACCAGGCCCACGGCCGCGGTCCCGGCCCCGACCAGTGCGGCGCCGCCGAGCGGGGCGTCGAAGCCCCCGAGCGCCGCGGTGAGGACGACGGCGAGGGCGGCGTTGGCGAGGACCGCCACGACCAGCGCCGCGGTGAGCGGGGCGTGCGCGCCGACGACGTTGGCCCGGACGAGCTCGGACCGCCCGGTCTGCTCCTCGACCCGGGTGTGCCGGGAGACGAGCAGGATGTTCATCAGCGCGGCGGCGAGGAGGAAGTACAGCCAGTACACCGCGGCGAAGAAGCTCTGGTAGGTGATGTCCTCGCCCAGACCGTAGCCGGGCCCGCCGAGGAGGGAGATGACCGGGCCCTGCGTGAACGACGCCGCCTGCTGCAGGTCCGCCGTCGTGGGGAACAGCGCGCCGAACGCGGTGAAGAAGTACGGCACGAACAGGGCGATCCCGCCCACCCACAGGGGGAGCCGGACCCGGTCGCGCCGCAACATCAGACGCACGAGCGCACCGGTCCCGGCGAGCGCGCCGCGGGCGGCGTCGCGGGCGGGAGCCTCCGGGGCCACGGGGGTGGCGACGGCGGCGGTCACCGGGCATCGCCCGTCGCGGCGACCGCGTCGGCGTCGTCGACCGACCGGCGGTCGTGGCGGCGGCCCGGGCGGCGCCCGCTCCGCCCGTCGGTACCGCCCCGCCGGTCCGTGGGCGCCGGGGCAGCGGCGGCGTCGGTGGCGCCGTTGCCGTAGTGGCGCAGCAGCAGCTGCTCCAGCGTGGGCGGGTGGGCGACGATCTGGCGCACGCCGAGCTCGGCCAGGGCGCGCATGACCTCGGGCACGCGTTCGCCGTCGACCTCGAACCGGGCGGCGCCGTCGACCGGGCGCAGGTCGTGCACGCCGGGCAGGGCCGCGAGGGTGTCGGCCGGCCGGGCGGTGGTGGCCGTGACGGTGGTGCGGGTCAGGTGCCGCAGCTCCGCCAGGGTGCCGCTCTCGACCACGCGGCCCTGCCGCACGATCGAGACGCGGTCGGCCAGCACCTCGACCTGGGCGAGGATGTGGCTGGAGAGCAGCACGGTGGCGCCGCGCTCCTTCGCGCGGGCGATCTCCTCCTGGAAGACGGCCTCCATGAGCGGGTCCAGGCCCGCCGTCGGTTCATCGAGGAGGAGCATCTCGACGTCGGCCGCAAGGGCGGCGACGAGGGCGACCTTCTGCCGGTTGCCCTTGGAGTAGGTGCGGCCCTTCTTGGTCAGGTCCAGGTCGAAGCGGGTGGCGAGCTCGGCGACGCGGGCCCGGTCGGCGCCGCCGCGCAGGCGCGTGACGACGTCGATCGCCTCCCCGCCGGTGAGGTTGGGCCACAGCTCGACGTCGCCGGGCACGTAGGCGAGGCGCCGGTGCAGCGCGACGGCGTCGCGGACCGGGTCGGCGCCGAGGAGCTCGGCGGTGCCGGCGTCGGGGCGGAGCAGGCCGAGGAGGATGCGGATGGTCGTGGTCTTCCCGGCGCCGTTGGGGCCGAGGAAGCCGTGGACCTCGCCGCGGCGGATGGTGAGGTCGAGACCGTCGAGCGCGCGGGTGGTGCCGAAGGTCTTGACGAGGCTGTCGATGCGGATGACGTCGTCCATGTCGGTCTCCTGAGAGGGCGGCTGCGTCGCCGCCGGGGTGGTGCTGGCTGGGTGCCGGCCGTGCCGGTGTCGTGATCGCGAGGTGTCAGGGCTGCGGGGGCGACGGCGGGTCGGGGGCGACGTCGTGCGGCGCGGCATGGTGCCCGGAGTCGTCCCCGGCGTGCGCGGCGGCGGCGTCGACACCCCCCGCGGCGCCGCCGTCGACCCCCTCCGCCGCGAGGACCGCGTCGTAGATCGACGAGGTCGTGAACAGGCCGTAGGTGTAGAGCTCCAGGGTCGGCAGCATGGTGGTGCGCTCGAGCTCGCGCATGAAGGTCGCGACGTCGGGCCGGCGGCCCTGCGCCTCGTCCAGCCGCAGCTGCAGCAGCAGCCCGCCGAGCCCGCCGAGGGTGAGCTGGCGGGCGCGGGCCTCCGGGTCGCGGCTGGGGCGGATGACCCCGGCCGCGACGCCCTCCTCGAGGTAGGCGGTCGCATCGGCGACCATCTGCTCGAACAGGTGGGTGGCGAGCGCGCCGCCGGCGGTGAGGCTCGCGACCACGTACATCGCGATCGAGCCGTACTCGTCGAGCCGGGCGAGGTTGTCCAGGACGGCGCGCGGGTCCGCCGTCGCCAGGGACTCGGTCTTGGTCTCGCGGATGAGGGCGAGCACGTGCTCGTCGCAGGCCTCGCGCAGGCCGGCCTTGGAGCCGTAGTGCCGGATGATCAGCGCCGGGCTCACCCCGGCGTCCTCGGCGATGGCCCGCAGCCCCACGCCGAACCCCTCCGCGCCGAACCGGTGGATCGCGGCGTTGCGGATCCGTGCCCGGGCGTGGAGATCAGCGTCCGGGTCGGGCCTGCGCGAGCCATGGGGTGAACGCACGTTGATGATTGTAAACACCCGTTCAGCCCGGCGCCACCCATTTCGACGCCAACCGGAAAAGAACGTGAAACCGGAGGAAACCCCGCCGAAACGCGCGGTCCCTAGCGTCGGGAGGGTGCCGCGGGACCGGCCCCTGCGTGGTCCCGCAGCTCCTGACCCATCTGACCTCCGGAGACCCCGATGACCCGCTCATCCCGCCGCCTCGCCGGCCCCGCCGCGATCCTCACCAGCCTGGCCCTGCTCGCCGCGTGCTCCTCCGGCGCCGCCGAGCCCGCCGAGGGGGAGGCGAGCGGGACGCCCGACCTGGGCGACCTCACCGTCCAGCTCTCCTGGGTGAAGAACGCCGAGTTCGCCGGGGAGTACTTCGCCATCGAGAACGGCTACTTCGCCGACGCCGGCTTTGGCGAGGTCACCCTCACCCCGGGCCCGGCCGCGACCGAGACGATCGTCGCCTCGGGCGAGGCGCTGGTGGGCCTGTCCTCGCCGGTCGCCGCCGCGCCGGTCAACATCGAGCAGGACGCCGGCCTGCGCATCATCGGCACGACGTACCAGAAGAACCCCTTCACCATCCTGTCCCTGGCGGGGAACGCCATCGAGACGCCCGAGGACCTCGTCGGCAAGACGATTGGCGTCCAGACCGGCGGCAACGACACCCTCTTCGCGGCCCTGCTCGAGGTCAACGGGATCGACCCGGCCGACGTCGACATCGTGCCGGTCGGCTACGACCCCTCCGAGCTGACCAACGGCAACGTCGACGGCTTCTTCGCCTTCCTCACCAACGAGGCGATCACCGTCGAGCTCGCCGGGTTCGACACCGTCAACCTGCCCCTGGCCGACAACGGCCTGCCCTTCATGACGGAGAGCTTCATCGTCACCGAGGACTCCATCGAGAACGAGCGCGAGGCCCTCAAGGCCTTCCTCCACGCCGAGATCCTCGGCTGGCGCGACGCGATCGAGGACCCGGAGGAGTCCGCCCGGCTCGCGGTGGAGGAGTACGGCGCCGACCTCGAGCTGGAGATGGACAAGGAGGTCCGCCAGGCGGAGGAGCAGGTCGACCTCATCAGCACCGAGGAGACCGACGCCAACGGGCTGCTCACCATCTCCGACGAGCTGGTCGAGGCCAACATCGAGACCCTCGCCGTCGCCGGGTTCGACATCACGGCGGAGGAGCTGTTCGACCTGTCGCTGCTGGAGGAAGTCTATGACGAGCACCCCGAGCTCCTTGAGTGAGCCGACCACCCGCGCGGCCAGTGGCATCGACATCGCCGGGCTGGGCAAGACCTTCACCCTCGGCCGCCGGAGTGTCACCGCCCTGGCGGACGTCAACCTCTCCTCCGAGCGTGGCGCCTTCCTCTCCCTCCTCGGCCCGTCGGGCTGCGGGAAGTCCACGATCCTGCGGATCCTCGCGGGCCTGGAGACGGCGACGTCGGGCACGGCCACGATCGACGGGAAGACCCCTGCCGAGCTGCGCGCCGGGCGCGAGCTGGGCATCGCGTTCCAGGACTCGGCGCTCCTGCCCTGGCGCTCGGTGGCTGCCAACATCCGCCTGCCGCTGGAGGTCGCCGGCCTGCCGGTGGACGAGGCGTACATCGCCGAGCTCATCGACCTGGTCGCGCTCACGGGCTTCGAGAAGGCCCGCCCGGCGCACCTCTCGGGCGGCATGCGCCAGCGGGTCTCGATCGCCCGCTCGCTCGTCGTGCGGCCCTCGGTCCTCCTCCTCGACGAGCCCTTCGGCGCCCTGGACGACATGACCCGGCAGCGCCTGAACGTCGAGCTGCTGCGCATCTGGACCCAGAAGCCGACGACGACGCTCATGGTCACCCACGGCATCTCCGAGGCGATCTTCCTCTCGGACCACGTCGCGGTGATGAGCGCCCGGCCGGGGCGGGTGCAGGAGGTCATCGACGTCGACCTGCCCCGGCCGCGCACGCCGGAGATCATGCGCAGCCCGGAGTTCCACGCCCTGCACGACCGCGCGTCCGAGCTGCTCTTCGGCGCCGCCGGGCCGGGGGAGTGAGCATGGGCGTCATCCGCGGGGGGTCGGCCGGTGCCGGCCGCGCGAGCGGCGGCATGGCCGTCGTCGCCTTCGTGGGCCTGTGGTGGCTGGCGACGGCGACCGTCCTGGCCCCCGTCGGGCGCGCCCCCGGCGGGGAGACCGGCACGTTCCCGACCCCCGGGCAGATCGCGGCGAAGCTCGTCGAGGACGGCGCCGCCTTCCACTGGCGCAACCTCTCCCTCACCCTCGCCGAGGCCGGGCAGGGGTACCTCTGGGGCAACGGGATCGCCCTGCTCCTCGCGGCCCTCGTGCTCCTGGCGCCACGAGCCGAGGGCGTCATCACCCAGGTGGCCGTGGTCAGCTACTCCGTCCCCACGGTGGCGATCGGCCCGGTTGTCGCCCTCGTCGTCGGCGCGCCGGCCACGGGCGAGCCGTCGGGGACGGCCGTCTTTCTTGCCGCGATGTCGGTCTTCTTCACCACCCTCACCGGGGCGCTGGCCGGGATGCGGGCGGCCGACCGGGCCAGTCTCGACCTCGTCACCGTTTACGGCGGCACCCGCTGGCACCGGCTGGTCAAGGTCCAGGTGGTCGCCGCGCTGCCGAGCATCATGACCGCGCTGAGGATCGCCGTCCCCGCCGCGTTCCTCGGGGCGATCATCGGCGAGTACGTCGGTCAGGTGGACCGCGGTCTCGGCCCGGTGATGGTCAACGCCCAGCAGAGCCTCGAGGTCGCGCGCCTGTGGGGGGTCGCCCTGGTCTCCGGGCTCGTCGCCGGCGTCGGGTACGTCGTCGTCGGCCGGCTCGGCCACCTGCTCACCCCCTGGACCCGGGACGGGAGGTCCTCGTGAACAGGGCCCTGTTGCGTGCCACCGCTCGCGGGTTGGCCCAGGGGGCGGCCTCGCTGCTCGTCGTCGTCATTCTGTGGGAGGCGACGCTGCGCCTCCTCGACGTCTCACCGTTCATCGGCAAGGGCCCGCTCGACGTCTGGGGGTACCTCGTCACGGACGACGGCGCCGCCGAGAACCGCGCGGCCGCGACAGCCCTGGTGGGCCGCACCCTGGCGGACGCGGCGATCGGGTTCGTCGCCGGACTCGCCGCCGCGAGCGTCCTGGCGCTGATGTTCACCCTCTTCACCGCCGTCGAGCAGGCGCTCATGCCGCTCGCGATGCTGCTGCGCACCGTGCCGCTCATCGCGATGGCACCCATCATCGTGCTGATCTTCGGGCGGGACGCGGCCACGGTCGCCGTCATGGGCGGGATCGTCGTCCTCTTCCCCGCCCTGGTGAACATGGTGTTCGGGCTGCGCTCGGCCTCGCCGCCGATGCTCGACGTCGTGGCCGTCTACGGCGGGGGCCGCCTGGCGGCGCTGCGCAAGGTGGCTCTCCCGGCGTCGCTGCCCTCCTTCCTCGCGGCGGTGAAGATCTCGGTCCCCGGTGCCGTCACCGGCGCCGTCATCGTCGAGTGGCTCGCCACCGGGGCGGGCGTCGGGCACGGCATCGTCTACGCCATCGGGCAGGCGCAGATGGCCCAGGTGTGGAGCCTCGTCGTCCTGGTCACCCTCGCCACCGTGCTGCTCTACGGACTGGTCTCCCTGCTCGAGCGGCTCGTCCTGACGGGCGCTGGCCTGCCCGGCTCGTCGGGGGTCTGACCGCCACCGGCGCGCTCACACGAACACCTCACCGACACCGCTCCCACAGCCCTGCGCCCCACCCTCGCGCAGGACCCGAACCGAGAGGCGCCACCATGTCCACCGACCAGACCACAGTCCACAAGACAGCCGTCGACCAGTCCGCCGTCGAGAGGTCGGCCGGCGAGAGGTCGGCTGTCGACAAGTCCGCCGTCGGCACCGGCGTGCGGCAGTACCACATCGGCGTCGCGCCGGGCGAGGTCGGCACCGTCGCCCTGCTGCCCGGCGACCCCTTCCGGGTGCCGCTCGTCGCCGAGTTCCTCACCGACGTGCGGGAGGTCGCCCACCGCCGCGAGCACCGCACGATGACCGGTTACTACAAGGGCCGCCGCATCACGGCCACCTCCACCGGGATGGGCTGCCCGTCCACCGCGATCGCCGTCGAGGAGCTCGCCCGGGTCGGTGTGACCTCGGTGATCCGGGTGGGCAGCTCAGCGGGGCTCCAGCCCGGCGTCGAGCCCGGGGACCTGCTCGTCAGCGAGGGCACCCTCCGCAACGACGGCACCACCCAGGCCTACGTCCACCCCGGCTACCCCGCGGTGCCGGACCTCGCCATCACCACCGAGCTCGCCGCCGCCGCCCGGCGCCTCGCGCGGACGCGGGGCGGGTTCGCCGTCCACACCGGCATCAACGCCAGCGACGACGCCTTCTACGCCGAGGGCCCGGAGTGGATCGCCGAGCTCCACCGCCAGGGCGTCCTCAACGTGGAGATGGAGAGCGCTGCGCTGTTCGTCGTCGCACGGCTGCGCGGGATGCGCGCGGGGATGATCTGCGCGTGCTCGTCGAACCTCGTCGACGGCACCAGCGTCTACGACGAGAAGAACACGCGCCTCAAGGACGGCTGGGCCGCGAGCATCGAGGCGGCGCTGGAGACGGCGGTGCGGCTGGAGCTGTGAGACGGTCAGGCGGCGGAGGGCCGGCCCGAGCTCAGGTCATGCCGCGGCGGCGCCCGTCACCGGCGCCCGGGTCGCGCTGACCAGGCACCAGAGACCGCCGCGCCGGTCCGGCGCCGGCTCGAGGCCCTGCGCGCGCAGGACGGCGAGGATCTCCTCCGGTGGGTGCGCGAACGCCCGGTAGGTCCGCCCGAACAGGGCCTCGACGGCGTTCTCCACGACCAGGATGGCGCGCGTGAGGACGTTGGGTCGCGGGTAGGTCAGGACGACGAGCCGCCGTGCGCGCCCGGCTGCCGCGCCGAGGAGCCCGGCGAGGTCGGGGTAGCAGCAGACGACGCGGTTGAGCACGACGACGTCGGCGGGCTCCACCGCCGTCGGGTCGGTGGCGAGGTCGAGCAGCCGGCGCTGCACGCGGCCGGTCAGGCCCGCCTCGGCGAGCAGCTCGGCGGCATCGTCCTCGTAGGTCCCCACCAGCTCGAGGTTGGTGGCGGTGGCGGCGCCCCGGCGGAGCAGCTCCAGGTGCAGCGACCCCACCCCGCCGCCGATCTCGAGGACGCTGGCGCCCTCGATGCCGTGGTCCACGCAGCGCTGGACCACCCGGGCCGAGAGCCGGTCCAGACCGCGCCGCCGGTACCGCCGCGCCAGCCGGTGCGCGAACCTCGGGGTGAAGGTCGCGTCGTAGCCGCGCGGGTCGCAGCAACCCGTCATGCGGACCAGTATCCGCCCGCCGGCGCGGCAGGTCACCGGTCGCGGCGGTCTACCGGCGGGGGAACCTCGCCCAGACGTGCTTGGCCGTGCCGTCGGGGTACCAGGCGACCTCCAGGGCGATGCGCTGAGCGATCTTCAGACCGGCCCCGCCCTCACCGATCTCGCGGTTCCGGGCGATCTGCGGCGGCATGTCCGGTGCGTGGTCGATGACGTCGAGGACGAACTCGTCCGCGCCCACGAGCAGACGCACCCGGGTGGGCGGCAGGGCGTGGACGATCGCGTTGGTCGCGAGCTCGGAGGCGACGAGGACCATCTGGTCGGCTGTCCCGGTCAGGCCGCCCGAGTAGGACGCGCCGTGGTCGCGCAGGGCCTGGGTGAGGTCCGCCCGGAACGACGACAGGTGCTCGGGGCGGTCCAGGAGCCAGTGCGCGACGAGGTCGTAGGCCTCAGGCGGGTACGACTCGGTCGGCAGTCCGGGGTTCACGAGACTCCTTAGTTTGGCTAGTGAGGATTCATGGTCACGGCAGCGGGCCCCGGCGGCAACCGGAACGGCGTCCGCCGCCCCAGCGGTCAGCTCCTTGCCCCAGGGATCACGGGCAGCGCGGGGGATCGAGTGATCGAGGACACACCTGCGGGGAGGACGGGTCGCGCGGTACGGGACCTCCGTCCTGCTATGTCCGGGTTTGTCGCTTCTACGTTGTTCACGTAGCAAGTTCCGATCCGGTCGATGCCGGTGAGGCAGCAGATGAGCGGACCGCCAGGCGGTGGGCCGCACCGAAACCCTGGAGAAGAAATCATGAGCAAGTCCGCTACCAAGATCGCCGGGATCGTCTCGATCATCGCGGGGATCCTGTTCATCGTCGCTGGTGGGGTCACCTGGGGCATCGTGAGCAGCCAGCTCGCCGCGGAGAACATCACCGTGCCGGAGGACTCCTCGATGCTGCCTGGTGACAAGGTCGATGGTCCGTTCTCGGCGTACGCGCAGGCGCAGATCATCAACGAGCACGCCCTGGCCGGGACCGAGGGTCGGACGTACGCGGAGCTGGGTGCGGCGATGCGTGAGGTCGAGGAGGGCTCGGAGGAGCACCAGGCGCTGCAGCAGCAGCGGACCTCGGTGATGAACGCCTCGTTCCTGCGGGCGTCGCTGTTCACCTCGGTGGTCTCCTACGGTGTCGCGGCCCTGGTGATGGGTCTGGGTGTGCTGTGGGTCCTGGTCGGGTGGGCGCTGACCACGCTGCGGAGCGTCCCGGCCGCGCCGGTGGTGGCGCAGGACCGCACGCCGGTGACCGTCTGACACCCACCACCCGCTCCACCAGCACGACAGCCGGAGCCCCCGGCCCCCGCCACCCGGCGAGGGGTCGGGGGCTCCGCCGCGTCCGGTGCTCCCGCCGGCCACGTCGGCCCGTGACTCAGGACCGGGCGGGGTGAGCCAGCAGCGCGGAACCTCGACCTCACCCCGGAACCCTCGACCTCGACGCGGAGGTGCTGACCGGACCGGGCGCCCTGGCGTGGACGAGCGTCGCGCCGACGTCAAGCGGCGCGCGGCCGCCGAACCACGCCCGGGCCGGCTACCCCAGTCCCTGGATCGCGGTCGCCACCTGCCGGTGCCGGCGCAGGACGTCCTCGAGCCCGCCCAGGCGCAGCTCGCCCTGCCGCACCAGCTCCCGGCCGCCGACGAAGGAGGACCAGGCCCGCGACGGCCCCGTCCGCAGCCAGGCCTCCACCGGGTCGGTCAGTGCTCCCGCGAGGGTGAGCGGGGAGGACTCCCACACGACGACGTCGGCGCAGGCGCCCGGACGCAGGTGCCCGATCTCGTCGTCCCAGCCGAGGTTCCGGGCCCCGCCGCGGGTGGCCATCGAGAGCGCGTCGCGGGCCGTCATCGACCCCGGACCGTGCCGGTACCGGCCCAGCAGCAGCGCGCCGCGGGTCTCCAGCCACATCGACGCCGCGTCGTTCGAGGCCGAGCCGTCGCAGCCCAGCCCGACCGCCATGCCGAGCCCGCGCAGCGCCATCGCGTCGGCGGTGTCGCCGGCGAGGATCATGTTCGAGCTCGGGCACTGGGTGGCAGAGACCCCGGCGTCGGCCAGGCGCCGGTTCTCCGCCTCGGAGCCGTAGACGTAGTGCGCGACCCACGACCGCGGCGACGCCCACCCGACCCGCTCGAAGTACTCCACCGGCCGGCAGCCGTAGACCTCCTGGCTGTAGACGTCCTCGTCGCGGTCCTCCGCGAGGTGGGTGTGCAGCCGCACGTCGTGCTGCTCGGCGAGCTCGGCGGTGGAGCGCATGATGCTCTCGGAGACCGAGAACATCGAGCACGGCGCCAGCGCCACCCGGGTGAGGGAGCCGGGGGACGGGTCGTGGTAGCGGGCGACGAGCCGCTCGCTGTCGGCGAGGATCGTCTCCTCGTCCTGGACGACCTCGCGCGGCGGCAGCCCGCCGTCGTCGACGGAGCGCGTCATCGAGCCGCGGGTGGCCATGAACCGGAAGCCGATCTCGCGTGCGGCAGCCACCTGGGCGTCGATGAGGTTGGGTCGCGGGTGGACGTACAGGTGGTCCGACGACGTCGTGCACCCGCCGAGGAGCAGCTCGGCGATCCCGACGTAGGTGGACAGGTGCACCGCCTCCTCGTCCAGCCGCGCCCACAGCGGGTAGAGCGTGGTGAGCCACTGGAAGAGGGAGCCGTTGATCGCGGGGGCGTAGGCGCGGGTGAGGTTCTGGTACATGTGGTGGTGGGTGTTGACCAGACCCGGCGTGAGGAGCCGGCCGGCGGCGTCGACGCGGTGCGTCGCCGTCGGCTGGGGGTCGCCCGGCCCGCCGACGGCGTGCACGCGCCCGCCGTCGAGCGCGACCCACCCGCCCGGGATCTCCCAGCCCTCGTCGACGACCACGTGGGCGTCGTGGATGACGGTCTCGACCATGGCGGGCCTCCGGGCGAGCATCGCCCTCGCGGGGCGGTCGTCCCTGTCCCGGGTTCTGCTCGAGGCCCGGATCGTCACCGCTGCGCGGACGGGAAGCTGTTTCCCAACCTAGCGGGCGGCGGCGACGGCGGCGAGACTCGTCCCATGAGCGACGAGGCCTGGGTGCTGCACGTCGACCTCGACCAGTTCATCGCCGCGGTCGAGGTGCTGCGCCGCCCCGAGCTCGCCGGGCTGCCGGTCATCGTCGGCGGCCGCGGCGACCCCACCGAGCGGGCCGTCGTGTCCACCGCCTCCTACGAGGCCCGCGCGTTCGGCGTGGGGTCGGGCATGCCACTCAAGGTGGCGGTCCGCAAGGTTCCCGACGCGATCGTCCTGCCGGTGGACGCGCCCGCCTACGAGGAGGTCTCGGAGCGGGTGATGACCGCCCTGCGCGGGCTCGGCGCCGTCGTGGAGGTCCTCGGCTGGGACGAGGCCTTCCTCGGCGCCCGGACCGACGACCCCGAGGCCCTGGCCCGGCGCGCCCAGGAGGTGGTGCTCGACGCGACGGGTCTGCACTGCTCGGTCGGCATCGGCGACAACAAGGTCCGCGCGAAGATCGCGACGACGTTCGGCAAGCCGGCCGGGATCTTCCGGCTGACCGCCGAGAGCTGGGCCGAGGTCATGGGTGAGCGGCCCACCATCGACCTGTGGGGGGTGGGGTCCAAGGTCTCCCGCCGCCTCGCCGCGCTCGGCATCCTCACCGTGGACCAGCTCGCCGCCGCACCGGTGGAGGTGCTCACCGGCGAGTTCGGGCCCCGGATGGGCGTGTGGTACTCCGAGCTCGGCCGGGGGGTCGGGCCCGCGGTGGTCGACGACTCGCCCTGGGTCGCCCGCGGCCACAGCCGCGAGACGACGTTCCAGCACAACCTCACGACGCCGGAGGAGGTCACCTCCGCCGTGCGCGTGCTCGCCGAACAGGCCGCCGACGACGCCGCCGCCGAGGGGCGGGCCGTCACCCGGGTCACGCTCAAGGTCCGCTACGCCCCGTTCGAGACCCGCACCCGCAGCCACAAGCTGGCGGCCCCGACATCGGGGCGCGACGACGTCGTCGCCGCGGCGCTGGAGCTCGCCGAGGGGCTCGACCACGACCGCGAGGTCCGCCTCCTCGGGGTGCGCGCGGAGATGGTCATGCCCGACGGCGGGGACCCGGTCGAGCGGACCCCGGTGCGCGGGCGGCTGTGACCGGCGGGCTCTCACCCGCGACTCAGGCCCCGAACGGGTGGGCGCCTCCGCGCCCGGATCGTCACGCTTCGGGCGAATTCGCTGTCCCGAGGTCCGTGACCACCCCCACACTGGTCCGGTGTCCATCATCACCGCTCAGGGCGTCGTCAAGCACTACGGCAAGGTCAAGGCGCTCGACGGGCTGGACCTCACGGTCGAGCGCGGCACCGTCATGGGTCTGCTCGGGCCCAACGGCGCCGGCAAGACCACCGCCGTCCGCGTCCTGACCACCCTCCTGCGGCCCGACGCCGGCACGGCGAGCGTGGGCGGGCTCGACGTCGTGTCCGACGCCCGGGCCCTGCGCGAGCGCATCGGCGTCTCGGGCCAGTACGCCGCCGTCGACGAGAACCTCACCGGCTTCGAGAACCTCGACATGGTCGGCCGGCTCTACCACCTCGGCATCCGTCGCTCGCGCGCGCGGGCGTGGGAGCTCCTCGAGCGCTTCGACCTCACCGATGCCGCCAAGCGCCCGGTCAAGGGCTACTCCGGCGGCATGCGACGCCGGCTCGACCTCGCCGGGGCGCTCGTCGCCGCGCCGGAGGTCCTCTTCCTCGACGAGCCGACGACCGGGCTGGACCCGCGCAGCCGCCTGGGCATGTGGGAGATCATCGCCGAGCTCGTCTCGGGTGGCACGACCCTGCTGCTCACCACCCAGTACCTCGAGGAGGCGGACCGTCTCGCGGACCGCATCGCCGTCATCGACCAGGGGCGGGTCATCGCCGAGGGCACCTCCGACGAGCTCAAGGCCCAGGTCGGCGGCGAGCGCATCGAGGTCACGGTCGCGCACGAGGCGGACCTGCCCGCCGCCCGGTCGGCCCTGGCGGGCGTCGCCGTGGGTGAGGTCGCCACCGAGGAGCACACCCGGTCGCTCACCGCGGCGTCCGACGGCGGCGCCGCGACCCTCGTCGCCGCGGTGCGGGCGCTGGACGAGGCGGGCATCGAGGTGCAGGACGTCGGCATGCGCCGGCCCACGCTCGACGACGTCTTCCTCACCCTCACCGGGCACCACAGCGAGAGGGCCGCGGCCGGCCCCTCGTCCACCACCACGAGCGACCCGCCGCCGACCGCGGCGCCCGGACCCGCCGACGCGACCTCCGGAGGACGGTCATGACGAGCCTGACCCACGCGTTCGTCGACGGGTGGACCGTCACCAGGCGCAACCTCATCACGATCAAGCGGGTTCCCGACCTCCTCGTCGGCTCCCTGATCGCCCCGATCATGTTCGTGCTGCTGTTCGCGTACGTCTTCGGCGGGTCCATCTCGTTCCCCGGTGGTGCCGACGTCGACCCCGCCACCTACCGAGAGTTCCTCATCGCCGGCATCTTCGCCCAGACGGTGATCTTCGGTGCCACGATCACCGGTTCGGGCATGGCGCAGGACCTCAAGACCGGCATCATCGACCGGTTCCGGTCTCTGCCCATGGCGCCGTCGGCGGTGCTGGTGGGGCGGACCAACGCCGACGTCGTCAACAACGTCCTCACCGTGGTGATCATGAGCCTGACCGGGCTCGTGGTGGGCTGGCGGATCAGCGCGTCGGTGGCCGAGGCGGCCCTGGGATACCTGCTCATGCTCTGGTTCGCGTACTGCATCAGCTGGCTCATGGCCTACGTCGGGCTGCTCGTGCGCACCCCGGAGGTGTTCAACAACGCGGTCTTCGTCGTGATCTTCCCGCTGACGTTCCTCGCCAACACCTTCGTCCCGTCGGAGAACCTCCCCGGGGCGCTGCAGACCTTCGCCGAGTGGAACCCGGTCTCGTCGGTGACGCAGGCCGCCCGCGAGCTGTTCGGCAACGTCGTGCCCGGCACCCCGCCGCCGGACGCCTGGCCGCTGCAGAACCCGGTGCTCTACACGTTCCTGTGGGGCGCGGTCCTGCTGGTGATCTTCGTGCCGCTGACCGTGCGGCAGTACCAGCGGGCCGCGGCCCGCTGAGCCGGCCAGCTGCGCCCGCTCAGCCGACCGGTGTGCCGTTGCCGCCGGAGCAGGAGGCGCCGGGCTCGGGGGTCTGCTCGCCCTGGAGGTACTTGGTGAGGAAGGTGGGGATGCGGTCGTCCTCGGCGTCGTCGAGCTCGAGCTGCACCCCCCAGGCGGTGAGCACCACCGGGGCGGCGAGGTCGGGGTAGGGGCTCATGAGCGCGTAGGCCTCGCCCTCGACCTGGTCCCGGAGCTCGGCGACCTGGTCGGCCGACAGGTCCGGCCGGTAGGCCACCCAGACGGCGCCGTGCTCGAGCGAGTGCACGGCGTTCTCCGCGGGGACGGGGGAGTCGTAGATGCCGCAGTTCTGCCACACCGGGGCGTGGTCGCCGCCGAGCGGGGGCAGGGCCGACGGCGCGATCGTGGCCTCGACGTGCTCGGCTGACAACCCGGTCGTCTCCTCGACCTCCGGGATCGGCTGCGCGGCGGCCTCGACCACCCTGGCCTGCTCGCTCCGTGCGTCCAGGATGACCGCGGTGGTCGCGCCGGCGAGGGCGAGCACGGTCACCCCGACCGCGCCCACCGTGATGACGCGGCGTCGTCGTTCCCGGCGGTCGTGCTCGGCGCGCACGGCCGCCATCCGGGCGGTGCGCTCCTCGTGCCGCTCTTTGCTGGTGCTCACTGCTCTCCGTCGCGTCGGGGTGCCCGGCGGCGCGACCGTCGTCGCTCGTCCGGGAGTGCACCCAGCGTAGGCGCGTCGTCCGGACGCCGTGCCTTCCGGGGCCGGATCTTGACCGAACGTTCATGGGCCCGTCACCCGACCACCCCACCTGCGACGTCACGAACCGGTTACCGACGGGCAACACAGCGAAATAGGCGAGTAACCCCTCGGTATCCCCGGATCTGTACACCTCTCCTCACCAGCACCACACCGACCTCGGGAGACAGACGTGACAGAGACATCGATGGACCGGCGCACCACCTTGCTGACCCGCGCGCTCGCGCCGGTCCTCGCCGCCGGTGTGACGGCGGCGGTCGTGGCCGGGGCGATCGGCGCGCCCCCCGCGGCCGTCCCGGCGGCCGTCCACGCGACGGCGGGAGTCGTGGAGCCGGCGTCGATCCAGAGCGCGGCCTACACCACGGCCGTCAGCACGGCGAGGTCCACGACGCCCACGGTCACCGTCATCGGGACCGGCGGCACGATCTCGGCGATCGCGGACTCGCGGAGCAGCTTCACGAGCTACCGGTCCGGCCGGATCGCCATCGAGGACCTCGTGGCGCAGATCAGCCCGGAGATCGGCGAGGTGGCCGACGTCGAGACGATCCAGTTCGGCAACAGCGGCTCCAGCGGCTACACGATCGCCCAGTTCCACGAGCTCACCGCCGTGGTGGAGGAGGCGCTGGAGACCTCCGACGGCGTCGTCGTCACGAGCGGCACGGACACGATGGAGGAGTTCGCCTACTGGCTCGACCTCACCGTCCAGAGCCGCAAGCCGGTCGTCACCACCGGTGCCATGCGTCCGTGGGGCGCGCTCGACGAGAACGGTGAGCAGGTGCAGGTCTTCGGCACCGACGGGCCGGCGAACCTCTACAACGCGATCAAGCTGGCGGCGAGCCAGGCCACCTACTGCTACGGCACGGTCCTCATGCTCAACGAGGAGTTCCACGCCGCCCGCGACGTCACCAAGACCAGCTCGTACCGCGCGGACACCTTCCAGTCGCGGGAGTTCGGTGTGCTCGGCTGGATCGACGGCGACAACATCAAGGTCGGCCGCGCCCCGGCGCGGGTCGAGACGTGCGACAACCCCGAGCGCTGGGCGACGCCGTTCGACCTGAGCACGATCGAGGCGAGCGACCTCCCGCGCACCGAGGTCGTCTGGGGCTACCAGGAGGCCGGCGGCGAGGCCATCACCGCCTTCGCCGAGGCCGGGGTCGAGGGCATCGTCACCGCGGGTACGGGTGCCGGCGGGATCAGCTCCGCCCAGCGGGCCGCACGCACGGCGGCCGTCGCGGACGGCGTGACGTTCGTGAGCACGACCCGGACCGGCTCGGGCTCGGTGTACGGCGGCGGTGAGGGTGTCATCGCCGGTGACGACCTGATCCCGCAGAAGGCCAGGCTGCTGCTCCTGCTCAGCCTCGCCTTCGCCCCGGAGGACCCGGCGCAGGTCCAGGAGTGGGTGACCACCCTGGGGAACCCGGAGTTCGAGACGACGGCGCCGGTGGCCGGCACGGCGCCCGGCCAGGGCAAGGCCTGAGACCGAGGGCGGCCCGGTCCCGCTCCGGCGGGGCACGGGCCGCCCGTCTCGTTCCCCCGCGGGCCGCGGCGGCAACGCGTGCGTAGGGTCGGAGCAGTCCCGACCCGAGGAGAACCCGTGCGCACCATCGTCATCACCGGCGCCAGCGACGGCATCGGCGCCGCCGCGGCCCGCCGGCTCGCTGCCGACGGCGACCAGGTCGTGGTCGTCGGCCGCTCACCGGACAAGACGGCGGCCGTGGCCGCCGAGCTCGACGCCCCCTTCCACGTGGCCGACTTCGCCCGCCTCGCCGAGGTGCACAGCCTGGCCGAGCGTCTCGCCGGCGACCACGCCCGCATCGACGTCCTCGTCAACAACGCCGGCGGCATCATGGGGGAGCGGGAGCTCACCGAGGACGGGTTCGAGAAGACCCTCCAGGTCAACCACCTCGCACCCTTCCTCCTCACCAACCTCCTCATGGACCGGCTCCTCACGAGCCGGGCCACGGTCGTCAACACCTCGAGCGTCGCGGCACGTCTCTTCGGCCGGATGGACCTCGACGACCTCGACAACCACCGCCGGTACACCCCGGAGAAGGCCTACGGCGACGCCAAGCTCGCCAACATCCTCTTCACCCGGGAGCTGCACCGGCGCCTCAACGCCCGCGGGCTGGCCGCCGCCGCGTTCCACCCCGGCGGGGTGGCCACGAACTTCGCCGACGGCAGCACGAGCGCCATGCGGCTCGTCTACCGCACGCCGCTCCGGCACGTGTTCCTCATGAGTCCCGACCGCGGGGCCCGGACCCTGCTCTGGCTCCTCGCCCACGGCTCGCGGTGGCAGCCGGGGGAGTACTACGAGAAGAAGAAGGTCGCCCGCACCAACCCCCAGGCCGACGACGCCGACCTGGCGCGCGGCCTGTGGGAGCGCTCCGCGGAGATGGTGCGGGTTCCCGCGGTCTGACATACCGTCACCGCACCGCCGGTACGCCAGCGTCCCGGCCCCACCGATCAGGAGGCACCATGGCATTCCTCGGCAGGCTCGCCAAGACCGGGCTCGCGCTCAAGGCCGCACAGGTCATCAAGCGTGAGGCCTCGAAGCCGCAGAACCAGCGCAAGGCCCGGGAGCTGGTGGCGAAGATCGGCGGCAGGAAGAAGCGCCGCTGACGGCCGCGTCCCTCAGCCAGGGACCTCGCCCAGCCCGCCGCCCGGCCGCCTCGGCACGAGGCGCGCGGCGAGGATCCCGCCCGCGCTGTAGAGGATCGTCGCGGCGAGGACCACGAGCAGCGACGCCGTCCACCCACCGGTCGCCGAGTACAGCGCCCCGGCGACCGGTGGGCCGAGCGTCGCGGCCAGGTACCCGCCGGTCTGCACGCGGGCGGAGATCGACGCCGTCTCCCGGTCGGTCCGCGTGACCCGGGCGATGATCGAGAAGATCGCGGTGAACCCGCCTCCCTGCGCGACGCCGCCCACGAAGGACCACAGGACGTAGGCCTCGGGCGCCGCGAGCAGCCCGACCGGCAGGGCGGACCACAGCAGCCCGACGGCGGCGAAGGGCACCCACGGCGGTGTCCGCGTGGCGAGCACCGGCACCCCGAAGGCGCCCACCACCGCGGCGACCTGGAAGACCGCGGAGATCGCGCCCGCCGCCGACCGGTCCAGCCCGGGGCCGTCCGCGAGCAGCGTCGGCAGCCACGCGGTGACCGCGTAGTACGAGAACGCCTGGCCGGCGAACGCGAGCACCAGCCACCAGCCGATGCGGCTGACGGTGCCCGGCGCCGGCTGGGCCGGTTCTTCCGCCGACGCCGTCCCCGCCGCGGCGCGGCGGCGCCGGGTGAGCAGGAGCCAGAACGCCATCCCGACGACGGCGAAGCCGCCCCACGCCAGGAGCGCCCAGCGCCAGCCCACCGCCGCGGCGAGCGGCGCGGTGCCCAGGGAGGTGATCATCGAGCCGACGTTCAGCGCTGCCGTGTACGTCCCCGTCACCGCGGACGCGTGCCGCCACGGGACGTCACGCCGGATGATCACAGGGACGACGATGTTGCCCACGGTGATGGCGACGCCGATGATCGCCGTGCCGATCAGGACGGTCGCCGCGCCCCCGGCGGAGCGCACCGCGGTCCCGAGCAGCACGCCGAGCAGGCCGGTGACGACGGCGAGCTCGGGACCCACGCGCCGGATGAGCGACGTGGCCAGCGGCGTGGCGAGGGCGAAGAACAGCACGGGCAGCCCGGTGATGAGACCGGCGACCGTGGTCGAGAGTCCCACCTCGTCCTGGATCTGCCCGACGACCAGCGCCGGGGCCACGATCGGTCCGCGCAGGTTGAACGCCACCAGCACGATGCCGACCACCACCAGCCACGGCAGCGCGTCCCTGACGCGGGCGCTGGGAAAGGACGTCACCGACGTGATCGTAGGACGGCGGCACGCAGCGGACCTCCTCCGTCCAGAACCGGGCCGCCCGCCCGGTGGGTAGTGTCAGGACATGCCGCACCTGCCCGCCCTCCTCCGCCTCGCCGTCGGCCGCGACGGCGCGGCCCCCGCGCCGGACTGGGTGGTGCTCGACCTCCACGGCAGCTACCCCGCGCACCGCTCCGCCGACCCGGTCCAGGCCGTCCTCCACCGCTCGGAGTCCCTCGAGGGGCTCACGGCCCGGCTCGAGCGGATCGCCGACGCCGACTGGGTCACCGGGGTCCTCGTCCGCGTCACCGGCCTCACCGCGGGGCTGGCCACCTCCGACGCGATCGGCCGCGCGCTGGGCCGCCTCGACGCCGGCAAGCGGGTCGTCGTCTACCTCCCGCACGTGTCGATGCGCACCCTCCTCGTGGGGGCGCGGGTGAGGGAGGTCGTGGCGCCGGAGTCCGCTGAGGTCATGGTGCCGGGGTTCGCCGCCGAGCGGACCTTCTACGGCTCCTTCCTCTCCCGGCACGGGATCGCCTTCGAGAACCTGCGCATCCGCGAGTACAAGTCGGCGCTCACCCGGTTCTCCGAGGACCACATGGACAGCCACGACCGTGAGCAGCTCACCGCCTACCTCGACTCCGCCGAGCGGACGTGGCTGACCACCCTCCACGGCGCCCGGCAGGTCGACGGCGACGTCGCCCGGCGGTGGTTCGACCCCGACGAGGACCTTCCCCGGACCTGGTTCGCCGAGGAGCTCACGAACGCCACGCAGCTCCTCGAGACCGGACTGCTCACGCGTGTCGCCTACGACGACGAGATCGTCACGCCGGTCGAGCAGCACTGGGGCCGCGCCCTGGAGCTCGTGCTCGGCGAGCTCGGCGAGAGGAGGGCGGCCAGGAAGGCCGACGGCGTCACGGTCGTCCCCGTCATCGGCCCCATCGTCTCGGGCCGCAGCAGACCCACCCCGCCCGTGCCGTTCCTGCCCGGCCCGACCGCCGGCGCGGACACGGTCGTCGCCGCCCTGCGCAAGGCCGACCGGGACGAGCGGACGAGGGCGATCGTGCTCTACGTGGACTCACCGGGCGGGTCCGCCCTCGCCTCCGACCTCGTCTGCAGGGCGGTGGAGCGGTGCACCAAGCCGGTCGTCGCGGTCATGGGCGAGGTCGCGGGCTCGGGCGGCTACTACGTCCTCGCCCGGGCCGACCACGTCGTGGCGAGCCCCTTCACCCTCACCGGCAGCATCGGTGTGGTCGTGGGCAAGCCCGTCCTCACCCAGCTCAACGAGCGGCACGGCCTCAACCCCGAGGTCGTCGGGCGCGAGGAGGCCCTCTTCGACAGCCCCAACCGGCCCTTCTCCGACGCCGGGCGCGCCTGGGCCGAGCGGATGATGCACGAGGTGTACGACCGGTTCGTCGACCGGGTCGCCGCCGGCCGAGGGCTCACCCGCGAGCGGGTGGACGAGATCGGCCGGGGCCGGATCTGGAGCGGCGCCGACGCCGTCGAGCTGGGTCTGGTGGACGAGCTCGGCGACCTCGACGCGGGCGTGGCCGCGGCCCGCCGCCTGGCCGGGCTGCCGGACGACGCACCGGTGCGCGCGGCCGGGGGCGGGTTCACCCTCCCCGGCACCCCCACGTTCGGCAAGGACCCGGCGCGCCCCCTGGCCGGGCTGTGGCCGTTCGGCCAGGAGCGGGTCCTGACATGGATGGACGAGACCGTCACGATCCGCTGACGCAGCGGGTGGGCGACCCGCTCCCCGCGAGATCTCCCCGGCGGGGCTGTACTTTTCAGCGGTGATCAACCGCGACGAACGGAACGGGGCCACCGAGCTCGACGCCCTCTTCCGCTCCCGGGCGCTCGGCATCGGCCGGGGCGTCGACGGGGTGCTCGTCGACGCCAACGACGAGCTGCTGCGGATCATCGGGCGCGACCGCGACGAGCTGGCCGAGGGGATCTCCGGGCGCGGCCTCACCACCGCGCGGGACGTCGAGCGCGCGGCCGCGTCCCTGGCCGACCTCGACCGCGACGGCGCCACCAGCTACATGAGGGACCTCGAGCGCCCCGACGGCACGTCGATCCCGGTGCTGGTGGCCATCGTCACGACCGCCGGCCCCGGGCTGCGCTGGATCGCCGTCGTCGTCGACCTCAGCCGCGACGAGCGGCTGCGCACCCTGGCGACGGCCGAGGCGGCGATCGTCGCGACCCTCCTCGACGACGCCCCGATCGGCTTCACCTTCATCAGCCCCGACCTGCGCTTCCTGCGCGTCAACCGCGAGATGGCCGCGATGAACGGCTTCAGCGTGGCCGAGCACGAGGGCGTCGCGGTGTTCGACCTGCTGCCCGAGCTGCGCGAGACCGCCGAGCCGGTGCTGCGACGCGTCCTCGAGACGGGCGAGGGCCTGCGCGACGTCGAGATCGTCGGGGAGACGCCCGCGGTGCCGGGCGAGGTGCGGGTGTGGCGCGAGTCCTTCTTCCCGGTGCGGGTGCCGGACGGGCCGGTGATGGGGGTGGCGGCCGTCGCCCGCGACGAGACGGAGGTCCACCGGCTGCGCCGCGAGCTGACCGCGACCCTCGCCCGGCAACGCAGCGCCCTCGAGCGGCTCCAGACCGACCTCATGCCCGGCCGGCTGCCCGAGCACCCCTCGCTCGGCTTCGCGGCGCGGTACCTCTCGGCCGCGGAGGAGGTCCGCCTCGGCGGTGACTGGTTCGACATCGTCCACGCCGCCGACGGCCGGCTCGTCCTCTCCGCCGGGGACGCGGTCGGCCACGGGGTGGAGGCGGTGGGGCTGATGGCCCGGGTCAGCGCGGCGGTCCGGGCGTACGCCTGGCAGGGCCACGGCCCCGCGCAGATCCTCGCCCACCTCGACGGCCTCCTGCGCAGCCCCGACTCCGAGGGGGCGGCCAGCGCCGTCGTCGTCCTCCTGGACCCGGTGACCGGCGAGCTGGAGTACGCCGGCGCCGGTCACCCCTACCCCGTCCTGTGCACCCCCGGCGAGGCACCGCGCCTGCTGCGCGGCGCCCAGGGGCCGCTGCTCGGTTTCGGCGGCGGGCGGGCGTACCGCTCCGGCACCGCACACCTGGCCCCCGGCGGCGCCCTGCTGCTGTTCACCGACGGTCTGGTCGAGCGCCGCGGCGAGGTGCTCTCCACCGGCCTCGACCGGCTCCTGGACGCCGTCGGCCGCGCACCCGCCGGTGCGCAGAAGGTCCTCGACGCCGCCCTCGCCCGCTGCCTGGGGGACCGGGCGCCCGAGGACGACGTGTGCGTCCTCGCCGTCAGCCGCCGGGCGTAGCGGACCGCCGGAGGGCACTCACGCCCGCGCCTGGCCATCGACCCTCCGCGGCCACCCGACGTGAGTAGGGTCGGGAGCGATGGGCATCCTGGGCTCCGGCCCCACCGGCAGCGCGACCGGGCTCGGCGTGCACGACGTCGCGCACGCGTTCGGCGCGCGCACCGCGCTCGCCGGGGTCTCCTTCAGCGTGGTCCCGGGCGTCATCACCGGGCTGCTCGGACCCAACGGCGCCGGCAAGACGACCCTCCTGCGGGTGCTCCTGGGCGTCCTGACCCCGGACCGCGGCACCGTCACCCACGACGGGCGCGCCGTCGACACCGAGGACCGGCGCAGCTGGGGCTACATGCCGCAGGAGCGCGGGCTCTACCCGGCCATGCCCGCCGGGGTGCAGGTGGTCCACTTCGGTCGCCTCCACGGCCTGGGCCGGCGTGACGCCGTCGACCGCGCGCGGACGCTTCTCGACGAGCTCGGGCTGGGCGAGCGCTGGACCGACCGCACCGACAAGCTCTCCGGCGGCATGCAGCAGCGTCTCCAGCTCGCGACCGCCCTCGTGCACGGGCCTGACGTCATCGTCCTGGACGAGCCGTTCGCCGGACTCGACCCGGTGGCGGTGGAGAACCTCTCCCACACGCTGCGCCGCCGCGCCGCGCAGGGGTGCGTCGTGCTGTTCTCCAGCCACCAGCTCGACCTCGTCCAGGACCTGTGCGAGGACATCGTCATGGTCGACCACGGCCGGACCGTGCTCGAGGGTGACGTCGCCACCCTGCGCACCGCCACCGGCGAACGACAGCTGCGCGTCCTCGTGCGCACCGAGGACCGCTCCTGGCTCGGCCGCGTCCCGGGGGTGGTGGTCGTCAGCGACGACGCCGACGGCCTGCGGCTGGCCCTGTCGCCGGGCACCGACGCGCTCGCCGTCCTCGACGCCGCCCGCGCCGCGGGCCGGGTCGAGGACTTCGGCCTGGACCTGCCCACCCTGTCCCACCTGTTCCTGCGCGCGGCGGGCCGGGAGGCGTCATGACGTGGTGGACGGGCACGCGGCTGGTCGCCGGGCGGGCGATCCGGGAGAACCTGCGCTCGCGGACGTTCAAGATCGTCACGGCCTTCCTCCTCCTGCTCTCCGTGGCCGCGGTCCTCCTGCCCCAGCTCCTCGGCCAGGACGAGCGCGCCTTCACCCTCGCCACCGCCGGGGAGGTCCCGGCCGGGGTGGCCGCCACCCTCGACGCCTCGGCGCGGGCCGCGGAACTCGAGGTGGACTACCTCGCCGCGGCGGACGACGACGCCGTGCGGCTCGCGGTCGAGGAGGGCGACGCCGACGCCGGGCTCGCCGACGACGTGCTCTACACCGCCCAGCCCGGCGGCATCTTCCCGGCCCTGGTGGGCCAGGCGGCGGTCGCCGCCGAGCTGGCCGAACGGCTCGGCGCCGCCGGGCTGGACCCCGAGGAGATCGCCGGGGTGCAGTCGGTCGTCCCGCCCGAACAGGTGGGCGTCGGCGGCGTGGAGGACGCCGACCGGGCCGGGGTGGGGTTCATCGTCGGGATCGTCCTCTACCTGGCGGTCACCTTCGCCGGGAGCGCCATCGCCACCGCGGTGGCGACGGAGAAGTCGACCCGGATCTCCGAGGTGCTCCTCGCCGTCCTGCGGCCCAGCCAGGTGATGGTCGGGACCGTGCTGGCGGTCGGGGCCGTGACGTTCGGCCAGCTCCTCCTGCTCGCCACCCCGCTCGCCGTGGCCGTGCGGGTCACCGACGCGGTCGGGCTGCCGCCGGTCGCCACCACGGACATCGCGCTCGGCGTGGTCTGGTTCGTGCTCGGCTTCGCCACCTACGCGTTCCTCTTCGCCGCGGCCGGCTCGCTCGTGGACAAGCTCAGCGACCTCAGCGCGAGCATCACCCCGATCACCATCGTGCTCGTCGCCGGGTACATGGTGGGCGTGACGGTCGCGACGACCGACAGCGAGGGCGCCGCGAGCGTCGCCGCGTCGATCTTCCCGCTCAGCGCGCCGCTGGTCATGCCGATCCGCTGGAGCGTGGGAGAGGTGCCGGCCTACCAGCTCGCCCTGGCCATGGTGCTGAGCGCGGCGACGGCGGCGCTGCTGGCCGCGTTCGCCTCGCGCGTCTACAGCCGGGCGCTGCTCGTCACCGGGCGACGGGCCCGCCTGCGCGACGTCGTGGGCCGGGGCGCGACCGGCTGAACCCACCGGCCGCACGATGCCGGTGGAGCCACGGGCCGCGGGGTCGGCAGCGCGCCTCGGACATGGCAGCGGCCGGGCCCTGGCCGGGCCCGGCCGCGAGGGTGCGGCGGCCGCCCCTGCGAGCCGTCGGACCCCGACCTCCCAGAGGGTATTAGCCCGTCGCAGGTGCACCTGGGACGGAAGGCCCTCGCGCGGGGTGACGCCACCCTTCCCACCTGGTAGGACACCACCCGATCCGTGCAGGTCCACCCCCTTTGGTCCCGATGTCGGCGCCGCACCCGGGACGACGATGGGCACGTTGGTACCCACGCACACCGAAGGAGAACCGCAATGTCGCAGATCACTCCCGGCCGCTTCACCGGCAAGACCGCCGTCGTCACCGGCGCCGGGTCGGGCATCGGGCGGGCCACCGCCGTCCGGCTCGCCCAGGAGGGCGCCCGTGTCATCGCCACCGACGTCGTCGCGGAGCGCCTGGAGAGCCTCGCGGCCGAGCTCGCCGACGCCGATGTCACCACCGTCGTCGCCGACGTCTCGGACGAGGACGGCGTCGCCGCGGTCGTCGATGCGGCCGGCGGGCGCGTGGACTGCCTGGCCAACGTGGCCGGGATCATGGACAAGTTCCTCACCGCCCACGAGATCGACGACGCCACCTGGGAGCGCGTCATGGCGGTCAACGTCACCGCGGTCATGCGTCTGACCCGGGCCGTGCTGCCGCTCATGCTCGGTGCCGGCAGGGGCTCCATCGTCACGGTCGGCTCCGAGGCCGGCCTGCGCGGCTCCTCCGCCGGCGTCGCCTACACGACGTCGAAGCACGCCGTCGTCGGCTTCACCAAGAGCTGCTCCGTGCTCTACGCACCCAAGGGGATCCGGGTGAACCTCGTCGCCCCGGGCGCCGTGCGGACGAACATCGAGGCCCCGATGGCCTCGCAGTTCGCCGCCGAGCGCCTGGGACCGCTCATGCAGGTGGTCATCCCGCCGATCGCCGAGCCGGAGCACCTCGCCGCGGCCATCACGTGGCTGCTGAGCGACGACTCCGCCAACGTCACCGGCGCGATCCTGCCCTCCGACGGCGGGTGGTCGGCCCTGTAGGCCCACTCCGGACCGCGGCCCTGTGGCGCATGCCACGAAGTCCGCCCGGAATGAAGTTGAATGTTCACGCATTGAGGTGGAGGTACCGGACACAACCCGTCCCACCTCGAGGAGCACCATGACGAAGATCGCCATCATCACCGGCAGCGTCCGTCCCGGCCGGCAGAGCCTGAACGTCGCCACCTGGGTCAAGTCGATCGCCGACCGGCGCGACGACGCCACGTTCGAGGTCGTCGACATCGCCGACTTCAACCTGCCGCTGTGGCAGGAGCCCATGTCCCCGTCGTGGGGTCCCGCGGAGTCGGCCGAGGGCCGGGCGTGGTCGGCGAGGATGGCCGAGTTCGACGGCTACGTCTTCGTCGTCCCCGAGTACAACCACTCCGTGACCGGCGCCCTGAAGAACGCCCTGGACTACCTCAAGCCCGAGGTTGCCAACAAGGCTGCCGCGTTCGTCTCCTACGGCGCCGCCGGCGGCGCCCGGGCGGTGGAGCACCTGCGCGGGATCGTCGCGGAGATGGAGATCGCCCACGTGCGCAACACCGTGATGATGTCCCTGTTCACCGACTTCGAGAACTTCTCGACGTTCACCCCCACCGAGCAGGCCGTCGCCTCGGTCGCCCCGATGCTCGACCAGCTCCTGCCCTGGACCAGGGCCATGGAGGCCGTGCGGGCGGGCGACTTCGCCCCGGTCGGCGCCAACGCCTGACCCGAGGACGCACCGGCACGTCCCACCGACGCCCGGTGACGGCTCCTGCCGTCACCGGGCGTCGTCGTCCCCACCAAGAACCCGACCGGCCAGGACCCGGCCGGCCAGGACCCGGCCGGCCAGGACCCGGCCGGCCAGAACCTCACCGGCTCGGTGCGCGCCGTCAGTCCGCGATGTGCGCGACGACGCGGCCCGTCACGCGGTGGTTCCTGAGGTCGTCGAGCCCGCGCGGGATGTCGTCGAACCCGATCACCGTCACCTCGGGGGAGATGTCCCCGCGGGCGAGCAGCTCGTAGACCGCGGCCACGTCCTCCTTGGTCCCGCCGTTCGAGCCGACGAGGGTCGCCTGCTTGAGGATGACGTCGCGCGTGCTGATGGTGGCCTCGAGCCTGCCCATCCCCACGATGACGATGCGCCCGTCCCGCCGGATCGCGGCGACGGCGTCCGCGGTCGTGGTGCCGAAGCCCGCGTAGTCGACGATGAGGTCGAAGTCCTGGCCGGCCCACTCGGCCACGTCCTTGACGACCGAGACGGCGCCCGTCTCGCGCGCCCGGTCCCACACCGCCTCGTTGATCTCGGCGACGTGGACCTCCGCACCGTTGACGACGGCGACGCGGGCGCCCACCTGGCCGAGCCCGCCGAACCCGATGATGCCGACCTTGTCGCCCTTCCTCAGCCCGCCCTGGACCATGACGGCGTGGTACGAGGTCATCCCGGCGTCGGTGCCCAGGGCGGCGAGCTCGAAGGTCAGGCCCGCCGGCATCGGTACGAGGTCGCCGGCCAGGACGCGGTGCTGGTAGGTGAACCCGCCGTCGCGCGCGTATCCGGGTGCCCCCTCGCTCGCCGTGGGGCAGACCCCCACCCGGTCGCCGACGGCGACCTCCGTCACGCCCTCGCCGACCTGGGCCACGACACCGGCGATCTCGTGCCCGATGACGATGGGGCGGCGGGGGATGAGGGCGAGCCAGCCGGGGTCGGTCATGGCACCGACGTCGGAGTGGCACAGCCCCGCGGCCTTGATGTCCAGGACGACCTCGCCCGGGCCCGGCGTGGGCTCGGGGATGTCCGCCTCGACGAGCGGCTCGTTCGTGGTGGTGAAGTGCCAGGCCTTCATGGCGTCTCCTCGGGGAGGTCGGGTGTGATCGTCACCACCTTCCAGCACCGGAACCGTCCGATTCCGGGACCTCCGGCCCCGTCCCGCCGCGGCGGGACGCGGCTCAGGCGAGCTCGAGGACGTCCAGCCCGATGTCGAGCACCGGCGCCGAGTGGGTGACCCACCCGGCGGACATGAGGTCCACCCCGCTCGCAGCGACCGCCGGCGCCGTGGCCGCCGTCAGCCGTCCCGACGCCTCGGTCACCATGCGCCCGCCGACGAGGGTCACCGCCTCGCGCAGCTGCTCGGGGGTCATGTTGTCGAGCAGCACGGCGTCGACGGGGTCGGTGAGGACCTCGCGGAGCTGGTCGAGGGTGTCCACCTCGATCTCGATCTTCACGAGGTGCCCCACGCCCGCCCGCGCGGCGGTGATCGCCGCGCGCACCCCGCCGGCCAGGGCGATGTGGTTGTCCTTGATGAGGACGGCGTCGTCCAGGCCGAAGCGGTGGTTGACCCCGCCGCCGGCGAGGACGGCGTGCTTCTCCACGGCCCGCAGGCCCGGCGTCGTCTTGCGGGTGCACGTCACCCGTGTCGCGGTGTGGGCGACGGCGTCGGCGATCTGGGCCGTGGCCGTCGCGACGCCCGAGAGGTGTCCCAGGAAGTTCAGCGCCACCCGCTCGGCGGTGAGGATCCCGCGGGCCGGGCCGGTGACCCGGGCGACGACGTCACCCGGGGAGACCCGGGAGCCGTCCGGGCGCTGGACCGTCACCTCGGTCCGCGGGTCGACGAGCCCGAACGCGGTGACGGCGAGATCGGTGCCCGCGACGACGCCCGGGTCCCGGACCACGAGGGCCACCGTGGCGCGCCGCTCGGCAGGCACGACGGTGTCGGAGGTGAGGTCGCCGGCGCGGCCCAGGTCCTCGAGCAGCGCGGCACGCACGAGCGGCTCGACGAGGAGAGGGGACAGGGTTCTCACACGCTGCTCCGTTCGTGGGCGAGGTGATCGGCGGGCCGGCTGCGGTCCGGCTCGAGGGCCTCGGCGAGGGTGAGGGTGGTGTGGACCGGCGCGGCGGGTGCGGGGAAGTCGGTCCGGGTGTGTGCGCCGCGGCTCTCCTCCCGGCGCTGCGCGGAGGCGGCGACGAGGAACGCGGTCAGGGTGGCGTCGTCGACCGCGTCGGGACCTGCCGTCGTCACCCGCTCGCGGAGGTCCTCGACGGCGGCCGTGAGCCCCGGTCGGTCGCGCACCACGCCGACGCAGGCGCTCATGAGGGCGCGCAGGCTCGCGGCACCGTCGCTCGGGACGGCGGGCGGGAGGGCAGGCGCGACGGCGGACGAGACGGCACGCGGGAGCGGCAGCGGGAGGGGAGGCTGCGCCGCGGGCGCGTCCGCGGCTCCCGCCGAGCGGCCGGCGCGCACGTCCGCCGCGACCCACCCGGCGCAGACCGCCGCCTCGAGGAGGGAGTTCGACGCCAGCCGGTTGGCGCCGTGCAGCCCGGTGCTCGCGACCTCGCCCACCGCCCACAGGCCCGCGACCGACGTCCGGCCGTGGCTGTCCACGGCCACGCCGCCCATCGCGTAGTGGGCAGCGGGCCGCACGGGCACCACGTCGCGCGAGGGATCGATGCCGGCGGCCCGGCACGCCGCCGTCACGGTGGGGAAGTGTGCCGCGAAGCCCGGCACCGCGCGCGCGTCGAGGAGGACCTTCCCGCCCCGGTGCTGCTCGGCGAACACCGCACGGGAGACGACGTCCCGCGGGGCGAGGTCGTCGGCCAGCAGGCGTGCGCCGTCCGCGGTGACGAGGTGGGCGCCCTCGCCGCGCACCGCCTCGCTCACCAGCGGCATGGGGTCCAGGCCGACGTCGAGCGCGGTGGGGTGGAACTGCACCATCTCCAGGTCCCGCAGGACCGCGCCGGCGCGGGCGGCCAGGGCGACGCCCTGCCCGCGGGAGGCGGTCGGGTTGGTGGTGTCCCGGAACAGACCGCCGAGCCCGCCGGTGGCCAGGACCACCGCGGCGGCGGCCAGGACGGAGCGCTCGCCATCGCGCTCGACGACGACACCGGTGACCCGGCCGCCGTCGAGGACGAGCCGGCCGGCCCGGGCGTGCTCGACGACCGTGACCGAGGCGGCGGCGCGCACCGCGGCGGCGGCGGCACGCAGGAGCTCGCGGCCGGTGGCGTCACCGCCGGCGTGGGCGATCCGGTGGCGCGAGTGCGCGCCCTCGAGGCCCAGCGCGATCGAGCCGTCGGGCGCGCGGTCGAACCGGGCACCGAGGCGGGCCAGGTGGGCCACGGTCTCGGGTGCGGCGCCGGTGACGGCCTCGACGACCCCGACGTCGCACAGCCCCGCCCCCGCGTGGACGGTGTCGAGCGCGTGCAGGGCGGGGGCGTCGCCGTCGTCGAGCGCGGCCGCGATCCCGCCCTGGGCGAGGTCGGAGGAGGTGTGCTCGCCCAGCTCTCCGGTGGTGAGCACGACGCACGGCAGCGGAGCGAGGCGCAGCGCCGTGAGCAGTCCCGCGAGCCCGCCCCCGACCACGACGGCGGGTGCGTCCTGCGCGCGCGTCCTCATCGCACGGCCAGCATGCGCTCGACGGCCGCGCGGGCGCGGTCGGCCACCTCCGGGTCGATCGTCACCTCGTGGCGCATGTGCTCCAGCGCCGCCCGGATGGAGGCGAGGGTGTTGCGCTTCATGTGCGGGCAGAGGTTGCACGGACGGACGAACTCCACCGCCGGGTTGGCCGCCGAGACGTTGTCGCTCATCGAGCACTCGGTGATGAGCGCGACACGGGCGGGCTGCTCCACGGTGACGAAGTCCTGCATCTGCGCCGTGGAACCGGCCATGTCGGCGGCGTCGACCACCTCGGGCGGGCACTCCGGGTGGGCCAGGACGACGACGCCCGGGTGGTCGGTGCGGATCTGGGCGATGTCGGCCGGGGTGAAGCGCTCGTGCACCTCGCAGTGCCCCGGCCAGGTGATGACCTCCACGCCGGTCTGCCGGGCGATGTTCCGGGCCAGGTACTCGTCCGGGATCATGATGACCCGGTCCACGCCGAGGGACTCGATGACCTTGACGGCGTTGCCCGAGGTGCAGCAGATGTCCGACTCGGCCTTCACGTCGGCGCTCGTGTTGACGTACGTGACCACCGGGACGCCCGGGTGGGCGGCCTTGAGGGCGCGCACGTCGGCCGCGGTGATGGACTCGGCCAGCGAGCACCCGGCACGCAGGTCCGGGATGAGGACCGTCTTGGCCGGGTTGAGCAGCTTGGCCGTCTCGGCCATGAAGTGGACGCCGGCGAGCACGATGACGTCCGCCTCCACCGTCTGCGCCTCGCGGGCCAGGGCGAGGGAGTCCCCGACGATGTCCGAGACACCGTGGAAGATCTCCGGGGTCTGGTAGTTGTGGCCGAGGATGACCGCGTTGCGTTCCTCCTTCAGGCGAAGGATCGCCTCGACGTCGTCGGCCATCGTGGCCCACTCGACGCGGGGGATGACGTTTTGGACGCGCTCGTACAGGGCGTCGGTGCTGATCGTGACGGCGCTCATCGGCCGGCCTCTCTACTTATGCTGCAACTGAGCATTGCTAGTGCTGAGTGTGAGCATAAGCGGTCGGAGGTCGGCCTGTCACCTTGTTCTCACATCGAGAACATCGGCTCAGCGTCCGCGCTCAGGCGCCCGTGGACCGGCGTCCTCGTTCCGGCGTCGGCGGACCGGCGTCCTCGTTCCGGCGTCGGCGGCCGCGGCGCAGCCGGACGCCGCCCGGTGTGACTACTCCGCCGGGAGGGGGTTGCCCTGGTCGTCGACGAGGTCGACGATCTCGCCCACGCGCGTGACCTCGAGGACGAACTTCACCACGTCCGGCGGGTCGATCATGCGCAGCTGGCCGTCGGTGCGGCTCGCGAGCCAGGCGAGCGTGGCGACGGTGGAGGAGTCGATGAACGTCACCCCGCGGGTGTCGACCTCGACCGGCTTGCCGGCCTCGACCGCGGCGTGGGCGGCGTCGGTGAGCTCGCGGGTGAGGACGACGTCGACGGCGCCGCTGAGGACCAGGAGCACTCGGTCGTCGTGGTCGACGAGGTCGACGGAGCCCACGTCGGTCAGGTCGGCGAGAGTCTTGCGGGCCGGGACGCCGTGATCGCCGGGCGTCGTGGGGTTCGTGCTGATGATGGCCGTCCTTCTCGCCGTGCGTGGCGCCACAGAGTTCGCGGCCTGGTCCGCCCGGAAAGGGCACCGGGTGGAGACGGTACGCCGCGTGTGGCCTGCAGGACAACACCGAACCCCGGTGCCCTCCCGCCGGGTCGTTGGCGGGGAAGAACCCCGCCGGTCGGCTCCGTTGCCTTCCGGCGTTCTTCCCCTGGGAGAAGCGTGCACCCCCCTTGACCTTCTGGCAAGGGAGCGCGGCCGAGGGGGCCGAGCCGGTGGCTCGACCCCCTCGGGTGGTGCGGTCAGGCGCTCTGTCCCGTCAGGTCGTCAGCGGCGAGCCCTCGCTCCGAGGTTGACGACGTCGAAGTCGTAGTCGGCGTCGAGAACCGTGAGCTCACCAGTGGCGAGGTTGGAGATCACCACGAAGAAGTCCGCGGTGTTGCCGTTGGCGCACCTCGTGTCGAGGGCGCCCGTGCTGATGTCGCCGTGCTCGTCACCCTCGAAGCGGTAGACGAAGTTCCCCGCGTCGTCCGTGATCTCGAAGGTGCTGTCGGCGCCGGGGGTGAGGTCGCACGTGGAGACGACCTGGACGACCCACTGGTTGATCTGCTCACCCTTGATGAGGACCCAGTCGCCGCCCTCGGTCACGACGGCAGGCGTGCCGTCGACGAGGATCTCGTCGATGAACCAACCGGTGTCGAGGTAGGCGGCGTCCGTGGAGTACCGGAACTGCAGGTCGGTGGCGCCCTCGGGGACGGTCACCTCGTAGTCCAGGTACACCGGCTCGTCGACGAAGTACTCCCCGCCCGAGGTGCCGGTGATGCCGTTGCCCTCGGTGTTGTTGCCGTGCGGGTCGTCGTCCGTCGAGACGACCTCCCCGGTCGCGGCATCCCGGACCTCGAGGGTCACCCACTCGCCGCCGACGAGGGCCTCGACGAAGCCGTAGTCCCAGCCCTCCTCGATGAAGTGCCAGTTCGAGAAGGTCACGGTCTCCCCGCCGGTGATCGCGGTCTCGAGCCCGAGGATGTTGTCCGCCTGGCTCTCGTAGCCGGCCCACCAGTGCAGCTCGTCGGCGCCCTCGGCCGCGATCGTCGTCGTCGCCTCGCCGTCGAACTCGAGGCTGACCTGCGGGCCCGGGTTCCGGAACGTCTCGTAGGAGACGCCGAACGGCAGAGCCGTGGTGCCCGGGCGGTTCTTCAGCCGGTCCCACTTCGCGTCCGGCTGCGCGCCGCGGTAGCTGCCGCGGTCGTCCCAGAACAGGTCGTTGGCCAGGTCGATGGTCCAGCCGCCGGAGGCCGGTCCGAGGTCGAAGTTCTCCAGGTCCCACCTTGAGGAGTCCTCGTCGTCGAGCTTCATCGCGACGGCCCAGTCCTTGAAGAGCTCCTCCGCAGAGCGCAGGTCGTCCTCGGTCGTCGCGTTGTACGCGTCGATCGCGTTCTGGACGCCCTCCATGCCGTCCGCCTGCTCGGCGAAGATCAGGTTGATGAGGAGGTCACCGGCCGTGTCGTCGTAGACGAGGTCGGGTTCGAGGCTGTCGCCGCCGTTGCCGCCCGCCTGCTCCCACAGGTAGAGGAAGTAGCTGAACGACGCGCCGTAGTTCTCCAGGCCGCCGCCCCACCGGGTCAGCGAGGTCTCGCGGTGGAACACCTGCTGGTAGGTGAGGTGGCTGCCGGTCATGTCGTAGCCGTTGAGGAACGCCGCCATGTCGGCGAGGCCCTCGTCCACCCACGACAGCTCCCCGGCGTCGGCGTAGTTCATGAGCATGTGCTCGAGCTCGTGGGCGACGACGCCCTCGTAGAGCTCGGGCCGGTCGTTCGCCGGGTCACCGTCGGTCCACGGCTCGGCGGACGGGTCCTCGCCCACGCGGTTGGCCCAGTCGAAGGCGTCCAGCACCATGACGTTCATCCCCAGGCTCTCGGCGCTGAGGTACTCGGGGGCGAAGTAGCCGGCGGTGTAGGAGCTGACGGTGCAGTCGTAGTAGGAGTCGTCCTGGACGTTGTAGACGAGGGTGACGAGGGCGTCGCTGCCGGACGCCGCGGCACCGAGGTCACCGAAGTGCTCCTCGTTGACCGCGAGGATCTGGCCGGCCAGCGCGTCGCCGATGTACTCGACCTGGTCCTGGGTGAGGACGTAGTCGTCGGCGGAGTTGTCGGCGCACGGGACGAACTCGTCCGTCCCGTCGTGGTCGAAGGCCGGGTCCAGGCTGTGGACGCCCACGACGCTGTCGCCATCGAACGTACCGAGGGGGACGTAGACGTAGACGGGAGTCCCGTCCTCCGTCTCCCCGGCGTAGGCCCGTTCGAACGGCTGGTAGTACGTGCCGCCGGCCGCGCTGTCGTTGACGGGCACGATGATCGTGTCGTCACCGGCCGACCCGTAGTCGGCTGGCGCCGTGTCCGAGTGGGCGGCCATCGCGGGTGCGGCGAGTCCGGCCACTGCGAGTGCTCCGGCCGCGGATCCCGCGACCAGTGTGCGACGAAGTCGCATAGGTGTACCCCTTTCACGCCCTCCGTTGGGCGGATCGATCGACCTATGGAAGGAGGCGGGCGCGGGCTCATGGCGGTGACCGTCTCCGGCGACCCGGGACGAAGGTCCCAGGCGCAGGCTTCAACGTAGACCTTTCCGGCGGGCCCGGTCCATAGCCTGGACGTCCGTTCGCGTCCGCAATCCGAAGACTTCGTCCGGATTATCGTGATGAAGTCTTCTGGTAGAGCGTGCGGTGAGCCTGGAGGAGGCTCAGCAGTTCACCAGCGGCTCAGCGGGTCAGCGGTTCAGCGCGTGCGCGGGATCGGGAGCTTCGTGCCGGCGGCCTCGCGCTCGTCGAGCACCTGGCGGCGGAACCGGAAGAGCTTCGCCGGCCGCCCGCCGGTGTCGGCGTCGACGTCGCCGGTCTCCTCGACCAGCTCCTGCTGCTCCACGAGCCGGCGGAAGTTCTGCTTGTGCAGGTGCTGACCGGCCAGCGCCTCGACCGTCGTCTGCAGGCCGCCGAGCGTGAAGGCCCCGGGCATGAGCTCGAAGACGACCGGGCGGTACTGGATCTTGGCCCGCAGCCTGGCCACGCCGGTGGCGAGGATGCGGCGGTGGTGGCGGTCCATGTCGGCGCCCGGCACGCCGTCGCCGGGGCCTGAGCCGTTCCCGCCGGGCCCCCGGCGGTCCCCGTGCGCCTCGGGCACGAGCCCGGCCTCGTACAGCAGCTCGTAGCGCTGCAGCGTCAGGCCCGGCAGCCAGGGCCGGCCGTCCAGCCCGAAGGTCACCGCGGCGCGCAGGCGGCGGCGCTCACGGTCCTCGTCCCGGGCGGCCTCTGCCCAGCGGGCCAGCGCGGGGGCGATGGTGCGGGCCACCGTGTCGTCGCCGTCGCGGCGGTCCTCCCACGGGAAGTACTCGTACCAGCCGCGCCACTGCGCCGTCCGGGCCGGGACGGTCGTCAGCCCGAGGTAGGAGACCTCCAGGACGGGCCGGTCCCCCCGGTCGCGGTCGGCGAAGGTGTAGAGCTGCTCGACGTAGCCGAGGTCGTAGCCGGTCTGCTGCTCGACCCACGAGCGCATCCCCGCCTGCATGGAGCGGTGGCCGGGCTCGAGCGGGCCCGAGGGCAGGCGCCGGCCGTCCGCCGTCGTCAGGACGAGCGGTTCCCGGTCCTGGACCGCGGTGATGACGGCGACGAGCTCGGCGACGACGAGGTCGCGTTGCGCTGCCACCCGCTGCCCCCTCTTATCGCCGCCACCTGCTGCACCGCCATCATGCCAAGGTTCCGCCGGCTCGCCCGCCGGGCTCGCGACGACGCCGCGGCCGAGTCTGTGCCGGTGCGCCGCAGCCGCCGGGGAAAACGGGTCCACCGGGGGACGGCGGACGGTAGCGTCGGCCCACCGGGCGCTCATCTCGCCGGGGTCTCGGACCGGAGGAACCGCGATGCTCGACCTCGTCGACGGACTGCCGCTGCACCCCCTCGTCGTCCACGCCGTCGTCGTGCTCCTGCCCCTGGCGGTCCTGGGCACCCTCGCCGTCGTGGCGGTGCCCCGGCTGCGTCCCTTCACCCTGCTGGTGGCGCTCGTGGCGACGGCCGCTGCGGTGCTGCTGCCGGTCGCGTCCGAGTCGGGCGAGGCCCTGGAGGAGCGGGTGGGTGAGCCCGGTGTCCACGCCGAGCTCGGCGAGCAGCTGGTGGTCATCGGGATCGCCCTGGCCGTCGTGCTGTGGCTCCTCACGCTGCTGCGGCGGGGCGGCACCGGCCCGCTCACCGCGGTGGTCGCCGCCCTCGCCGTCGTCACGGCGCTCCTGGCGGGGGTCCAGGTCTACCGCGTGGGGGAGAGCGGTGCCCGGGCGACGTGGGGCGACGTCGCCGGGACGACGCAGCCGGGTGAGATCGAGGACGAGGACGAGGACGAGGAGGACTGACGCCGGTCGGCGACCGGGGGCGGTCAGCGAGGGGTCGTCAGCGCACGGGGTGGACCCCGCGCAGCTCGGCGTCGTCGTCGGGACGGTCCTCCCGGCGAACCTGGGGCCGGTCCTCCGGGCGGTCCTCGAGGCGGTTCTCCGGGCGGGACACGGGCCCGACGCGGGAGACCTCCTCCCAGCGCTTGTTGGTGTCGTGGATGCCCATCTCGACGCTGGTGAGCTGGACCTGCACGGGGATGCCGGGCCGGCCGCCGACCTTGATGAGGAACTTCCCGCGCCCGGGTGGTGCGGTCTCGCGGTTGTGGATGGGGTCCCACGCCGGCGGGTCCTGCCAGCCGATGAGCATCTCCTGCTCGGCCCGCGAGAGCGGCACGGCCTGGGTGAGCATGGCCATCTCCGCCCCGGGCAGGCCGCCGGCGATGACCATCCCCGAGCGCTCGACGAATCCGCGGGCCTTCATGCGGTCCTGCTCGGCGGGCAGCGCCAGGAGGTCCGACATCGTGTGCGAGATCATTGCCGTCCCCACGCCGCGGGTGCGGTTGAGGCGGGTGAGGGCGTCCACCCGGTCCACGAGGCCCCGGCCGGCGCGCAGCACCCGCCACAGCTCGTCGAGGACGACGAAGTAGTGCCGGCGCGGCTCCACCCCGGCGTCGGCGAGGGCGTTGGCGACGTTGACCATGCCGAACCCGGCGGACCAGCACGCGAGCATGACGGCCGCCTGGAGGTCGGTCTGGGCGTCGTCGATGTGCGAGACGTCGTAGACGACGGGCCGGTCGCGGCGCATCGGGCTCGACGTCGGCCGGGAGAACGTCCGGCCCAGCCGGCCGCCGTCGACGAGACCGATGAGCGAGGCCTCGAGGTTCTCCGTCAGCGACTGGTACCGGTCGATCGAGCCGCGGTCGAGCGCCACCTGGCGCACCGGGTCCGGCGCCTCCCGGATGATGCGGAGCAGGTCGGGCAGGACCGGCACCCCGTCGTGCCGCTCGTCCAGCACCGTCAGGGCCCGGTCGAGGATCGTCTCCTCGCGGTCCCCGGGCGGGGCGGCGCGCAGGATGGTCAGCAGCGAGGAGACCATCGCCAGGCGGCGGTCGTGGGCGTCGGCGAGGACCATCTGCCGGGCCGAGCCGGTCAGGCGCTCCGCCGCGGAGGTGGCCTCGCCGGGGTCGAGCACGTTGATGTACCCGCGTGACCCGCCGAGGGAGATGACCTGCCCGCCGAGGGCCTCGATGAGGTCGACGTAGTCGGGCTTGAGGTCGCCCAGGACGAGCGGCATGACCCCGTACCCGGCCAGCCCGGCGGCCATCCGGCGCACGAGCGTGGACTTGCCCAGGCCCGGCAGCCCCAGCACGAACGCGGACGGGTTGGAGATGAGGTTCGCGCGCTGGAACCACGAGACCGGGTCGCAGCACACCGTGGCGCCGGAGATCATGTTCCGGCCCAGCGGCACCCCCACCATGGGTGTGCCGGTGCCGATCGCGTAGGGCCACAGCCCGCACACCTGCCGCGTGGAGCCGCGCCACTCCGGGACGGGCTGGACGACCTTCGCCGCCCCGCGGCCCAGGCCGGCCCAGCCGCGGGGGCCCGCCCGGCGAGGCCCGCCGGCGTCGTCCTTCGCCCTGGTGCTCACGTTGCGCGCCCCCTCACAGCCGGTCCCGCACTTCGCTGGGCAGCGAGACGTGCCGGGGGAGTACGAGCCCGAGGGGCAGGGCGGCGGCGAACGCGGAGTCCTGGGAGCCGTACACCGGCCGCAGCCGCAGGCGTGCGGTGGCGGCGAGGTTCTCCACCGCGGCGCGGGCGTCCATCTCCCGGCCGGTGTCCATGACGGTGGCGGTGACGAGCATGCCGAAGTTGACCAGGCCGGCCCCGGCGGCCTCCTCCTGGGCGGTCAGGGCGGCGGCCCGGGTGGCCAGGACGTCACGCGCGGTGGGCTTGTCCGTGGCGGTCTGGCGGAACTGGGCGGCGCGCAGGTCCGCCTCGACGATCGCCGCGGCGGAGGCGGCGTCGATGGGCCGGTAGAGGAGGGTGACGCGCTTGCGGGCGATGTCGCGGTGCGGGGCGAGGAGCCGGGCGAGGATCGAGGACTGGACGTTGCCGCGCGGCGCACCGGTCATCGCCCAGGTGACGGACAGCCCCGAGTCGTGGCGGTAGGCGTCCCACGACGTCTCGTGGGCGGTGGGGCCGACGTCGGACCACGTGAGCGGCGGGACCTCCCCGGTCGCGTGGGCCTCGTCGATGGCGGTCGCCGCGGCGGGGTCGTAGGCGACCCGCACGATCTCGCACAGCTCGAGGGCGTCGACCGGGTGGGCCGGGCCGGCGCCGGTGGCCTGGAGCTCCGCGGTGAGCGCGGGCAGTCGGGCGCCGAGCTCGCGGGCGAACTCCGCGGGCTTGCGCCGCTTGCCGCCGCCGCGGGCGGCAGTGAAGGTCAGGGCCACGTACGCGCGGACCGTGGAGGAGCCGGCGGGGTAGTCCCGCACGGTCTCGGCGAGCAGGCGCCGGGCGAACTCGGGGGCGTCGGGGTCGAGGTGGGTCGTGACCTCGCGGCGCAGGCGCGTGCCCGTGTCGGGCGCGGTCTCGACCGTCACGGACGCGGCGATGATGCCGGGCTCGTCCCCGAGGTTCGCCAGCCACAGCCCCCAGTCCGAGACCCAGGCGTCCACCTGCTCCTCGTCGACAAGGGCCGCGCCGTCCGGCTCGGTGCCGATGACGACGGTGTACGACGTCGTCGCCGGGACGTAGACGAGGGCGAACGGCCGGCCGTAGGAGTCGTGGTGCTCGGTCAGGCGCGACGCCGCCGCGAGGCCGGGCAGCTGGTGGGTGCCCCACGGGGTCCGGCCCAGGGGTCCTGAGCGGTAGAGGTGCTCGCCGGCCGTGCGCTGGCGCCACCACCCCACGCGGGCGGTGCCCTTGTCGACGGCGTTCATCCCGTGCTTGTCGCGCACCGCGATGGAGAGCAGGACGACGCCGAGGGCCGCGGCCACGAGCAGCGCGGTGATGAGGTCGGCGAGCATGACGACCAGGACGACGACGATGAGCCCGCCGAGCAGGATCATCGTGCCGACGGTGCCCAGGCCGAGCAGGCCCGGTGACGTCGGGCGACGCCAGTTGCCGTAGGTCCGGGGCGCGTGCCCGGCGGGGTCAGCGGCTGCTGCCACGTCGACCATCTCCCTTGCTGGTCAGGCGGGGTGGGCCGCCCGTCCCGTTCGTGCCGTGCCCGTTGCCGTGCCCGTTCACGTCGGGACCATCCTGCCTCTCGGGGGCCGCCGTCGCACCGCCGTCGTCCGCCTCGGCGCTCTCGCCGTCCTCACCGGGGCCGCCGGCGGGGACCCGGCCGTCCGGGGCGATGGCGTCGCGCGCGCCGGCCGGGACGGGCAGCACGGGTGCCCCCTGGGTGGCCGCGCCGGCCGCGGCTGCGCCGGGCACCGGTGCGGCGCCGATCTCGGCGCGGGCGCCGGACGGACCGAGCTGCGTCACACGGCCGGCGGTGCCCACCGCACCGGCGGGTCCGGCGCCGCCGGCGCGTACCCGGGGGACCGGGACGGCGCCGGTGGGCAGTGCGGCGGAGGTCGACGTCGAGGTGGTCGTCGTCGCGGGCCCGGCCGTGCCGGTCACGGTGCCCACCAGCGGGGCCGCGACGCTGATGAGCGCCGGCAGCGCGAGCAGGGCCAGCGTCATGAGGATGATGCCGGTCAGGACCGGCACGAGACCGGAGCCGTCGTCGGCGAAGACGTTCTGGTCGCGCAGCTGGAAGGCGGTGGCGTAGACGATCGCGACGGCCGGCTTGTACAGGACGAACGCGATGATCCAGGCGACCACCCGGTGGAACCAGGTGCGACCGATCGCGGTGTTGGTGAAGGAGGCCGAGAGCGGGAAGATCCCCGCGAGGATGACGAGCATCGCCGCGCGCAGGACCATGAGCATGATCTGGGCGAAGGAGACCGCCAGCGCCGCGAGCCCCAGGACGATGACGATCAGGACGCCGAGGTCGTCGGAGAAGGTGAGCATCGCCTCGACCTGCGTGCCGAAGTCCGCCCCACCCGTGACCCGCTCGAGCAGCCAGGCCGCGAAGGAGTCCGCGGCGACGACGGCGAGCCCGATGACGGTCAGGCCCGCCCCGGCGACGACGACGAGCGTGAGGAGGGAGCGCACGAGGTCCCGGCCGGGGGCGGCGCGCTGCTCCCAGGCCATCTTCGCCCCGGCCACCATCACCGAGAGCACGGCCATCGCCGCGGTGAACCACCACAGCGCGTTCTGCGTCGCCGCCGCCGGTCCGCCGCCGGAGGCCGCGAACCGCTCGGGCGGGACGAGGGCGCTGACGATGGCCGAGGCGGACGAGACGAGGATGACGGCGCCGAGGACGACCCCGAGGCGGCCCAGCTGACCCTCGGCCTCCCCACGCCGGCCCTTGAGGGCCATCGCCGCGCCGAGGGCGATGATCGACATCACCGCGATGCCGAGCGAGACCCACAGCACCCAGGACAGGACGGTGTTGACCGTCTCCACGCTCCCGGGCGCCACCTCGCCCGGGGCGACCACCGGGGCGTCACCGTCGGTGAGCGACGGCGTGACGATCGACGTCCACATCGTCCCCAGCGAGCCGAGCGTGGTGTCGAGGGCCTCGCGCACGGCCCCGGCGAGCTGCTCGAGCGCGCCCGTGCCGCCGTCGGTGGTCCAGCTCGAGGTGGTGCAGGCGACGTCGAGGGGGTCGCAGCCGGTCCGGGTGCTCATCAGGCCCCCGACCAGACGGTGTAGCCGGCGAGGTTGGGGATCTGCGCCGGCGGGGTGGGCAGCGTGCCGATGTCGGTGAGGCGGACCTTCCAGTCCCCGCCCTGCCAGAGGAGGTCGACGACGAAGCTGCCCAGGGCGCCGTTGTCCAGGCCCAGGGCGATGTCGACGCTCGCGGAGGCGCCGTCGTAGGCGATGACGTGGAAGCCGCGGATCTGGTACCGGGCGACGGTCGCCGGCAGCGGGACGGGTGCGGGTGCCGGCGGGGCGGTGGTGGCTGCCGTGGGCTCGGTGGTGGCGCCCGTTGCCCCTGCGGTAGGCGTCGCGGTCACGGCGGCTGAGTCCGCTGCCGCGGCGTCCGCGGCCTCGGCGTCGAGGCGTGCCACGGCGGCGTCACGGCCGGGCCCGGTCGCGGTGAGCTCCGCCGTCGTGCGCGGCAGGAGGGCGTCGACCGACCCCATCGCGACGATGTTCGCCGCGGCGAGCAGCGCGCCGGTGGGGCTCTGGGCGTAGCAGGACCGGAAGCCGTCCGGCTCCTTCACGCCGGGGCCGGTCCCCGGCAGGGCCGGGGCGGCCACCGTGCCCACCAGCTCCCAGGCCACGCCCTCGGGCGCCCGGGTGACCGTGCCGTCCGTCTGGGCCGGGCCCATGCCGCAGACGCTCGGCTCACCCGCGGCGGCGGGGTCGGCGGTGTCGTCGGTGCCGGCCGGCGGCGCAGCGCCGGTGGCGCCGTCGCCGGGCTCGCCGTCGTCGGCGGGTCCGTCCGTCGCGCCGTCCGCGTCTGCGGTCGGGTCGTCGCTGCCGTCGGTGGTGGGGTCGTCGCCGGGCTCACCGGTGGGCTCGCCGGTGGCGGCGGCCCCGTCCGGCCCGCCGGTGGCCGGCGCCGTCGCGGCCGGCGGGGCGCCGTCGTCGCGCCGCTCGTTGGCGACGGCGAGCCACACGCCGAGGACGACGACGGCCACGACGAGGACCGCGGAGACGAGGAAGACCGGCCGAGCCCACACGCTGCGGTCGTCGAGGTCGTCGGCCATGGGGCGCCTGCTCAGGCGAGGGCTCCGACGAGGAAGTACGACGCCGAGATGACGATGACCCCGGCCAGGGCCATGCCGATCCGGCCCAGGTGCTCCCCGCCCTCACCGCGGCGGGAGCTGATGCCCATCATCGCGCCGGCAACGATGAGGCCGAGGACGCAGATGCCCAGGGCGATCCACTTGGTCCACGCCAGGACCTCGAGGAACCCCTCGGTCCCGGGTGGCGCCTCCCCCTCGCCCGGGTTGGGCACGTTGGCCAGGAGGGCCAGGGCGGCGGCGGGCAGCACCATGTGCTCAGACCCCCCGGCCCGGCAGGAGCGAGTCGAGGTCGTGAATCAGCCGGGTGAGCTCGCGCGGGACCGGCCGCGGCTCGTCGCCGAGGCGCCAGGCCTCGACCCAGGGCAGGTGCCAGACCCGCGGCACCCCGCCGCTGACGAGGTCGGCGAGCTCGCGCAGCGCCCGGGGGAGGCGGCCGGGGGCGTCGGCGAGCAGGACGAGCCCGACGAGCGTCACGCCGGGCACCGAGCCCGAGGCCCACTGGGTGGCGGCGAGCTGGGTGGCGCGCAGGCCGGTGAGGTGGGTGCGGGCGACGAGGACGACGTCCTGCGGGCGGGAGAGGTCCGAGGGCACGGGCCAGGCATGCCCGGCTGCGGCCGAGCCCGCGACCGCGCCGGCCAGGGTCGTCTCCCCGGCGCCGCCGTGGGTGCCGAGCCACCACGGGGCGGCGCGCTCGTGGCGCTCGCGGGCGGCGAGGCCCTCGGCGGGGGCGCGGACGCCGCGCTGGGGCGTGGCCGGGCCGGTGGGCAGCGGGAAGTAGTCGCCGGCCGCAGTCGAGCGTGCCCTTGTCCCTTCCGGGTGCCTGCCCATACCAACCCCATTCGCGCCGACACCTGCCCGGTGCACCAGTACGGACACCCATCATGCGTCCTTCTGGGATCATCGTGTCGTAGAACGGGATGCGAGCACAGATGTAAATGGTCCCGATCTGGCCCCCAAAATGAGGGAGCGTGCGAGCGATGGGCTCGGTGCGTGCGGGCACGGCGGTGGTGTCGCTCCTGCTCGCGGGCGCGCTCCTCGGCGCGTGCTCGGACGAGCCCGGGTCCCCGGCGCCGTCGGCGCCCGCCACCACCGCCGCTCCCGCGCCGCTGCCGGCGGTTCCGACCGCCACCGGGGAACCCATGGAGGGTGATCTCGGCTCGGCGACCGGGGCGCCCGCCCCGGTCTGGGACGAGGAGTCGCGGGCCGCCGCCGTCGCCACCGCGACCGCGGTGATGACCGCCTACGCCCGGCCCGCGCTCGACCCGGACGCCTGGTGGGGAGAGTTCTCGGGCTTCCTCAGCCCCGCCGCGCAGCAGGACTACCAGTGGGTCCAGCCCGCCTCGATCGCTGCCACCACGGTCGGGCCGGGGCCGGCCGTCCTCGTCGACGAGTCGAGCGTCTACCTCGCACGGGTCGAGGTACCCACTGACGCCGGGACGTACCGGGTGCTCCTCAGCCGTCAGGACGGGCCCACGTCGTGGCTCGTCGAGCGCGTCGAGCCGCCCGAGGGGGTGGCGTGATGCGCCTCCGTGCCAGGACGGTCGTCACGCTCCTCGTCGGGTTCCTCGTCGCCTCGCTCGTGGGACTCGTCGGGCTCGTGCTGTACATGGACGCCGACCGCTCCCCGCTGGCGGACTGCAACGTCACCGGAGGGTCGGTGCGGATCGTCGACGCCGCCGGGGTCGAGACCGCAGAGATCTCCGGGTACAGCGGCGTCCAGCTCGCCAACGCCGCGGCGATCGTCAACGCGGGCGCTGACCTCGGCCTCGGCGCCCGGGACCAGACCATCGGCGTCATGACCGCGATGGGGGAGTCCGGCCTGCAGGTGCTCGACCACGGCGACGCCGTCGGCCCCGACTCCCGCGGACTGTTCCAGCAGCGCGACAACGGCGCCTGGGGCACCTACGAGCAGCGGATGGACCCCACCGCGTCCGCGACCATGTTCTTCCAGGCGCTGTCGCGACTGCCGGACCGGTGGTCGCTGCCCCCGACGATCGTCGCCCACCGCGTGCAGATCAACGCCGACCCCTATCACTACGAGCGGTACTGGCCGGCCGCCGTCGCGGTGGTCACCGGCCTGGCCGGGCAGGACCTCGACGCGATCGCCGCCCTCGCCGGACCATCCCCCTGCAGCGCCATCTCCGCCGCCGGGCTGACCGCCGACGGCTGGACCGTCCCCCTGCTGGGCACCGTGCGCTACACCTCGGCGTTCGGCATGCGGGTCAACCCGGTCACCGGCGTTCGCCAGCTCCACTCCGGCGCCGACCTCGCCGCTCCCGACGGCACCCCGATCTACGCCGTCGGTCCCGGGGTCGTCACCATCGCGGGGCCCTCGAGCGGGGGGAACACCGGTTACATGGTGGCGGTCGACCACGGCGGCGGGGTGCAGACGAGGTACGTCCATCCCTGGCCGTCCGGCATCCTCGTGCGTGTGGGGGACCAGGTGACCGCCGGTCAGCAGATCGCCCGCGTGGGGTCCTCCGGCAACTCCACCGGCCCGCACCTGCACTTCGAGGTCCGCGTCAACGGCATCCCGGTCGACCCGATCCCCTTCATGGGGCAGCTCGGCGTCGGCCTGGCCGTGTAGGGCGGTGCGGCACGTCCCTCCGACGCCGGGACGTTCGTGCCGCGCCGCGGACCTTTCTGCTGGCGCTGGACGTTCGGGCCGCGTCCGGCGACGCCCGGCCCGCGCCGGTGCGCCGGGACCGGGTGTTGCTTCGGCGCCTGTTGGCCGATCGGGAATCGTGCTCGGCCCGGTGATCGCAGTGCTCGTTCCTGTTGCAGGCGTTCGTTCCAGTTGTAGGTGTTCGTAGCTGTTGCACGCGTTCGATGTGCCGACGGGTGCGCATGAACCGGACACGGAAGACGCCGGGCCGAACGGAACGTCCGTTTGGCCAACAGTGCTCACACATGGATCAGGTCGGAGACCTCGCCCTTGCCGTCGACAGCCCTCGCCCCCGGTCTGTGGCGGTGGCAAGGGCGGTGGTGCAGCAACCCCCGGGGATCGCGTCGTGGGACGCCTTGACGCCCTGTCGTAACCTCGGGACATGTCCAACGAAGGGCACACCGGCGTGACGACGGCGGGCGTGGACGCGCCCCCCCGACGCCCCGCCCCCGAGGTCCCGACCGGCACGGGCGAGAACCCGCCCAGCCCGGCAGACGGCGCCTCCGCCCCTACCGCGTCCCTGTCCGCCCCCGAGCTGCAGGTGCCGGTCCACCCCGTCCGGGTCGTCACGGCCGCGAGCCTCTTCGACGGCCACGACGCCGCCATCAACATCATCCGGCGCATCCTGCAGTCGCAGGGCTGCGAGGTCATCCACCTGGGGCACAACCGGTCCGTGGCCGAGGTGGTCGACGCCGTCGTCCAGGAGGATGCCCAGGCGGTCGCGGTCTCGTCCTACCAGGGCGGGCACCTGGAGTACTTCGCCTACCTCGTCGACCGGCTCAGCGAGGTGGGCTGTGGCCACGTGCGGGTGTTCGGCGGCGGCGGGGGCGTCATCGTCCCGGAGGAGATCGCCGTCCTCGCCGAGCGCGGCGTGCGGATCTTCTCCCCGGGGGACGGGCAGCGCCTGGGCCTGCCCGGCATGGTCAACACGATCGTCGCGGCCGCCGACGTCGACCCCCTGGAGGCCGCCGAGGGCAGTCCCCCCGCGCGGGACGACCGACGCGCGCTCGCCCGCACGATCACCGCCCTCGAGCTGGGCCGGCTCGACGACGCGGCGCTGACCGCCCTGCGCGCCGCCGGGTCCGCGCGGCCGGCCGCGGTCCTCGGCATCACCGGGACCGGCGGGTCGGGCAAGTCCTCCCTCACCGACGAGCTCGTCCGGCGCCTGCGCCTGGACCAGGGCGGCGACCCGCGGGTCGCCGTCCTGGCCGTCGACCCCACCCGGCGTCGTGGCGGCGGCGCCCTGCTCGGCGACCGCATCCGCATGAACGCCCTCGACGAGGGCACCTCCTTCCGCTCCATGGCCACCAGGGGGGCCGAGCTGCCCCCGGCGCTGGACGACGTCGTCCTGGCCTGCCGGGCGTGGGGCGCCGACGTCGTCGTCGTCGAGACGCCGGGGATCGGCCAGGGTGACGCGGGCATCGTCGGCCACGTGGACGTGCCCGTCTACGTCATGACGCCGGAGTTCGGGGCCGCCAGCCAGCTCGAGAAGATCGACATGCTCGACCTCGCAGACGTCGTCGTCATCAACAAGTTCGAGCGGCGCGGCGCCGAGGACGCGCTGCGCGACGTGCGCCGACAGGTCGCCCGCAACCGGGAGGTCTGGGACCCGTCCGCGGAGCTGCCGGTCTTCGGCACCATCGCCTCGCGGTTCAACGACGACGGCGTCACCGCCCTGTACCTGCACCTCCGTGACCGCCTCGTCGCGGCCGGCGCCCGCCTCGGACCCGGTCGGCTCGAACCGGTCCCCGGCCGGGTGTCCACCCGCGTCGCCCCGATCGTTCCCGCCCACCGGGAGCGCCACCTCGCCGAGGCGGCCGAGGCGGTCCGCCGCTACCACGACGACACCCGGCGGCAGGCGACGGCGGCCCGCCGGCTCCAGCGCCTGGAGGACGTCCGTGCCCAGCTCGCCGCGGACCAGGCCGACACCTCCGACGTCGACGCGCTCCTCGCCGGTGCGCGGGCCGCCGTGGACGACGACGCCACCGCCCTCCTCACCGGGTGGCCGGACGCCGCCGCGGCGGCGCGGGAGATCGAGCCGGCGCGCTCCCTCGCCGGCACCCCCGTCCCCCGGCTGGCGCTGCCCCGGCTGCACGACGACGGCGACCTGCTCCAGTGGCTGCGGGCGGAGCACCTGCCCGGGCACTTCCCGTACACGGCCGGCGTCTTCACCCGACGCCGCGTGGACGAGCACCCGGCCCGCATGTTTGCCGGCGAGGGGGACCCCGCCCGCACCAACCGGCGCTTCCACCTCCTCGCGGAGGGCCAGCCCGCGACCAGGCTGTCGACCGCTTTCGACTCGGTCACCCTCTATGGGTTCGACCCCGACGAGCGCCCCGACGTCTACGGCAAGGTCGGCAACTCCGGTGTCTCGGTCGCCACCCTCGACGACATGAAGGCCCTCTACGACGGGTTCGACCTGTGCGCGCCGGGCACGTCGGTCTCCATGACGATCAACGGACCGGCACCCGCGGTCCTGGCGATGTTCCTCAACACCGCGATCGACCAGCGCCTGGCGGCGTTCGAGCGCGAGCACGGCCGTCCGCCGGGGGCCGACGAGGCGGCGGAGGTCCGGGCTGCGGCGCTCCGTGACGTGCGGGGCACGGTCCAGGCCGACATCCTCAAGGAGGACCAGGGGCAGAACACCTGCATCTTCTCCACCGAGTTCTCCCTGCGGTGCATGGCCGACGTCCAGGAGTGGTTCATCGCCCACGAGGTGCGCCGCTTCTACTCGGTCTCCATCAGCGGGTACCACATCGCGGAGGCCGGCGCGAACCCCATCACCCAGCTCGCCTTCACCCTCGCCAACGGTCTGACCTACCTCGAGGCCTACCTCGCTCGCGGCATGGCCGTGGACGACGTCGCCCCGAACCTGTCGTTCTTCTTCTCCAACGGCATGGACCCCGAGTACGCGGTCCTGGGCCGGGTGGCGCGCCGGGTCTGGGCGATCGTCCTGCGGGAGCGGTACGGGGCGAACGAGCGCAGCCAGCGGCTGAAGTACCACGTCCAGACCTCGGGGCGGTCCCTGCACGCCCAGGAGATGGCCTTCAACGACATCCGCACCACGCTGCAGGCCCTCATCGCGCTCAACGACGCCGCCAACTCCCTGCACACCAACGCCTACGACGAGGCCGTCACCACCCCCACCGAGGAGTCGGTGCGCCGCGCCCTGGCCATCCAGCTCGTCATCGGCAAGGAGTGGGGCCCGTCGACGAACGAGAACCCCAACCAGGGCTCGTTCCTCCTCGGCGAGCTCACCGAGCTGGTGGAGGAGGCGGTGCTGGCCGAGCTCGAGAGGATCTCGGCACGCGGCGGCGTCCTGGGCGCCATGGAGACCGGCTACCAGCGCGGCCGGATCCAGGACGAGTCGATGCTCTACGAGCGGCGCAAGCACGACGGCTCGCTGCCCGTGGTCGGCGTCAACACGTTCGTCGCGCCCGACCGGCCCGCCGGCGAGCCGGACGCCGCGCACGGTCCGCGCCGGCTCTCGCGATCCACGGAGGAGGAGAAGCGGGGCCAGATCGCCCGGCTCCGGGACTTCCAGGCCCGGCACTCCGCGGAGCGGCCCGCTGCTCTCGAGCGGCTCCGCCGGGCCGCGCTGGCCGGGGACAACGTCTTCGACGTCCTCATGGACGCCGTGCGCGTGTGCTCGCTGGGGGAGATCACGCAGGCGCTGTTCGACGTGGGGGGCCGCTACCGGCGGAACGTGTAGGTGGCCGGGCGGAAACGTGCAGGTTAGGGCCGCTTCCGGCGGAACGTGCAGGTCGTGCCGCTGCCGGTGAACGAACGGGGAGGCCCGGCGGTCGTGCGGGCCCGTCAGCCGGTCAGCGCGCGGAGTGGCGCCCGGTCGCGCGCGCCGCCGCCTCCTCGGCCGCCTGGGCCTCCTCCGCCTCCTCGGCGAGGCGCTGCTCGCGCCGGGCGACGAGCACGTCGGGGAGGTTCTCGGCCAGGGCGTGCCCGTCCCGGCCCTTGACGGTCGGGACGCCGTGCTCGGCGTTGGCGTTGCGCAACGGGTTCGGCTCCTCGATGGGCTCGGCGGTGCCGTGGGAGAGGACCTGCTCGGCCGGGGTCAGCTCGCGGATCGCGATGGCGGCCACGTGGCGGGGGTGCTCGCGGGCGACCTCGTCGTAGACCATCGGGTCGTGCTGGCCGTCGTCGCCGACGAGCAGCCACCGGATGTCGGGGTAGGTGATCATGAGGTTCCGCAGCTGGGTGCGCTTGTGCTCCACGCCCGAGCGGAACAGGCCGGTCGGCGTCGGCCCCCAGTCCGTCATGAGCATCGGGCCCTCGGGGTAGCCGTGGGTCCGCATGAACCGTCGCAGGTTCGGCACGGTGTTCCACGCCCCGGTGGAGAGGTAGAAGACCGGCGCCGTGGGGTTGTCCTCCAGGACGGTGCGGTACAGCTCCGCCATCCCCGGCACGGGCTTGCGGGTGGTGGTGTGGCGCACGAAGGTGTTCCAGGCCGCGATGAACATGCGGGGGAGCATCGTGACCATGATCGTGTCGTCGATGTCGGAGACGATGCCGGCGCGGACCTCGGGGTCCACCACGAGCACCTTCGCGGTGACGGGCTCGGCGGCCCGCGCCTCGAGGACCACCTCGTGCCAGCCGGGGCCGAGCCCGTGGTCGCGGACCATGACGTCGATGTAGCCCCCGCGGTCCGTCGTCGTGCGGATCACCTGGCCGCCCGCCCGCACGACGACGGGAAGGAAGCCCGGCTGTGCGGTGAAGAACGAGCGCCAGCCGCGCTGGGCCTCGGCGGCGACGTTGATCGGCCCGACCGGCGCGATCTCCTCGCCCTCGTCACCGGCCTCGCCCGGGTCCGACATCACCACCCGGCCGAGCACGTGCAGGCTCTGGACGGAGCCGTAGCCCGTCAGGCCGATGGTGCGCGGGCGCCAGCCCTTGCTCCGGAGGTACCGGACGGAGCTCCGGTTGACGGCGTCGTCGATCGTGCCGGCGATGCGGGAGAGGCCCATGGCACCCCAACGTAGACGGACCGCGCCGCCCGGGCATGCCGAAGCGCGACGCGGTCCGTCCGGGCGGTGCTGCCCGCGGTCCGGAGCTGTCAGACCGGGTCGTTGGGGCCTCGCACGCGGCGGTCGTCGTGCCGCTCGACGTACTCGGTGTGCCGGGTGTTGGTGCGCTGCTGGTGCATGATCAGCGACGCGATCAGCCAGATCACACCGGCGACCATGAGGATGTAGCCCACCATCGTCAGGTCCACGCCGGAGATCATGTCCGCGATCGCGAAGGACAGGATCGCGCCGAGCGCGATGAGGAAGATGCTGCCTCCGATGCCCATGCGTCGTTCCTTTCGTCTGGACCCGACGGCGCGGGTCGTCCGGACCCGACGGCGCGGGTCGATACCCCCAGTGTTGCCCTCCCGGCCGGTCCCCGCACCCGGAGCGCTCCCTCGGTGACGACGCCCCCCACCCGGAGCGACCTGCACGCTTACAGCCCTGGCACCCCCGCGGCGCGCCCCGCCGTCCGGGCGAGGTGGTCCAGGTGCGACTCCCGCGCGTCGACGACGCGGTGGTAGTGGCCGAAGAGCTCGAAGCTCACGGCACCGAGGAGCACCGTCCAGGCGTCGACGACCGCGACGACGGCGCGCGGGTCGAGCCCCGCGAGCGGGTCGGCGTCCGGCATCGTCGCGGCGATCTCGGCCACCCTGGCCGCGGCGTCCGCCGCCAGGTCCGGCGGCAGGTCGGGTCCGTCCGCGGGCACCAGGCCGGGGCCGAGGGCGGCGTCGACGACGACGCCGGCCAGCAGCAGGGCCACCCGCCCGGCCGGCACGGCGGTGTCGGCCGGGGCGACGTAGCCCGGCACCGGCGAGCCGTAGATGAGCGCGTACTCGTGCGGGTGCGCCAGCGCCCAGCCGCGCACCGCGCGGAAGACCGCCAGCCACCGGCCCGCGAGGTCCTCGCGCACACACCCGGCCTCGGCGGCCTCGGCCGCGGCGCCGAGCCCCTCGTAGGCGTCGATGATGAGCGCGGTGAGGAGAGCGTCGCGGCTGGGGAAGTACCGGTAGACGGCGGACGGGGCCATCCCGAGCTCGCGGGTGACGGCCCGGACCGACAGCGACGACGCCCCGGTCTCGGCGAGCTGGCGGCGTGCGACGTCCGTGATCTCACGGGTGAGCTCGGCGCGGACGCGCTCGCGGGCGGTGGTCGGCACCGGTCCATCCTGCCACGGTCTTGTGAGCGGTGACCACTTCTGTGAACAGTGCTCTTGACGTGCGTCCGCTCCTAGAGCACAGTGTTCTCCAACAAGAACAGTGTTCTCACTCACGGAGGTCCTGCCATGCCGCTCCACGTCGTCGTCGGGGCCGGGCCCGTCGGCTCCACCCTCGCCGTCCTGCTGGCGGAGGAGGGGAACGAGGTCCGGCTCGTCACCCGTTCCGGGAGGGGGCCCGAGCGTCACGGGATCACCCGGGTGGCGGCCGACGCCGCCGTCCCCGGGGTCCTCGCCCGGGAGGCCGCCGGGGCCGTCGCGATCCACAACTGCGCGAACCCGCCGAGCTACGAGCACTGGGCGGCGCAGTGGCCCCCGCTGGCGGCCGCCCTCCTGGCCGCGGCGGAGGAGTCGGGCGCGGTGCTGGTGACCATGTCCAACCTCTACGGCTACGGCCCGGTGACCGGACCGATGACTCCCGACCTGCCGCTCGCCGCCACGGGGGAGAAGGGCAGGCTGCGGGCCGGGATGTGGCGCGACGCGCTCGCCGCGCACGAGGCCGGACGGGTCCGCGCGGTGGAGGTCCGTGCCGCGGACTACGTCGGTCCCGGCGTCGGGCCGGCCAACGGCCTCCTCGCCCGCTACGCCCGGTCGGTCCTCGCGGGCCACCTGGGTCTTCGGGGACCCCGACGCCCCGCACAGCTTCACCGACGTGCGCGACGTCGCCCGAACCCTCGCCGCGGTCGCCACGGACGAGCGGGCCTGGGGCCGGGCGTGGCACGCGCCCACGAACCCGGCGGTCCCGGTGCGGACCCTGCTGGAGGACGTCGCCCGGCGCGCCGGCGTCCGCGCACCCCGGATCCGCCGGGTCCCGCGCGCGGCCCTGCGCCCGGCCTACCCGTTCGTCCCGGTGCTGCGCGAGCTCGACGAGGTGCTGCACCAGTTCGAGCGTCCGTTCGTCCTCGACTCCTCCGCCACGACCGCGAGCCTCGGGCTGACGCCCACCCCGTGGGAGGACGTCGTCGCCGACAGCGTCGGGTCCTGGCGTGCTGCGATGCTGGTGCCATGACCGCGACGCGCCGCATCCCGCCCGGCCCCGGCGAGGAGTCCGTCTGGGACTACCCCCGCCCACCGCGCGTGGAGGCGACGTCCGCCCTGGTCGAGGTCGTCCTCGGCGGGGAGGTGCTCGCCCGGACCACCTCGGCGCTGCGGGTGCTCGAGACCAGCCACCCGCCCACGTACTACCTCCCCGTTGCCGACTTCGCCGCCGGCGCCCTCGTCCCCGCGGAGGGCTCCTCGGTGTGCGAGTGGAAGGGACGGGCGGCGTACCTCGACGTCCGGGGCGGCGGGCGGGTCGCGGCGCGCGCCGCATGGCACTACCCCGACCCGACGCCGGCGTTCGCGGTGCTGCGCGAGCACGTCGCGCTCTACCCCGGTGCCATGGACGAGTGCCGCGTCGACGGCGAGGTCGTCCGCCCGCAGCCGGGCGGCTTCTACGGCGGCTGGATCACCTCGGGCGTCGTCGGCCCGTTCAAGGGTGAGCCCGGCACCTGGGGCTGGTGAGCCGCTCCCGTCCGGGGCGCGCTTTCGGCGCGGCGGGAGGGCCCCGGACGGCGGCCCGGCTACAGGACCTTGGACAGGAACGCCTGGGTGCGCTCGTGGCGGGGGTTGGCCAGGACCTCGGTGGGGTCGCCCTCCTCGACGATCGCGCCGTCGTCCATGAAGATCAGGCGGCTGCCCACCTCGCGGGCGAACCCCATCTCGTGCGTGACGACCATCATCGTCATGCCCTCGCGGGCCAGGCCGCGCATGACCTCGAGGACCTCGCCGACCAGCTCCGGGTCGAGCGCGGAGGTGGGCTCGTCGAAGAGCATCATGTCGGGGTTCATCGACAGCGACCGGGCGATGGCGACCCGCTGCTGCTGCCCGCCCGACAGGTGGGCGGGGTGGGTGTCGGCGCGGTCGGCCAGGCCCACCCGCTCGAGCATCTCCCGGGCGACGCGGTCGGCCTCGGCCCTGCTGCGGCGCAGGACCTTCTCCTGGGCGATGGTGAGGTTGCGCAGGACGGTCATGTGGGGGAAGAGGTTGAACTGCTGGAAGACCATCCCGATCCGGGTGCGGACCTCGTCGACGTCGACCTCGGGATCGAGCAGGTCGACCCCCTCGATGCGGATGGACCCGCTGGTGGGCTCCTCGAGGAGGTTGACCGTGCGCAGCAGGGTGGACTTCCCGGACCCGGACGGTCCGACGACGCACACCACCTCACCGGTCTCGATCGTGAGGTCGATGCCCTTGAGGACCTCGTGGTCGCCGAAGCTCTTGTGCAGGTCCCGGATCTCGATCGCCGGGACGTCGGTGGTCGGGCTCATCGGGTCTTCGCCAGCTTCCTCTCGAGCACCGCGACCAGCCGGGTGAGCGGGATCGTGATGAGCAGGTAGAGCATCGCGGCCATCACCAGGGTGGTGCCGTTGGAGTTCACCGAGAGGCCGTCGCGTGCGAAGGTCGTCAGCTCCTTGGTGAAGACGGTCGAGCCGGCGATGAACAGCAGGGACGTGTCCTTGAGCAGGAGCACGAACTCGTTGGTCATCGGCGGGATGATGATCCGGAAGCCCTGGGGCAGGATCACCGAGAGCATCGTCCGGGCGGGCGACATGCCGAGGGACCGTGCGGCCTCGGCCTGGCCCTTCGGCACCGCCTCGATGCCCGCGCGGATCACCTCGGCCATGTACGCCGACGCCACGAGGATCAGGCCCACGAGGCCGGCGCCGACCTGGCCCCCCGGGACCTGCACGCCGAGCGCGATGGGGATGACGTACGCCATCGCGAAGATCGTCAGCAGGGCGGGCAGGCCGCGGAACAGCTCGATGTACGCCGTCGCGAACCAGCGGTAGGGCGGGACGGAGGAGAGCTTCATCAGCGCCATGACGACGCCGAGCACCACCCCGCCGAGGAACGAGACCACCGTGAAGACGATGGTGTTCTTCAGCGCGATGGTGATGATCTGGGGGAACTGCTCCCGGGCGATGTCCAGGCGCAGGAACTGGTTCTGCACGCGCGCCCAGTCGGTGGCGAGCACGACCGCCACGACGACGGCGAGGAACACCACGTACATCGCGCCGCGGGTGAGGCGGCGCCGGGTCGTCCTGCGCATGGCCACGGCTACGACGCGTCGGTGGCGAAGTAGGAGTCGTAGATCTCCTGGTAGGTGCCGTCCTCGCGGAGGCCGGCGAGGGACTCGTTGATCGCGTCGAGGAGCTCGGGGTTGCCGTCCTTGCTCAGCGCGAAGCCGTAGCTCTCGTCGGTGGCGTACTCCTCGACGATGACGAAGCCCTCGTCGGCCTGGGTGTGGACGACGTTGACGGGGAGGTCCTGGAGGATCGCGTCGATCTGGCCGGCCTGCAGCGCGGGCCACAGCTCGCCGTCGGAGGGGTACTCGACGATCTCGGTGCCCTCGGGGGCGTTCTCCTCGGTGTAGCTCTTCCCGGTGGTGCCCTGCTGGACGCCCACGGTCTTGCCCTCGAGGTCCTCGATCGACTCGATGCCCGAGTCCGCGGGGACGAGGAGGGACTGCAGGGAGTCGTAGTACGGCTCGGCGAAGTCGAGGTTCGCCTGCCGCTCCTCGGTGATCGTGATGGCCGAGGCGCCGAGGTCGCACTGCCCGGCGGCGAGGACCGTGCCGGACTGCAGGGCGTCGAAGCTGACGTCCTCGACGGCGAGCTCGAGGCCGAGGTCGTCGGCGACGGCCTGGAGGAGGTCGATGTCGAAGCCGCTGTAGCCGCTGGGGGCAGACGTGTCCTCGACCTCGAAGGGCGGGTAGGGCACGTCGGAGCAGGCGGTGAGGGTGCCGTCCGAGACGAGGTCGAAGCCGCCGGCCTCACCCTCCGCGGCGGGCGTGTCCGCCTCGCCGCCGCCGCAGGCGGCGAGGAGGGTCGCGGCGGCGAGCACGGTGAGACCGGTACGGAGCTGACGTGCGGACATGTGGGGGGTACCTCCCGGTCGGTCCAACGGGGCTGGCGCCCATGGAACCACGCTGGTGTTGCTCGGACGTTTCGGCGTGACCGTCCCGCGCGGGGGCCGCGACGCGCAGCGCATACTACGTGCCGCGCCGGGACCCCGCGCGGGCGCTCGGAATGTGGGCGGAAGGAGCGCGCGTCGTGGACGCGCGAGGGCGATGACATCCTTTGCCGGTGCTCACCCTCTCCGCCGGCGCCTCGACCGTCCTGGCCGTCGGCGCCCTGCTCGTCGGGCTCGCCAAGACCGCGGTGCCCGGTGCCGGGACCATCTCCGTGGCGCTCTTCGCCGCGGTGCTTCCGGCGAAGGCCTCCACCGGCGCGCTGCTGGTCCTGCTCATGGTCGGTGACCTCTTCGCGCTGTACGCCTACCGCGCGCACGCCGACCTCGCGGCCCTGCGCCGGCTCGTCCCGACGGTGCTGCTCGGTGTCGTCGCCGGGACCGCGTTCCTCCACCTCGCCGGCGACGGCGTGGTGCGGCGGGTCATCGGCGTCATCCTCCTGCTCCTGCTCGCGGTGACGCTGTGGCGCCGTGCGCGGGAGGGCCGGCCCGGCGGCGCCGCCCGGACCGACGGTGCGGGCCGGACGGGTACCGACGGCGAGCCGCGGGCGGCGGACGAGACCGGTCCGGCACGGCGGGCCGGGCGTGCGGCGCGCGGTCTGCGGTCCGGCGTCTACGGGGTGCTCGCCGGCTTCACGACGATGGTCGCGAACGCCGGTGGTCCGGTGATGTCGATGTACTTCCTCGCCTCACGGTTCCCCATGCGGACCTTCCTGGGCACCGCCGCGTGGTTCTTCTTCGCGGTCAACCTCGCCAAGACGCCCTTCTCGGTCTCCCTGGGTCTCATCACGGGCGAGTCGCTGGTCCTCGACGCCCTGCTCGCCCCGGCGGTCGTGGTCGGCGCGCTGCTGGGCCGGAGACTCGTGCGGCACATGAACCAGACCCTGTTCGACCGGCTGGTCGTCCTCCTCACCGCCGGCTCGGCGATGTACCTCCTGGTGTGAGCTCAGACGCCGAGGAGCCGGGCGAGCTCGTCGGCGTCCGCGGCGACGGCGCGGGCGCCGTCGGCCTCCTCGGGCCGGCCGTAGCCCCAGCGCACGAGGATCGTCCCGACGCCGTGGTGGGCGGCGCCGTCGACGTCGTGGTGACGGTCGCCGACCATGACGACGCCGGACAGGTCGGCCCCGGCGAGGCGCAGCCCGGCGAGCGCCTCGGCCACGACGTCCGCCTTGGAGCTGACCCGCTCGTCCGGCGAGGCGCCCTCGATGACGGTGAAGTACCCGTCGAGCCCCACCCCGGCGAGGATCTCGCGGGCGAGGAGCCGGACCTTGGACGTCGCCAGGGCGAGCGGGACGTTCGAGGCGTGGAGCCGGGCCAGGAGGTCCTCGATGCCGGGGTAGACGCTCGCCTCGAGCATTCGCGCGGCGTAGCGGCCCCGGTAGTCGTCCACGAGGGGCGTCGTCTCCTCCTCCGGCAGCCCGGTGAGCACGTGGAACGTCTCGCGGATCGGGGGCCCGACGAACCGCACGAGGGTCGCGGGCTCGTGGTGGCCGTACCCGTTGGCGTCCAGGGTCTCGGCGAGCGATCGGGTGATGACGGGGGCGGAGTCGGTGATGGTGCCGTCCAGGTCGAGGATGACGGCGGTGGGGGCGTCGGTGCGGTCGGTGGCCATCAGGGGCCCTCCTCGGGTTCGGTGTCGGTGGGCAGGTGGGCCTCGTCGCCGCGGTCGCGGGCCCGCAGCGCGGGCACGGCCGCGACGCCGGCGAGGACCGCGACGGCGCCGCTGCCGGCGACGACGACGAACCCGCCGTGCGAGCCGGCCGCGTCGATGACCGCGCCGGCGGAGGAGGCGCCCAGGGAGACGCCCACGTTGATCGCGGTGCTCAGCCAGGTCAGCCCCTCGGTGAGGCGCCGGCGCGGGACGATGTGCTGGACCATCGTGTTGCCGTTGATGATTGTGGGGGAGATCGCGAAGCCGGTCACGAACATGACCGCCGCCATGACGACGACGTTCGTCACCACGAGGAACAGCGCCGCGCCGGCGGCCAGGACGACGACGCCGCTGACGAAGCGGCGCCAGGCCGGTCCGGTCCACACCCGCGCCCCGTACAGCAGGCCGGCGAACATGGAGCCGGCGGCGAAGATCCCCAGCATGATGCCGGCGGCGCCAGGCCGGCCGCGCTCGGCGGTGAAGGCGACCACCGTGACGTCGGTGGCGCCGAAGATGCCGCCGACGAAGACGAACACGACGACGAGGCCCACCATCGCGGTGGAGCGCATGACGCTCGGGCCGTGCGTGGACGTCGCCGGGGCCGGCAGGGGTTCGGTGGAGCGCTGGCCGAGGAACGCCAGGCCGCCGAGGACCAGCAGCACCAGCGCCGTCGCCACTCCCGCCCACGGCGTCACCCCGGTCGCCAGCGCGGTCGCGGTGACCGGGCCGAGGACGAACGTCAGCTCGTCGAGGGCGGACTCGAGCGAGTACGCGCGGTGGAGCTCCTTGGGGGTACGCACCACCTGCGTCCAGCGGGCCCGGACGAGGGCGCCCATCGAGCCGGCGGTCGCCCCGGCGACCGCGGCGGAGACGAACAGCGTCCACGACGGCGCCCCGAGGGCCGCGGCGAGGACGAGGGCGAGCAGCCCGGTCGCGCTGACGGCCAGGGCCGGGAGCATGATCCGCGCCTGGCCGTGGCGGTCCACGAGCCGGGCGAGCTGCGGGGCGGCGATCGCCACGGCGACGACGAACGTGGCCGAGACCGAGCCTGCGAGGCCGTAGGAGCCGCCGAGCCCCGAGATCATCAGGACGATGCTGATCCCGACCATCGCCACGGGGAAGCGGGCGAGCAGACCGGCCGATGAGAAGGCCAGCGCCCCGGGGAGGGCGAGGATCTGCTGATAGGGGCCGGCCACTGCCTGATTCTCCCACCCCGGTGCGGGCGCACCGCTGCCGGGGCCGGTGAGATCGGACACCGGCCCCAGGTGTGTCAGGCCCGGGGACCCGTGGGGTGGGGGCCGGCGGCGACCGCCGCGGCCGGGGTCAGCCGCCGAGGGCGGCGTCGACGACCTTCTTCGCCTCCTCCTGCACGAGGGCGAGGTGCTCGGGGCCGCGGAAGGACTCGGCGTAGATCTTGTAGACGTCCTCGGTCCCGGAGGGCCGGGCCGCGAACCAGGCGTTCTCGGTGGTCACCTTGAGCCCGCCGATGGCGGCACCGTTGCCCGGCGCGGCCACGAGACGGTCGGTGATCGGCTCGCCCGCGAGCTCGGTGGCGGCGACGTCGGCCGGCTGGAGCCTGCCGAGCTTGGCCTTCTGCTCCTTGGTGGCGGCGGCGTCGATCCGGGCGTACGAGCTGGCGCCGTACTTCTCGACGAGCTCGGCGTGCAGCTCGCTGGGGCTGCGGCCGGTGACCGCGATGATCTCCGCGGCGAGCAGCGCGAGGAGGATGCCGTCCTTGTCGGTGGTCCACACGGTGCCGTCCGTGCGCAGGAACGATGCGCCGGCCGACTCCTCGCCGCCGAAGCCGACCGAGCCGTCGATGAGGCCGGGCACGAAGTACTTGAAGCCGACCGGCACCTCGATGAGGCGGCGGCCGAGCCCGCCGGCGACCCGGTCGATGAGGGCGGAGGAGACCAGGGTCTTGCCGATCGCGGCGCCGGCGGGCCAGTCGGGCCGGTGGGAGAAGAGGTACTCGATGGCGACGGCGAGGTAGTGGTTGGGGTTCATGAGCCCGCCGTCGGGCGTGACGATGCCGTGCCGGTCGGAGTCGGCGTCGTTGCCCGTGGCGACGTCGTACGGCGCGGGTCCGCCGTCGGCGCGCATCTTCTCCCGCAGGGACGCCATCGCGTACGGCGAGGAGCAGTCCATGCGGATCTTGCCGTCCCAGTCCAGGGTCATGAACGACCACCGGGGGTCGACGCGGGGGTTGACCACGGTGAGGTCGAGCCCGTGCCGCTCCCCGACGGCGGCCCAGTACTCCACCGACGCCCCGCCGAGCGGGTCGGCGCCGATGCGGACCCCGGCCTTGCGGATGGCCTCGACGTCGATGACGTTGACGAGGTCGTCGACGTAGGCGGTGAGGTAGTCGTGGCGCGAGACGTGCTCCGAGGCGAGGGCCCGCTCGAAGGGCATCCGCTCGACCTGCTCCCAGCCGGTGCGCAGGATCTCGTTCGCCCGGGCGGCGATGACGGACGTGGCGTCGGAGTCGGCGGGGCCACCGTGCGGGGGGTTGTACTTGAAGCCGCCGTCGCGCGGGGGGTTGTGCGACGGCGTGACGACGATCCCGTCCGCCCGGCCCGGTCCCTCGGTGCGCACCCCGCCGCTCGTGCCGGCGCCGTTGGCCCGCAGGATCGCGTGGGAGACCGCCGGTGTGGGGGTGTAGGAGTCCCGGGCGTCGACGCTGGTGTGGACGCCCGCCGCGGCGAGGACCTCCAGGGCCGTGCGCCACGCCGGCTCGGAGAGGGCGTGGGTGTCCCGGCCGATGAACAGCGGACCGTCGATGCCCTGGGCCCGCCGGTACTCGACGATGGCCGCCGTCGTCGCGACGATGTGGGCCTCGTTGAAGGCGGAGTCCAGGCTCGAGCCCCGGTGGCCGGAGGTCCCGAACGCCACCTGCTGGGTGGGGTCGGCGACGTCGGGCACCCGGTCGTAGTAGGCGGAGACGACCTCGTCGACGTCGATGAGGTCCTCGGGCAGGGCGGGGGTTCCGGCGCGCTCGTGCATGGTGGTGATCCTGCCACCGCGGGTCCGTCCTGGCAGCCCCTCGGCGGACGGTCGTGACCGGGGAGCCCGGCTCCGCGGACGTGGTGGGGAGCCCGGCTCCGCGGACGCGGCGGGGCGGCTCGGGCGTTGCGGATGCGCCGGGGCGGCTCGGGCGTTGCGGATGCGCCGGGGCGGTGGGTTCGTAGGCTGGTGGCATGGCTCTTCCCGACGTCCCCGGCGAGGCGGTGCGCGCCAGCGACCTCGATCCCGGGCAACCCGTCCCCGAGGGGTACGTGCTCCTCGACGTCCGCGAGCGTGAGGAGTGGGACGCCGGGCACGCCCCGGGCGCGGTCCACATCCCCATGGGTGAGCTCCCGACGCGCCTCGACGACATCCCCGAGGGGGACCTGCTCGTCGTCTGCCGCACCGGCGGACGCTCGGGCCGGTCCGTCGCCTGGCTCAACCAGGCCGGCTTCGACGCCTACAACGTCGACGGCGGGATGAAGGAGTGGGAGCAGGCCGGGCTGCCGGTCGTCAGCGAGAAGGGCGCGCCGCCTCAGGTGCTGTGACGGGCGGCGTCGACAGATCCCCCGTCGACTGATCACCTTGTCGCCCAACGATCCCTCGGTCGCCGAGTGATCCCCGCACACCGCTCTCACTCGGCAACCAAGGGATCGTTCGCGGTGCGGAGCGGCTTCGGCCGGCAACCAAGGGATCGTTCGCGGTGCGGAGCGGCTTCGGCCGGCAACCAAGGGATCGTTCGCGGTGCGGAGCGGCTTCGGCCGGCAACCAAGGGATCGTTCGCGGTGCGGAGCGGTCAACGTTCAGCAGCACCGGAGGTGCGGTGCGGCCAACCACGCGTTGGTCGACCGCGCGGCGGCGCCGGGTCCGGTGACCTCTACGCTTGGGCGCCATGGGTAAGAAGAGCCGCAAGCAGCGCCAGTCCGTGGAGTCCGCACCGAAGGTGAGGCGGGCGGAGGTCCCCTACGTCGAGCGGCCGTTCGAGGGCATCCCCGCCGAACCGGACCTCGTCGCCATGCGCGAGGTCATCCCCGCCGCGACGATGCCGGTGCGCACCACCGAGGCGTACGGCGCCCGCGAGGTCCTGCTCGTCACCCTCCTGCCGGACATGCTCCCGGCGCTGCACCGCGAGGACGGCACGGTGCTGGTCGCGCTGCAGACCCGCATGCACACCGGCGACGCCTCCCGCGACGTCGCCGCGGCCCTGCTCGACGCCCTCGAGCTCGAGCCCGGAACCCCGCTGACGACGGCGGAGCTGCCCGAGCCGGGTCCGCGGCTGCAGGACGTCCTCGTCCTCGACGCCCCGTTCGAGATCGCCGTCCACGACACCTTCGACTACTGGCTCACGGAGGAGGCCAAGCAGGAGGAGGGGGTCGGTCACGCCCTCGAGCACGCCAACGAGGAGATCGTGCCGACCGCGAAGGTCGACGGCGTCGACCACGCCTACTGGGTGCGCATGGGCCGCGAGTTCGTCCGCTGGGCGCGGCCGGAGGACCAGGAGCAGGTTCTCGACGCCCTCGCCCGCCTGCACGCCGCCCGCGCCTCGGCCATCGCCGACGGAGCGAAGTTCGTCGGCGCGTTCCGGTCGTGCGGGCTCCTCATCCCCGTCTGGGAGCTCGCGCCCGGCACGGAGGCCGACGAGCTTCCCGGCCCGATGGCGGCCTTCGGGGCGACCTTCGACAAGGCCCTCGCGTCCACGGAGCCGCTCACCGCCGAGGAGCGGCGCGCCCGCGCCGGCATCGTGTCCAGGCAGGTCGCCCTGCGGTAGCCGGTTCCCCGCGAGCTCGGGCCACCGCCCGGCTCCAGCCCGGAGGAGACCGGGCAGCGAGAGGTGCGTCACGCCGGGCGTCATGAGGTGGTCAAGGGCGCGCATGGACGAGATGCGCCATTGGTGCAGTTCGTGGATAGGCTTGCCGGGTGAGGCAGGCAGCCAGGTCGCAGCGTGTTGCGGTCATCATCCCCGCCAAGGACGAGGTGGACCGCATCGCCGCGACCGTGCGCGCCGCCCGCGCGATCCCGCACGTCGACCTGGTTCTCGTCGTCGACGACGGCTCGGAGGACGACACCCAGCACGCGGCCCGAGCCGCCGGTGCCGTCGTCGTGCGCCACTCCGTCAACCGGGGCAAGGCCTCGGCGATGGAGACGGGCGCGTCGGTCGCCGCCATGCGCGACGTCGAGGACGCCCCGCCGCGCCTGCTGCTCTTCATCGACGCGGACCTCGGCGACACCGCGGTGGCCACCGCCCCGCTGGTCCCCCCTGTCCTCGCCGGCCTGGCGGACTGCACCATCGCGGTACTGCCGCCCCAGGCCGGTGCGGGCGGGCACGGCATCGTCACCGGCCTGGCACGCCGCGCCATCGCCCGCGCGACCGGCTGGACCCCCGCGCAGCCGCTCTCCGGCCAGCGCTGCATGACGCGTGAGGCGTTCGAGGCGGCCAGCCCGCTCTCCCGCGGTTGGGGGGTGGAGACCGGCATGACGATCGACCTGCTCGTCGCCGGGCTCACCCTGCAGGAGGTGCCGTGCGACCTGCGCCACCGTGCCTCGAGCAACGACCTCGCCGGGCAGCTGCACCGCGGCGCCCAGTACCGCGACGTCGCGCTGGCGGTCAACGCCCGACGGCTGCGCGGCGTCCGGGTGCCCACCTCTCGCCGGGGCGACAACCCGGCGCGCCAACGACCCGGCCGGCCCTACCGGGCCTGGGCCCCGCCCGAGGACGTCTCGGCCGCACGGGACTCCGGTGTGGCGCCCTCCGCGGGCTCGGCACGCGTCGCCGGGGCACCCGGGTCCGCCCGTCCCCCCGGTTCACCTGGCTCGGCAGGTTCACCTGGTTCGGCAGGTTCGGCAGGCGCCGGCGCGGACCGGCGCGGACCGGCCGACTCCGGCGAGGCCTGAACCAGCCACCCGGCGAGCACGGACACCAGGAGCGGCACGGCGAGGGAGATCCCGATCGCGGGAATGACGATCCCGGAGTCGTTGACGGCGAACCCGATGGCGAACGTCGTCGCCAGCGCGGTCAGTCCCGGGACGAGCATGACGACGGCGCGGTCGATCCGGGCCGGCGGCGTTGTGCCCACGAGCCAGTCGTAGGGCCCGCCGCCGGTGCCGCGTCGCGCCGACCTCAGCGGGCGGCTCAGCAGCAGGACGACCAGGACGATGCCGCCGATCGCCAGGAACGTCAGGGTGGAGCCGAAGAGGTTGGCGAGGTTCTGCCCGGCCTTGCGGGCCACGACCGACCACAGCCCGCCGTCGAGGACGGTCTCGACGAAGCGGCCCAGGTGGGAGCGCTCGCTCGGGGGGCGCAGCCAGTCGACCACGGAGAAGCTCACCGCGACCAGCGCCGTCACGGCGAGCACGGCCAGCACCCGGCGCACGGTCAGGCGCACCCCGAGCGCGAGGAGGGCCAGGACGAGGAAACCGGGCACGAGGGCGGGCGGCCCGCCGAAGTCGGCGCCGATCGAGGGCAGGCCGTCCAGCGCCGTCGCCGTGGCCCCGATGACCGCGACCGCCGCCGCCGCGAGGCGACGCCGGCCGGTGCGCACGAGCGGCTCGGCGACGCACATCGCCACGAGGATCGTCGCGGCGGCGAAGAGGGAGAACGAGGAGTTGTTGAACCCGTAGAACCGCCCGCCCACCTGCGGCTGGATCCCCATGAGGGCCGAGACCTGCAGCCGGGCGCCGGTGAGGGCGTCGACGGCGAGGACGAGGGCGGTGAGCCCGGCGACGACGGCGACCGGGCCGAGCAGCTGCCGGCGCCACGGCCCGGCGAGGGCGACGACGGCGACGACGACCGCCAGCGCCGCGGTGGTCCCGTACAGGACCGCGCCGGGGCTGTCCGCCCGCCACCACGGGAGGAGGTTGGCGAGGTAGGAGGCCACCGGCACCGCCCCGACGACGACGGCGGCGGCGCGCAGGGCCCGCAGGGCCGTGGCCGGGCGGCGTGAGCGCAGCGCCCCGGCGAGCCGGTCACCGGTGCGGCGGCGGTCGAGCCAGTCGGCGGCACGGTCGAGGACCCGGCGGTTGAGACCGAGGGTGACGACCCCGTAGAGCAGGAGGTTCCCCAGGACGAGGGCGGAGTAGAACGGCCCGACGAGCGGACGGATCGCGACGGCGTGCCGACCGACGTCGACGAGGTGCGCGACCCGCTCGGGGCCGGTGCGCCCGTCGGGTGCGGCGCTGACCGGGGCGCCCGCCAGGCCTGCCGGGGCCTCGATGCCCAGGGCGGCCAGCACGGTCGGGGTGAGGTCGGTGGACTGGACCATCCCCGGCTGGCGGGTCGAGCGGGTGTCGAGGAGGGAGCCGCCCTCGGTGGCGGTCACGGTGGCCGGTCCCACGGTGACGAGGAGCTGCATGAGCGGCGCGGTGCCGGAGTCGGCGAGGGACGCCACGACGACGGTGGCGTCGGGCGCCTGCTGCCGGACGGCGTCGAGGACCGCGCCGACGCGGGCGTCGACGCGGGCCACCTGCGCGCTGCGCTCCGGGGCCGTGAGGAGCCAGGCCTCACTGGTGGTCGGCTCCTGCGTCTGGGAGGGGTCGGGCTCCTCGGTGGGGTCGTCGCTGCGCCCGGCCAGGCCCTCCGGCACGTCGACGAGGGGGCGGTTGCGGTCCCGGACGGAACCGACGTCGACGACGGCGAGGGCGTGCCCGGGCAGCGCCTGCGCCACCTGCTCGCCGAGGCGGTCGGCGGACGTGGAGGCGTAGGTGTGGTCCGCCGCGACGGTGCCGTCGGAGCCGGCCAGGGCGATGGCGGCGCCGGGCCCGACGGCGACGGCCGGCACCTCCTCGGCGGCGAGGAGGTCGCCGAGCAGGCCCGGCTCGGCGTCGTAGGAGGCGGCGCCGGCGGCGTCGACGTAGTCCGACCAGCCGCGCACCTGCCCGTCCGAGGTCGGCTCGCGCAGGAGGCGGCAGGTGCCGAAGGTGTCGGTGGGCAGGTCCGCCGCCCGGCGTCCCGCGGACAGGGCGAGCCACCCGTCGGCCGGGCAGGCGCTCGAGCGCACCGACCGCACGACCATGGTGGCCGCGCCGCCGGACCCGGCGAGCTCCCAGAGGTTCGGGGTGGCGAGGGCGCCGAGGTCCTCCCAGCGCAGGCCCGACGTGCCGATCACGACGAGGGGGGCGTCGACGTCGGCGACGGCGGCACGCACGGTGACGTCACCGCCGGCGGGGCGCTGATCGGCAGCCGCGGCGCTGACGAGCGGCAGGAGGAACGGCAGGATCAACACCAGCGCGACGACCGCCGCGATGACGACGGCCACCCGCCGGTTGCGCATCCTCCTCCTGCTGCCCACGCAGGAAGCGTACGTGCCGCCGATAGGCTCCCACCCGACGACCGTTCCTGGGAGGACACATGCAGCAGGACGTGCCCCGCGCCCGCTACGCCTACCTCGGCCCCGAGGGCACCTTCACCGAGGAGGCCCTGCGACAGGTGACGACCGAGGCGGAGTCGGACCTGCTGCCCTGCACCGACGTCGTCACCGCGCTGGACATGGTCCGCCGCGACGAGGCCGACTACGCCGTCGTCCCCATCGAGAACTCCGTCGAGGGCGGGGTCAACGCCACGCTGGACACCCTCGCCGCGGGCGAGCCGCTCGTCATCGTCGGCGAGATGCTCGTGCCCGTGACCTTCACCCTGGCCGCCCGGCCCGGGATGACGCTCGACACGGTCCGCCGCGTCGGCACCCACCCCCACGCGTGGGCGCAGTGCCGCGGGTGGGCCGCCCGGCACCTGCCCGGCGCGATCCACGTCCCGGCGACCTCGACCGCGGCCGCGGCAGCGCTCCTCGCGGGCGGGGAGACGGCGTTCGACGCGTCCCTCTCCTCGGCGCTGTCGGTGGAGAAGTACGGGCTGCAGGTCCTCGCCGCGGGCGTCGCGGACAACCCCCACGCCGTGACCCGGTTCGTCGTCGCGGCCCGGCCCGGGCTGCTGCCCGAGCCCACCGGGGCGGACAAGACGACCCTCATGGTCCACCTGCCCGACAACGAGGCCGGGGCGCTGCTCAACATGCTCGAGCAGTTCGCGACGCGTGGGGTCAACCTCTCCCGCATCGAGTCGCGACCGATCGGCGACTCCCTCGGCCGGTACTCCTTCTCCATCGACGCCGAGGGGCACGTCGCGGAGGAGCGGGTCCAGGCGACCCTCATCGGCCTGCACCGGGTGTGCCCCACCGTGCGGTTCCTCGGGTCCTACCCGCGCGCGGACGGTCAGGGCGCCCACCTGCGTCCCGGCACCCACGACGCCGACTTCCGGGCCGCCCGGGAGTGGGTGGCCGGCCTCCTCGAGCACGGCGGGATCGGCGCCGACGGACGCCCGGCTGCGGCGCCGGGGGACTGAGCTCCGGCGGGGGACTGAGCCCGCGCCGGCAGTGAGCCTGCGGGGCAGCGAGCCCACCGGGACGGCAGGACGCCACCGATCCCTTGGTCGCCGAGTGAGAGCGGTGTGCAGGGATCGTTCGGCTACCAAGGGATCGTTCGGCGACGGAGGGATCGTTCGGCGACGCAGGGATCGTTCGGCGACGGAGGGATCGTTCGGCTCGGCAGGGCTCTGCAGGCGCCGGCGGTCAGCCCCGGTGGGCGGCCGTGCGGACCACCAGGCCGCCCTGCTCGACCCGGGCGTGAACGACCGTGGCGTAGCCGATGAGGTCGCCGTCGACCTGCACGTGCTCGGGCTCCTCCGTGCGCACCACGACGCTGCGCGCGCGGCGGAACTCGATGAAGCCGGTGGAGTAGGGCATGACGTCCTTGCGCACGCCCAGCCCCTGGAGGGTGACCTTGCGCAGGAGGTCGGCCCACCCGATGATGCCGCCCTTGGTGTCGATGGCCGCGATGTCCAGCCAGCCGTCGTCGAGCTGGGCGTCGGGGAAGAGGACGACCCCGCCGGGCAGCCGGCCCACGTTGGCGAAGAGGATGGTCCGGGCGGTGAACGGGTCGCCCTGGCCGGACTCGCCGAGCTCGGCCGTGGCGTGGATCTTGCGGCCGGTGAGGTGCTTGACCCCGGCGAAGAAGTACGCGATCCAGCCGAGCTTGGCCTTGAGCTCGTCGTCGGCGCCGGCGACCATCGCCGCGTCGAACCCGAGCCCGCCGATGACGAGGAAGACGTGCTCCTTGTCGGGTTCCTCGGTGGGGATCTGACCGCTCTCGGCCGCCTTCTCCTCGAGCTCGCCGGTGTCCTCGGGAAGGGCGCTGTCGAGGTAGCGACCCTCGGCCGCCTCGCCGCTCTCGGTCTTCTCGGCCGACCGGGCGGTCGAGGCGTCGTCGCGGCCGCGGACCTTGCGCTCGTCGGCGTCAGAGAGGGGCTCGGTGCGCAGCCAGCCGAGGTCCATGGGGCGGTCCCGCCCGG